>SMYD01000033.1 GCA_004356015.1 Acidobacteriota bacterium | reverse complement strand
TGAACCGGTTGCGCGCCCGTGACGGCGCCACGGGGGCACGGTCCTAGGCGCTCTCTGTCGCCTTGTCCGGGTGGCGCCGGGGCTGATAGAATGATGCCGGTCAACCTACGGCGGACTCTCCTTGGAAATCATCCTGCAACGACTGGCTCTCGGCGGGTACGCTTTCTCCACGCTGCTGGCCTTCGGGTCGCTGCTGGCGCGACGAAAAGGGTTCTTTGCTCTGGCGCCAATCGCTGCCGGGGCAGGCTTCGTGGCCCACCTGGGCGCCTTCACGATCACTTTCCAGCACCTGCCGGCCGCACAGGGCAGTGCGATCCGGAACGTGCTCTCCGCTCTGGCCCTCATCGCGGTGGCCATTTACCTCTACGGGTACATGCGCTACCGCCTCCATGTCCTGGGAATCTTCATGCTTCCCCTGGCTCTGCTCCTGTTCCTGTTCAGCGGCTGGCTGCTTCCCGAGTCAGTGGTCGTCGCCCCCGCCTATAACCAGCCGCTCCTCCGGCTGCACATCGCTGTCTCCACCCTGGGTGTCGGTGCTCTTTTTCTCACCTTCACCTTCAGTGTCATGTACCTGGTCCAGGAGAAGGCACTCAAACAGAAACGGCCGGTGAGTTTCTTCCTGCCCCTGCCCTCCCTGTCGGCCTGCGATCGAGTTTTGTATGTCTCTCTCATGATCGGGTTCGGTCTCCTGACCATCGGTCTCGCCCTGGCTGCCGTCTGGAGTGCCAACATGAGAGGCACCTTCGATATCTGGCAGAGCCAGCGCGAGATCCTTGCCCTGGTTTCCTGGGTTATCTTCGGTGTTGTTCTCTATGCCCGCCTGGTGACCGGCTGGCGCGGCCGAAAGATGGCGTTTCTGACCATCGCGGGTTTCGCCGCCGTCATGTTGCGCCTCATCGGCGGCCCGTTCCTCTAGGGACCCGTGAAGCTGCTTCTCACCGGCCTCAGCCATCACACTGCGCCTCTGGAGGTGCGAGAACGCATGGTTTTTAGCGCCGACTCCGTACCTCAGGCGCTGGAACGCCTGCGGCAGATGGCACCGGCAGTGAAGGAGGCCGTGCTCCTCTCCACCTGCAACCGGACCGAAGTTCTTCTACGTTGCGACGATCCCGCAGCCACACTGGCTCAGGTGCGGAGCTTTCTCCAGGAAAAGAGTGGTATCGAGAAGAGCAGCCTGGATCGTTCTCTCTACACATTCTGGGACCTTGAAGCGGTTCGCCACTTCTTCCGGGTGGCGGCATCCCTTGATTCCATGATCATCGGCGAGCCCCAGATCCTCAAACAGGTGAAGGATGCGCACACCTGCGCGCTGCGGGAAGGCCAGCTGGGAACCATTCTGGACGGGCTCTGCCAGCGGGCCTTCCAGAGTGCCAAGCGCGTGCGTACGGATACTGCCATCGGCCGCAATCCGGTCTCCATCTCTTACACCGCCTGCGAACTGGCCCGCCAGATCTTTGGCTCCCTGGTGGGGCGGGCCGTTCTTGTCCTGGGTGCCGGGAGGATGGGTGAGCTGACTCTCCAGCATCTGGTGGGCGCAGGCGCTGACAGAATCTTCGTGAGCACCAGGCGGTATGAGCGAGCCGTGGAGGTGGCGCGCAGGATCCAGGGAGAAGCCGTCAGCTTCGCGCATATGAAAGAATGCCTCCTCCAGGTGGATATCGTGATCTCGTCCACCTCGGCGCCCAACGTCGTTCTGAAGAGGGAAGACGTGACGGCTCTCATGCGCAAGCGCCGCAACAAGCCTATTTTCTTCATCGATATTGCCGTGCCACGGGATATCGATCCTGCGGTGAACCAGGTCGACAATGTCTTCCTCTATGACATCGACGACCTGCAGCGGGTTGTGGACGACAACCTGCAGGAGCGCAAGCGGGAGGCCCGGCTGGCCGAGGAGATCGTTGAAAAGGAAGTGCAGGCCTTCCAGACCTGGTTTCGTAACCTGGCGGCAGGTCCCACCATTGCCGCCATGCGCAAGTCCATGCACGATGTCCGCCTGGACGAGTTCGAGCGTTTTCGCTCACGCATGACGTCCATGACCCCTGAACAACTGGCGGTGGTGGAGGAGTTCGGGCGCGGCCTGGTCAATAAAATACTCCACCGTCCCATGGTGGAGCTCAAGAAATCCATGAATGGGAACGCATCGCCGGGACAGGTGGATCTCTTGCGCCGCTTGTTCGGTCTCAGCCAGGAGGCCGAAATAGACTCGCCACCGCGAGCCGGTGAGCCACGGCATGAAGGCGCTCCGCAGGCGCCCGTGAGCAAAGCAGGGAACGAACAACATGATGCGTAAGTTGACAATCGGCACGCGAGACTCCAAGCTGGCACTCTGGCAGTCCCGGCATATTGCCCGCTGCCTGCGGGAGAACGGTGTTGAGGAGGTCGTGCTGGAGGTGATCGCCACCACTGGTGATCGTTTTGCGGATCGCCATCCCGTCCAGATGTCCACCAAGGGAATTTTCGTCAAGGAGATCGAGGATGCCCTCCTGCATGGGCAGGTGGATCTCGCGGTTCATTCCGCCAAGGATCTCCCCGCCGAGCTTCCTGGCGGCCTCACCCTTGCGGCTCATCCTGAACGGGCGGACCCGCGCGATGTTCTTCTGACCCGGGACGGCTTCTCCCTGGAGAATCTGCCTCAGGGCATCGTCCTGGGCACCCTTTCGCTCCGCCGCCGGGCCCAGCTTCTTGCCTGCCGGCCGGACCTGCGCTTCATGGACATGCGGGGCAATGTGGACACTCGCATTCGCAAGCTGGAAGCCGGCGAGGTGGATGGAATTGTTCTTGCCCTGGCCGGGCTGCAGCGTCTGGATCTTGTGGATGATCGCTGCTGGCCGATTCCTGTGGAAACCTGCCTGCCGGCGCCTGGGCAGGGAACCCTGGCCGTTGAATGCCGGGCCGACGACCATGAGGTGATCAGGGCTCTCAGGTGTCTGGAGAACGCGGATGCCCGCCGGGAGGTGACGGCCGAGAGGACGGTGCTGGCGGAACTGGATGCTGGTTGCCTGGTGCCCCTGGCGGCCCTGGCACGCATCCAGGCCGGGGACATGGTCGTCCGGGGCCTGGTGGCCCGCCCCGATGGCACTGAAATCCTCCGGGAGGAGCGGCGGGGCAGTCCGGATGCTGCCGCCCGACTGGGACACGAAGTGGCCGAGGCTCTCAAGAGCCGTGGCGCCGTCGAACTCCTGCGCGCGGCCCGTGAGAACCCGGCGGGCCAGTCCTTGGCCGATGACTGAGAGCGCTCCGGCCCGTGCCGGAGTCGTGTATCTGGCCGGCTGGGGCCCTGGCGATCCCCTGCTGACGACCCTGCGCACCCGGGGGCTGGTGGCCGCTGCGGATTTCCTGGTGCTGCCGCCAGATCTCCACGCCAGCGTTCTGCCCTTGATGCGGGAGGGTGCGGCCAGCATGGGGGACCAGGAGGGGGACCTGCTGGACAGGGTCGCCGACTCTGCCGCCCGGGGCCTCGTGGTGGTCTATTTGACTCACGGCGACCCCATGGTGGATGGTCATGGAGCGGACGCCCTGAAGGCTCTGCGGAGCCAGGGTGTCACCGTGGAAGTCGTGCCTGGCCTGCCTCTCTCTGTTGCCTTGGCCACTGAGGTGCAGACATCGCTTCATTGCCGCCCCCTGCATGGCAGGCGCGTGCTGGTGACCCGCCCCCCCCATCAGGCCGCTGAGATGGTCGCGTGGCTCGAGGAAGCCGGCGCCGAGGCGATTCTCTGTCCCACCGTCCGCATCGAGCCCATGGCCGACATGGAGGAGATCGACAGGGCCATGGACGAACTGGGCCGGCAGACGTGGGTGATCTTCACCAGTGTCAATGGTGTCGACTGCTTCTTCCAGCGGTTGCGGGAGAGGGGACTTGATCTGCGCGCCTTTGCCTCTGCCCGCGTCGCTGCCATCGGCTCAGCCACTGCCGGGCGGCTGGCCCGGCACGGTCTGCGGATCGATCTGGTCCCGGAACAGTTTGATGCCGAAGGCCTGCTGGAGAAGCTGGCTGGTGAGGACCTCACGGGCAGCCGGATTCTCATACCCCGGGCTGAAACGGCGCGGGATATTCTGCCGCGAACCCTGCGGCGACAGGGCGCTGTGGTGCAAGTTCTGGTGGTGTACCGCGCGGTGGCGTCTTCGGGCTTGCCGGCGAATCTGTGCAAGGAACTGAGCGCCGGACGGATTCATGCCGTGACCTTCACCTCTTCTTCCACCGTCAGCCGCTTCAAAACACTCCTGGAGCCTGCGTCGGCGCCGCAACTCCTCAGGGACGGGGGCGTTGCCGTTGCCTGCATCGGACCCGTCACCGGCAAGACGGCTCGCGACTTGGGGTTCAACGTGACCATCGAGGCAGTTCGTTTCACCGTTCCCGATCTGGTCGCAGCCCTGGCCCGGCACTTTGCCGGCGCATCTTGACGATCCCTCGAGGCCCTCGTTACCATGCATGTGGATCCGGGGGGATGGCCTCTCCCGCGGGAGACCTCCAGTGAACCCTGAAACGACTCTGCGCCGCACATCCCTTCACGCCGAGCATGTTCGCCATGGCGCGCGCCTGGTTCCTTTCGCCGGCTGGGAGATGCCTGTCCAGTACCGTGGGGTCATGGCCGAGCATGCGGCGGTGCGCACGGCCGCCGGACTGTTCGATGTCAGCCACATGGGCGAACTCGAAGTGTCCGGTGCCCAGGCGGAAGCGTTTCTTGATGAGATGACGCCCAACAACGTGAGCCGTCTGGCGACAGGGCAGGCTCAGTACACGGCCCTGCTCACCCAGGCGGGGACCTTTGTGGATGACCTTCTGATCTATCGCCTCGCCGCGGGTCGCTTTCTTCTGGTGGTGAACGCCGCCAATACAGCCGGCGATCTGGCCTGGATCCGGGACCATGTGCACGGTGACGTCGAGGTCCGCGACCTGTCCCTGGAATACGCACTCCTGGCCGTGCAGGGCCCGCGGGCGGCAGATATCCTGGGCCGTTTTCTCGGCAAGGACCTGCAGCATATGGGCTCTTTCCGTTTCACCATGGAACCCATGGACGGCGCCACGCTCTTGATTTCACGCACCGGTTACACCGGGGAGGATGGGTTCGAGATTTACCTTCCTTCTGCCATGGCCCCCTCGGTCTGGCAGCGGTTGCTGGCCGAGGGAGAAGGGGATGGGCTGGTTCCGGTGGGCCTGGGAGCCCGCGATACCCTGCGCCTGGAGGCGTCCCTTCCTCTTTACGGCCAGGACATCGACACGACCCGCACCCCTCTGGAGGCAGGACTCAGCTTCATCGTCAAACTGAAGAAAGGCGATTTCATGGGTCGCGAGACGTTGGCCAGGCAGAAAGAAGAAGGAGTCAGCCATCGTCTCACCGGCTTCACGGTCACAGGGCGCGGCATCGCCCGTCCCGGGCACGGGGTTCGGGTCGCCGGCCGGGAGGTGGGCATTGTGACCAGCGGAACTCATTCACCGACACTGGGTCGCGCCATCGGCATGGCTTATCTGCCTGTTGCCCATGGTGAACCTGGTACGAAATTGATGATTGTCATTCGCGGCAACGAGGTTGAGGCGGAAGTGGTGCCTCTCCCGTTCTATCGCCGGCCGCCAGGCTGACATGCCTGGCAAGCCTGAAGAGGGCCTGATGGTTCCCGAAGATCTGAAATACAGCAAAGAGCATGAATGGCTGCGCCTGGAGGGTGATACTGCCACCATGGGAATCACCCACCATGCCCAGGAAGAGATGGGAGACCTGGTCTTCGTGGAACTGCCCGCGGAAGGGGACAGCCTCACCACCGGCAAGGTGATTGGCACGGTGGAGTCGGTCAAGGCCGTTTCAGAGTTGTTTGCTCCGGTGGACGGCGAAGTTGTGGCGGTCAACGGAGCACTGGTCGACCACCCCGAGCTGGTGAACCAGGACCCTTACGGCGAAGGCTGGTTGCTGCGGGTGCGTGTGGCCAGTGGCGGAGAAGATCTCATGAGCGCTGCCGGGTACCGGACCTGGCTGCAGGATGGTGGCGCCGCCTGACCGGTGCAGGCATGTAGCCCGCCTCTTCCAGGAATTCATACACCAGGTCCAGGGGTAGGCCGATCACGTTGGATGGCGATCCGGTCAGGCTGCTGATGAAAGCCGCCGCGCGCCCCTGAACGGCATAGGCCCCGGCCTTGTCCTTGTATTCGTCATCGGTCAGGAGCCAGTTCTTCTGGTGGTGCGACAGGGGAGAGAATGTCACCCTGGTCGTACGGCACGAAGTGCTTTCCCGTCGTCCGGGCAGGTGTGCCGGAGTGAGACAGATTCCCGTGATGACCGTATGCCGGCATCCCGAGAGCCGGTCCAGCATGCGCAGGGCATCATCCCGATTCACCGGTTTTTCCAGAACCGTCGTGCCTGCCACCACGAGGGTATCCGCTCCCAGCACCCACGCCGGCTGCCGCAGTCGGGAGGCAACATCCCGGGCCTTTTCCCGGGCCAGCCTGACGGCCCGCTGACGAGCACCCTCGCCGGGCACGCGAGTCTCGGCGATGTGGCTGGTGCGGACCATGAAGGAGAGATCAAGGTTCCTCAGGAGAAGGAGTCGGCGTGGGGATGCCGAGGCAAGAATCAGGCGTGGCTGGGAGGGCATGGGAGCGCCATCGTAGCAGCGCGCCGCCGGTTCTCACAACGGCCGCTGGGCCAGGATCTGCATCCCAAGGAGGAGCAATTCGTGGGGGTCGTGCTGGACGACCCTGCCACCGGGAGGTATATAATCCCTTCATGACAACATCTCAGCATGGCAATCAATCGGGACCTCCGTTGAACTCCGAATCCATTGGCCCGCTCCGGGCGTATTTGTCGTTCCTCGCGATTCTGTCCCTGGGAACCCTGGTGGCCCTGGCGGTCCCGGCGCCCCAGACCGGCGGCATCGTGCCCACCGAGTACAGCACGGTGGGGGTTGAACCCGGGCCTGAGCCTGACGTGACCTTTTTTGCCACCGGTGACACCATGGGTAAGATCGAACCCTGCGGCTGACAGAAGAACCCTGGTGGGGGTCTGGCCCGGCGGGCTGGATACGGACAGATGTTTCAGGGAGCCTATCCGGAGTCGCCCCTGGTCTGGGTGGATGCGGGGAATTTTGCCGCCGTGGGCATTGCCAGCGCTAAGGTTCGCAACGAAGGCATCATCCAGGGCTTGAACATCATTGGATACGCCGCGGTCATGCTGGGCGAACGGGAACTGGCCGGAGGGTATGAAACGTTTCAGGCCATGCAGAAACAAGCCACCTTCCCTTTTGTCTCCGCCAATATTCATTTCGAAGATGACGGCTCCACCCTGGTGAAACCCTGGGTACTCCACAAGGTGAAGCATGGAGAGCGGGAGATCCGCATCGGCATCATGGGTCTGAACCGTTACAACACAGCCTTTCTCAAGGCCACCCGGGATGGTCGCAATATTGTCATTGCCAGTCCGTTCAAAGTGGCCCGCACGCTGGTGAAGGAGATGCGGGACGAGGTGGATCTGGTGGTTGCCCTCACTTCGCTGTCCATCAGCCAGGCCCGCCAACTGGCCCGGGAGGCGCCGGGTCTGGATCTGATCATCGGCGCCAGCGGCGGCGTGCTGTCCAGGGCCCAGGATGTGGCCGCCGGCGTGCCCATCGTCTTTTCCGGTAACCAGGGCAAGTATCTGGCTGAGGTCAGAGTCCATCTCCCGGCCGACGGAGAAGGGAAGCCCGGTATCCGGCGCCGCAATCATTATTTGAACCGGGATTACCCTCAGGATCCGGAATTGCAGATGCTCACCCAGGAAGTTCTGGGCAAAGAGAACGATATCAATCGCGATCTGGCCACTGAGCATGTGGAGCGGGAGCCTATCCCGCTCTCGCGGGCGACTTATGCTGGGTCGGAAACCTGTGGCACATGCCACCTGGAGACCATGCTCTCATGGAAACTGACCAGTCATGCCACGGCCTTCGACACTCTGGTCGCCAAGAATCAGGACTTCAGTGAAGAATGTGTCGGCTGTCACACCGTGGGCTTTGGCCGTCGTGATGGCTTCGTCAACGCCAAGGCGACCCCTGAACTGATTCATGTGCAGTGCGAGTCGTGCCATGGACCTGGCACCCTGCACGTCAAAGACAGCAGTGGGCGTTATGGCGCCGCAGGAGCGCGCTCCTGCCTGGGCTGCCATGACCCGGAGAATTCGCCTGACTTCGACTTCTA
Organism: Acidobacteriota bacterium; assembly: GCA_004356015.1. Classification (GTDB taxonomy): domain Bacteria; phylum Acidobacteriota; class Polarisedimenticolia; order SMYD01; family SMYD01; genus SMYD01. The sequence goes on along the minus strand of SMYD01000033.1, from coordinate 43,172 downwards.
CATCTCCTGGCCCCGCATCCGGCACTGAGACCGGCCGTGTCATGGGCCTGGATCTCGGCGCCAGAAGGATCGGCGTGGCGGTGTCCGATCCGCTGCGTATTATCGCGCAGGGATTGCCGACGTTGGAAGTGCACGGGCGAAAGGCCGTCCTGGCTGCCCTGGCATCCCTCGTGGAGGAACAGGATGTGGCTCGTATCGTTGTCGGTCTTCCCCTTCGTCTCAGTGGCGAGGAAGGTCCTGAGGCCCTGGCGGCGCGGACCTTCGCCGCCCAACTGGCCGGGCGCGTGCATCTCCCTGTCGAACTCTGGGATGAGAGATTGACCACGGTTCAGGCCGAGCGAACCCTTCTGGAGGGAAACACCCGGCGAAAGCGCCGGCGCCAGGAACGTGATCGCCTGGCTGCCATACTGATTCTCCAGGGATGGCTGGACGCGCAGGCTTTCGCGGGAGCAGGCTGACTGACCATGGCCAGGTTGATGAAGGGGACTGCCCTTATTGTGGGCGGCGGAATGATGCTCCTGGGCTCCGTCTGGGGGTGGACGGCCGTGGCTCCTCCGTCACCTCTGCCGGGGGATGTCATCCTTGTCATTCCGGCGGGGGCCTCCGTGACCCAGGTTGCCGGCCTTCTGGCCCGGGAAGGTGTGATCCGCTCCGCCCTGGGTTTCCGCCTGCGGGCTGCGTGGCAAGGCGTCAGCCATCGCCTGCAGGCCGGAGAGTACCTTTTCGCTGAGGCGGCCGCACCTCATGAGGTGCTGGGTCGCCTCGTGGCAGGAGATGTTCTTCTCCATGCGCTGACTGTTCCCGAGGGACTCACGCTGCGGCAGACAGTGGCCTTGCTTGCGGAGTCCGACCTGGAGATTCAAGGTGATCTGGAGGCGGCCGCCGGGCGAACCGAACTGGTGGCGGATTTCGACTCCCAGGCTGTTGATCTGGAAGGGTATCTTTTCCCGGACACCTATCAACTGGCCCGCAGCACCGACGCCGAGTTGGTTGTGGAGGTGATGGTGGAGCGATTCCGGGAAGTCTCCCGACAGCTTCGCGAGGGCCGCCCAGGCCTGCCGTCGCCGGCGATCACCAACACCCGATCCTGGGTCGCCCTGGCTTCGCTGGTGGAGAAGGAGACCGCTCTCCCTGAGGAGAGAGGACGCGTGGCCGGCGTTTTTCTGAACCGCTTGCGTCTCGGTATGCCTCTGCAGTGCGACCCCACGGTCGCCTATGCGCTCCAGCTGGCCGGCATCCAGCAGGAAGGTTCGCTGGCCCGCTGGCTGGATCTGGAACACCCCTATAACACTTACACCAGGACCGGTCTCCCTCCGGGACCCATTGCCAATCCTGGCCGCGCCGCTCTGGCTGCAGCCCTGAATCCGCAGCCGTCCCAGGACCTCTATTTCGTCGCCGACGGGCGGGGTGGCCACCGTTTCAGTCCGAGCCTCGTGGAACACAACAAAGCGGTGCGCCTCTGGCGCAGCCACCGGGCAGAGGCCAGGACGCCATGAGGCGGCGCCGGGACGAGCCAACCATGTCGGGAAGCACGGTGCCGACACGATTGAGTGCCATCCAGCCTGTCGTCACGCCGCGCATGGACGCCCTGATCCATGCCGCCCGCCGCTGGCGGGAACTGGCGGGTGAGGGCCTGATCCGCCGCTTGCCCCTCCTGGAAATCCGGCAGGGGGTCTGGATCATCGGTTTGCCGTCGCCGGCATGGGAGGCCGAACTGGTGCGCCTGAGGGGTTCCCTGCTTGCGGCCGGGAAGGACGTGCCGCCGCTGGCAGGCCGGGTCATGGAACCCGGGAGCAAACCGCCACCTGCAGGAGGCCGGCGGCCGCCGGCTGCGCCACCGGCGAACGCCGACGCCGGCCGGCGTTTACGCTGGATCATGGAACAGATGTGCGGTGAGGAGGAATCCTGATGGAACGCGCCTATCTCATTGCCATCCTGACCATGCTTGCGGGTGGTGTCATCCTGGCACCGGCAATTCGCCATCTCGGCCGCGCTGTTCATTTTCGCTTCAGGCGGGGTAAGCCCTACGTCCCGGGCTCCATCGGCCGGGCCCTGTCCACCTGCGTCTTTGCGGCGGTTCTTCTCCTGGGAGGGTCCGCGCTGGGAGCCGCACGGTGGCTGGTTCGTGACTTTCAACCCGTCATGGGTCCGACGCGAGCGGGGCGGGTGCAGGTCACCGGAGAGAATCCCCTGATCCTGCACCTGGAGGGTGTGTCCGGCGGGCGGCCCGATCTTCGCGTCACAGGCCTGCGCGGAACCAACTGGCAGGTGAGCGGTCTCGTCCTGACCTTTCCGGAGTGGACGTCATCCCTGGGCCTGGGCGCATTTCATCGTTTCATGGCGGCCGCCGACGCCGGTTCCAATCCATCCAGGTTGCCGCCCTCAGTCGCCGAGGCCCGCAGGCTTGCGGACGCTCTCCCCCCCGTCCTGGGCATCTCCGCGCGGATTCGGGCCCTGGGTGGCACAGGTCCTCTCCCGGACTGGACCGGTATCATCGTCAGCCGTGACGGCTATCGGCTGGGCGGCGGTCGAGGAGGAGATTCTCTCGATCCACTCCGGTGACACCGGGGAATAGAGACTCCATGCAGCCGGTTGGGATGAGCGGGCGGCATCCGGGACTCGTCGCCTCGGGCCGTCGTATCCGCCGCTGTATCCCAAGCTTGCCCCCCAAGTCGAACCTGGGATCAAGCGTTGTGCCGGGCTTCCCGGCCGGATGCGATGGTCCTTTTCGGTCAGGTGGCGCCGAGGGTGGGTTTGCTAGACTGGCACAGGCCCGACCATGCCCGTGACCTACTCCCATTCCCGGCTTTCCACCTTTGAAAACTGCCCGCGACAGTATCGCTACAGGTATCTCGACAAACTTCCTCGGCCGGGACCGGGGATCGAAGCGTACGTCGGTATCTGTGTCCATAAAGCGCTTGAATTCTATTTCGGCGAGTTGCGTGCGGGCAGGCCGGCGCCATCGCGGGCGGATCTCCTGGCGGTCTATGAAGAGGCCTGGTCAGCCACGTCCGTGGCCGGGCTGCGCATCGTGAAAACCGGCTTCGACAGCAATGACTACCATCTTCTGGGCCGGCATTGCCTTGAGATCTATGAGGCTGAGGCGGCGGAGTCGGAATTCGGCGAAGTCCTGGGCCTTGAAAAGAAGATCCATATCCGTCTGGGCAAGACCGGGAGCTACAGGCTGATCGGCTACATCGATCGCTTCATGCGTGGCGCCGACGGCGTCTACGAGATTCATGATTACAAGACTTCAGGATCCCTTCCCCGACCGCAGGATATCCAGCAGGACCGGCAGCTGGCCCTCTACGAACTCGGCGTGCGCGGGGAGCTTCCGGCCGCGGCCCGCGTCAGGCATGTGTGGCATTACCTGACCTTCGGCCGACGCTTCCAGCGGATTCTCTCCAGCACCCAACTCCAGGGGTTTGCCCGCGCCACCACGGCGGCGATTCGCCGCGTGGAGAAGGAGACGGAGTTCGCGGCGCGCACCCGAATCCTCTGTCACTGGTGTGACTTCAAGGATCACTGCCCTGAGGGGCGTGAGTATCTGGAAAATCAGCCAAAACCAGGTCTGCCGGTGGCAGAGCGCTGAACGAGTCAGGGCCGTCGGGAGCACAGGGCGCGAGAACGAAGAGGTGTTCCCGATGATCCATGGCATGGACGCCGTCGAGCCACCCGTGCTGCTCAGTGTCCCGGGATGACACGGAAGTACGCGTCGTTGCTTGTGCGTTCGCCGGTCACCTGATCCGTGATCTGAACCCGCAGCCGATAGTTGGCAGGTGGCCAGGCCTGAAGAGGTACCGACCACGCCTGGGGATTGGTGAGATTTCGGTAGATAAGGGTCTCACTCAGCTCCAGCCAGCCACTGTCCTGTTTGACGGCAAAGCTGTACTCGACATCAAGGCGGTGCTTCCCGTCTCGCGGGTCGTATCCTGCCCCATGAACCTGGTAATAGAAGGCAAACGTTTCACCATTGTGGTACGTGGCATCCAGCTCCGGGACGACACGAAAACGGCCCAGGGTGAATGCGTCGGGTCGTTCGGTGTCCAGGTTGATGCGGGCCAGATGGCGGGCCAGAACGATGGTCGAGAGCTGCAGCCCTTCCTCGAACCGGGATGGGATGGTGAAGGTTTCCCGCGCCTGGGCCGATTGTCCCGAAGTGCGATCCAGCACCCGGTAGACAGCCAGATAGGATCCGGGTTCCAGCTCCAATTCCGTGCGAAAAAGGAGACGATCATTCAGGCGGGCCACGTAATTTTCCCGACTGGGGCCAAAACTTCCTGGAACCGGAATGACTTCGCCGGGGTCTTCCTCCGTCCCGCGGTAGATGGACATATCGATGCTCAGATCCGAGTCGGCTTCCTCGGTGTCCGTCTCGGCGACGAGGGATCCCTTGAGAATGCCCAGAACGATGCCCGTGCGGACTTTTCCCGTGAACGTGGGCCCGAGAAATTCAAAGGAAGTGCGCAGGTCCATGGTCCCGAAGATCTCGGTGGTTTCCACGGAGGAAACGCCTGACCGCACCCGGTAAAGCTCAGGCGGCGCAATGGCCTGGCCCAGGTCCATGTAGAGAGAGAGAAGCGTCGTGGATGGAACCTCGATGTAGTCCCCCAGATTGGGTGCAATGGCGTCCTGGATCCCGATGGAGGAGGGCACCGACCGCACCGACGATCTGAGATCGCGAAACACTGGATCAAAGTCCTTGGGGTGATTGGAGAGTTCCCAGATTCCGGACGTGGTGCGCCTGAAGGCGACCATGAAATTTGGTTCAAGATAATAATTGGGCCGGTTGCGATAGATCCAGCGCAGTACGCCGGGACCCTTGGCTCGAACGCGAAAATCATCCCGTTCGTCGGGCGGCCCCATGATGATCCAGATCCGGCCACGGTCGGTCTTCCATCCGGGCATGGGCGCATCGATGAACCGCCTCTCCGCCTGGGACACGCGCCGCCAGAACTCCTGCCGGTACTCATTGTCGATGGTCTCGGGCGAACGGTCGCGCCGGGCCCAGAATCCCTGGATGAAGATCAGCCGATCTTCATCGGTCTTGAGGCCGTGAAAAAGATCCTCTTCCTCCTTGAGGATGATGTAGCGGATGGGTCCCTGGTCCCATGTGCGGAGTGCCTTGCGGAACTCAGGATTATCCGGAAGAGGAGTGAGCTCCCTGGCCCTGGGTGCCACCGGCATGGATTCGATGAGAAGGCGGCCACTTTTGCCCTCGGAGGGCCGGGGTGCATCCGGGAGGCTCACGGCCGCTGGTTGAGGGGATGGTAGAGTGGAGAGCACCCCCGCCGGCAGGGTGGTGGCGACCGGTTCCGGCGTCGTGTCGCGGGCTGGGGGTGATGGCCGTTCCTTCGCGGTCAGGGCGGACGCGGTGGGTCCGTCGCCGGGGCGCAATTCCGGTGGCAACTGCGGATTGGGGCGGGTGAACATCCGGCAGCCGGCCGTCGACACAGTCAGAAGGGCAAGGGCGACCACCAGCCGGGAACAGGTGGTGCCCGGCGATGTCATGGACGCGGTGCGCGTCCCGGGTTCACGGAGCCCAGGACCATGAAATCTCGCCGATGCCTGTTTCCAGGGCCGTCATCTTGACCTTCACCGTCCCATTGGGATGCACGTCAATATTCCATTCACGCAGATCGCCGCTACCTCTCATGATCTTGTAGGTGAACCCGTGCAAGCGCCAGCCCTTGCCGTGAGGTTCCGTTGTTGGCCTGTTGATCCGCTTTTCATAGCTCCGGATGATGGAGTCGTACTCTGACTGTTCTGCTTCGCTGCGAAAATTGGCCTTTCCAGGCACATAGATGTCTTCGATGTTCTTGAGAAACTCCCAGTGCTCCACCCCGAATTTACCGGACAACCGAAGAAACAGAAAATCCTGAGGATGGTGAGCGGTGGACATGCCCAAGGCAATGACGTAGCGCGCCAGGGAACCGGCCTCCTTCTTGTTGCTGACCTTGACATGGGCCTTTCGCAACCAGGTATTGAGTTGCGAGAAGTCGGTGCAGTAAGGGATCTCCGGGTTGAAACACCAGGCGTTTTCATCCTTGTCCACTATGAAGTTGATGTTCACCGGAATCACGGCCTCGGTGGTGAGGGTCTGATAGATGACGTACCCCGTCGCGAGGTAGGGGACGTCTTCCACGTCGACCAGCGAGAGGCGCAGATACTGGGCTTCGGTGGCCGTGAGCACCTCCGGGGCGATATCCGGAAGAGAAAGAGCGCCGATGATTTCGACGTAGTCCGGATAGTCCATACCCACCAGGTCGATCTTGGCCGGCGACGTCTTCTCGCCCTTTTTGGCGGCCTGTGCCGAGCCGCTCATGACCATCAGGATGGCAAGTGCTGTCAGAAGGTGGTGCTGCATGAAAACTCCGCTGAGGTCCGCTGAGGCTGTTCCGTTCCGATGAGTCCAGATACAAGTTTACCCAACGGCAGGGGGGGGCGCAACGAGCCCGGCACCAGGCGGTGCGGGACGCACCCCGCATCCCGGCTCAGCCGGCGAAATTGTACAGGACCAGGCCGGCGAGAATCTTGGGATAGAAGTTGGTGGATTTCTGGGGCATGCGCTGGCCCGCGGCGGTCACCTTCAGAAGATCCTGCATGGGGGTGGGCCGCAGGAGAAAGGCCGCCTGGCTCTGGCCGGCGCGCACCCCCGCCACCACCGCCGCTATCTCCCGGCGCCGGGCCGCGGAAACCACGTCTTAGGGGGGTGAGATCAACTGCTGAAGCCGCCCCTTGTGGGACGGACCGTAGCGCCAGCCTCGGAACGGATGCAATGTCGCCATGATCTCTCCCCGGGTGCCGCGTCGTCCCATGGATAGCGCTCTCGGTGCGTCTTGATGCCAAGGTTGTGGCCAGGGCCGGGAGATGGCAGCATAGTCGGCATGGAATCCCAGGAGAACAGGAGCCTTCAGCACCCCGATCCACCAGCCCGGCGCCTGGCGGAGGTCCACCGGCGCATGGCAGCAGCCGAAGCCAGGTCGGGGCGATCTCCGGGCAGCACACGTCTCGTGGCCGTGTCCAAGACCTTTTCGGCCGGCAACGTCCTGGATCTGAGGGTCGCCGGACAGCGTCACTTCGGCGAAAATCGCGTCCAGGAGGCGGTGGTCAAGGCGGACGAGCTCGCAGCCGAAGATATCCAATGGCACCTGGTGGGGCATCTGCAGCGCAACAAGGTGCGCGCCGCCGCCGGTCTGTTTTCGTGGATTCACAGTGTGGACAGCATCGAACTTGTCCGTCTTCTTTCCACGGCCGCCGTCGCCGGGCAACGGATCATCAAGATCCTGGTCCAGGTCGAGATGACAGGGGAGCAGGGGCGAAACGGCGTGGCACCGGCCCGGCTGCCCGAGGTCCTCGCGGAGGCCGGCAGACTCCCGGGGCTGGAGCCGCGCGGGGTCATGGTGTTGCCGCCCTGGCTGGATGAGACGGAGGAGATCCGTCCTTATTTTCGCCGTCTACGAAAACTGGCCGAGCAGGCGGAGACAAGGGGACTCCTGCCTGCGAATTTCGACCTGTCCATGGGAATGAGCCGGGATTTTGAGATTGCCATCGAGGAAGGGGCTACGCTGGTGCGGGTGGGGACCTCTCTCTTTGGAAAGCGTGTGCCGGTCAGCCGCTGAGGCTATCGGGGGGCAGGGGCGCGACCTTCTCGGCTGGGAGATCATCGCTCACCTGGACCATGTCGATCCTAGCGTCGGTGGCGCTCTCCATCTGTCCGGCCTTCAGCCGGCGCATGGCTTCCAGGCGGTGGCGGACTTCATCGAGTTTTTGACCGGCCCGGCTTTCGCTTCCCGTGCGGAGCCCGAGAATGACTTCGCCAAGGTTCTCCCCGAGGGCGTCCAGGGCAGCCAGCTCCTCCTCGGCACGCTCATGCAGGCCCTGGCTTAGCTGATTGACGGTCACCGCGAGGAAGTGGAAATGATCATCACGCCGGGGTGTGAGGACTCCAGCGTACTTGCCGCGGGACAGCTCCTTGAGGCGGCCGTCGATACGATGGATGAAGCCGGCGGTTCGGTGAGATTCCAGCAGAGTCACCAGATACACGCCGATCCCATAGAAGAGAACCGCAGCCAGAATCATGAGGCTCTCGGTCCGATTCTGGATACGAACCATGTCCTCCAGCGCCGGACTGGCTTCGATGATACGCCGGGACCCTTCGCTGGTGATCAGCGAGTACATCCCGAAAAAGAGGGCTGGCGGCAGGAGAGCCATCAGGGTTGTCATGAGGGAGAGGCGGTGCTGATACGGCCTGTCGACCAGGATATTGCGCCGCCTGCCGAAGACACGCGTGGTCAGCGTTTCTCTCATGCCTCCTCCAGCCGAAGACATCTGCACTCCGGCAGAAACGAATATAGGTTCGCGGATGGAGTGGGGCAAACGGGGCGAGAGCAGGCACCCCTACCGGCGGGCCGGCTCAGGAAGCGTTGTATTCCTCGATTTTCGCGGCCAGTTCAAAATCGGGATACTCGGGCAGCGGAACGGGGATTTGCAGGTATTCACCAACGCGCTTCTGGACCATCTCGTCGGTGACAACGTCTTCATTCTGATCCTCGTAGGAGAAGTACTTGCTCCAGTAGGCATCGCTTATAGCCTGGTAGGTGATCAGCCTGGAGACTCCTGTGACGTCATGAAGAATCTCACCAATGCGTGCCAGCGTGTCGCCTGTCTGGATGGTGTAGACAATGTACCGGGTGCCATCGAACTGGGTCTGAATCTCGAAGAGATCCTTGTACGGTTTGGGCGGAGGTGGAGGTGGAGGCGGCTTCCGCGGCACAAGAGGCGCAACGTCTGCCGCGCTCCTTGCGGGGATTGCGGCGCGGGTCGGTTCCGGGGCCGTGGGGCCGAAGGCCACCCAGCCCACGATGGAGACCACCGAAAAAAAGGCGATGCCCATGATGATCTTGCCGGAGGACGATTTCTCCTCCCCGAACATCATTTTTTCGAGTTCAGCCTTCCGCCAGTCCTCATCCATCCCAACAGCAGTCCCGGTGGCCGGAGGACTGGACGGCAGATCCGTGTCGATATCGCTGGGGTCGCTCATCTCTACCTCGGGCGCATCTTAGCATTCCGGCCAACATCTGGGATACAATTGCCATGCCGCGCGCGGCATGGGTGCCGCATGCAAGGAGAATTCATGTCTTCGACCCGGATATGGCAACGCACCTGGCCTCTCATCCCCGTGAGAGCCGCAGAAAATCAATGGCCCATGGCGCTCGCCATGGTTGTCTTGACCGCCCTCGCGGCCCAGATTCGAATTCCTCTCCCGTTCACCCCGGTCCCCATCACCTTGCAGGTCCTGGTGGTCCTGGCCGCGGGATATCTCCTCAAGCCATGGGTGGCCGCGGGCAGCATGGCCCTCTATCTCGGGCTGGGAGCGGCCGGTGCGCCCATGTTCAGCGGTGGCCTGGCAGGGCTCAGTGGGTTCAGTGGGGGCTACCTTCTGGCCTTCCCTCTTGCCGCGGCGGTGGTCAGTCTTCTGGCAGGTGGAACCGGTCATGCCGGCCGACGCCTGGGAGCCGGACTCGCGGGGCTGGTGATCATCCACCTCGCCGGTGCTGCCTGGCTGGCACTGGTCTTCCCGGGTGCGACACCCGGCCTTACCGGGCTGTTGACCATGAGTTTCCTTCCGTTCATGGCCGTTGACCTGGCCAAACTGGGCGTGGCGGAATGGCTGACCAGGCCGCCATCGTTCGCCTCGTGAACGAAGAGCAGAAAGTTCCCAGCGGCGCCCGCCGCTGTCCGCCGCCACCCGAGAGCTCGGCCCCTTTCCCCGGGCCCGAATGGGAAGATGAGGACGATATGACCATCGAATGGGACGAGGACTGGGCCTGGGACGAAATGGAGGATCTCTGGCGTGATGAGACCCTCCGTATCCCGCAGCCGGAGGAGATTGCCGTGCCGGTGTGCTGCGAGAATAAAACGGTGGTGCCGAAGAGGAGACTCGAACTCCTACTGGGTTGCCCCAACTAGGTCCTGAACCTAGCGCGTCTACCAATTCCGCCACTTCGGCAGATGCCAGCGAACTGCGAGAATAGGATTTGCCCTCCGGCGTGTCAAGACATCAAGACCGGCTCCGCAAGGCCCTGCCCGTGGCCCTCATGCTGCTGCTGGCCCTTACAGCCACCTCGTTGCGTATCCGGCAGACCGGCAACACGGTGGATGATGCCTTCATCACTTATCGGTATGCCGGCAATCTGGCGGCGGGTCGCGGCTTGGTCTACAACGCCGGTGAACAGGTCCTGGGGACTTCCTCGCCCGCATACGCTCTGGTCCTTGCCCCGGCGGCCGCCCTGGCCGGGGTCCGGAGCCTGCCCACGGTTTCCCTGATCTTCAACGCCCTCCTGGACGGGCTCCTGGTCATGGTCCTCTTTCTCCTGGTGGCACGTCTGGCGGGCGGGGGAACCAGGGGGCTTCTGGCCGGATTCGCCGCTGGCCTCCTCTATGCCCTGGATGCCAAGAGCGTCGACTTCTCCAGCGGTGGTATGGAGACGCCGCTCTTCATCGGCTGCCTGCTGTGCTGCGCGTGGCTTCTCTCCCGTTCCAGGTACACGGCGTCGGCCCTCCTGGCGGCGATCTCGGTCGCTGTGCGACCCGACGGCGGGCTCCTCCTGGTGGTGGTTCTCGGGGTGGCCTGGATCCATGGCCGACGTCTGCCCTGGCGCGGTCTCGCCGGGGCAACCGGAATCATTCTGGCCCTGGCAGCACTGGCCTGGGCGGCCTATGGGGATCCGATCCCAGCCTCGGTGCGCGCCAAAGCGTCGGAGATCTACCTGATCCCGGCGGACCATGCCCTGCGCTACCTATGCCGGCACCTGGCAGGGATGGCCTGGCCCCGACTGCCTCTGGGCCGACTTCTCCCGTTCCTGCCCGGGGCGGGACGGGAGTATGCCACCCTTCTGGCCTCTTCCATTCTACCGGCGGGCCTCATGGTGAGCGGCTGGCGTCTCGGGCGGCGGCGCCTGGGCGCCGCCGCTGATTTTCTGGCCGGGTATGCCGTTCTTTTCTTCATGACCTTCGCAGCCGCCAATCCGTTCATGATGGGCTGGTACTACGTCCCCCTTGAAACCGTGTATATCGCTCTTCTGGCCCTGGGCGCGGTCACCGTGGGCACCACCCTGTCCCGCCACCTCCTCGTGTTGCTCCTGGCCCCCGCAGGCCGGGTCGCCGTGGGTGTGGGCTTGACCCTTGCCCTCCTGCTCCTGCCCCAGTTGCATCGCTACCAGTGGCTTCCCCTGCCGGGACAGGGTGCCATCCGTCTGCTCAGCGAGTGGGAAAAAATTCGTGAAGCGGACTATCTGCGAGTCGGATCGGATCTGGCCCGCCTCACCGGTGGCCGCGCCCGGCTGGCGGCCCCGGAAATCGGTGCCCTGGGGTTCACCTACCCCGGGCCCATCCTGGACACGGTGGGTCTGGTCTCGCCAGTGGCAGGACCCTACTACCCTCTGCCGCCGGCGGAGATTGCCGGCAACAGCGCCATCCCTGCCGATTTGATCGCCGCTGAAAAACCCGAACTCGTGGTCTTCCTGGAGATCTTCGGCCGGCGCGGTCTTCTCCGGGATCCGCGGTTCCTTGCTGACTACAGACTCTGGCGAACCTACCCGTCGCGGGTTTTCGGTTCCCGGGGCCTGCTGGTTTACATCCGCCGAACAGCGGTATGGTAGGGTGGCATCCCGCCATGGAGAAGGTTCTGTGCCCCGTTCCAAGCCGCCACCTGTAGACCGTGATCGGCTTCTGACTCACCTGGGAGGCGAAGATTACCAGCCCGCCTCAGGGAGGGAACTCAATCGCCAGTTGAGAGTGGGCAGCGGTCACCGCGAGAGTTTTCGCCTGCTTCTGCGCCAACTGGTCGAGGAAGGTGCCATCCAGCGCCTGAAGGGAAGCCGTTACCGCCTGGCCCGGGAGAAGCACCTGGTCGAGGGGCATCTTCACTCCCACCGGGACGGCTATGGGTTCGTGGTGCCCGTGGACAGTTCCGGGCCGGATATCTATGTCCGCCGCCGTTACATGCACGGCGCTCTTCACCGGGATCGGGTGCAGATCCATGTCACCCAGGAGAAGCGCGGTGGCCGGGCGGAAGGCCGGATCACCAAGGTTCTGGAGCGAGCCCGGCACAGGATCACCGGCGTCCTGGAGCGCCGGGGAAGAGATCTTGTGGTGCGACCTTACGGGAACTCTCCCTACGAGGAGGTCAGTCTTCCCGAGGGAGCCCAGGGGGACGCCCGGGAGGGAATGGTGGTGGGAGTCGAGCTGTTCCGCTATCCCTCCGGCGAGGATATCCCCGACGGCAAGGTGGTCGAGGTCATGGGGCACACCGATGAGCCCGGCATGGATCTGAAGATCATCATCCGCAAGTACGGCCTGCGCGATGAATTTCCCTCGGAGGTAACGGCCGCGGCGGAGAGGGTCCCAACCAGGGTGGACCCTGGAGATATCGAGGGCCGCGAGGATTTCCGGGCCCTCACCACCGTGACCATCGACGGGGAGACGGCGCGTGACTTTGATGACGCCATCTCCATCCGCCGGCATGAAAACGGCGGCTTCACCCTCTGGGTTCATATCGCCGATGTCAGCCATTATGTGCGGGAGGACACGCTCCTGGACCTGGAAGCGCGGGAACGGGGCACCAGTGTGTACTTTCCCGATCGTGCCATCCACATGCTGCCCGCCGCTCTGGCCACCGGGATCTGCAGTCTGAACCCCGGTGTGGATCGCCTTAGCCAGACCTGCATCATGGAGATCGACAAGGGAGGAAGGGTTGCCCCGGCCACGGTGGTCAAAGGTGTGATTCGCTCGGACAGAAGATTGACCTACACGGAGGTTGCTCATTGTCTGGCAGGGGATGAGGCTGTGGGCGCGTCTCTGGGCAACCTGGTGGCGCAGATGGAACTCATGGAGGAGCTATGCGGCCTCCTGCGCCGCCGCCGGGAACAACGGGGGAGCATCGACTTCGACCTCCCCGAGCCAGTCATTCTGCTGGATGACAGAGGGGAGATGACCGGCATCAAGCCCCTCTCTCGCAATATCGCGCACAAGATCATCGAAGAGTTCATGCTGGCTGCCAACGAGGCTGTGGCCACCCTCATGGTTCAGCGGCAGTGGCCGACTCTGTACAGAATTCACGATAAGCCGGATCCCCTCAAGCTGGAAGCTCTGGACGCGGTGGTGCGTCCCTTCGGGTTCACCCTGCCCAAGCCGTTCGAAGACATCACCTCTATGGATATCCGCAGGTTCCTGGCCAGCGTGGAAGGCCGGCCGGAGGAGAACGCTCTTCAGCGCATCGTCCTGCGGTCCATGATGAGGGCGCGTTACAGTGAGTCACCCGGCCTTCATTTTGGCCTGGCCACACGGCGCTACCTTCATTTCACCTCACCGATTCGCAGGTATCCTGACCTGATTGTTCATCGCACCCTCACCGACGGCGACCTCTGGACGGCTGCTCACAAGGATGCTCGTGAAGCGCGCACGAAGATGCTCCACAGCCTGGCGGAGCAGACCGGTGTCAGAGAGCGGAATGCCGATTCGGCCCAATGGGAACTCATCGACTGGAAGAAAGTCGGGTTCATGATGGACAGGGTCGGCGAGGAGTATACAGCCATCGTTTCCAGCGTCGTTTCCTTCGGTTTGTTCGTGGAACTGGAGGATCTCTTCATCGACGGGCTGGTTCACATCAGTACCCTGGAAGACGACTTCTACCGCTTTCTGGAAAACCGCCATATGCTGGTGGGAGAGCGCACGGGAAGGCGGTTCAAGATTGGTGATGAGATCCGCGTCGTCGTGGCCCGGGTCAATGCGCTCAGCAAGAAGATCGATTTCCGCCTGAGCGGGACCGTTCCAACCAGGAAGTGAGTTCTTGCCGATGTCGTGGAGGCAAGCCTCACTGCAGCCCCTGAGGTGTCTCCAGGACGACATGGGGCCCTGCGAGTCCTCTGCTTGAGCATCTGGATGAGCATGCCCAGGATGTGAGGCAGGTTGTGGTGGCGTGGATCGCCTGCACCGATTCGGACAGCTACCGGGGCATACCCTTCAGCGCGCTTCACCTCCAAATCCGGTCAGTTCGACTGGGTCATGTCTTCCCCAGGCTCAATGGGACGACCGAACTCGGCGTGACGACCAATGCATGTGAACAATCCGATAGGTATCGGATTCGCTGATCAGCACGAAGGTGAGCGTGGCCTTGCTGTGAATAGTTGTTTCGTCGGTCAGGACGATCCGGTATTCAAGAGGCCAGGTGACGGTCACCATGGTCCCGTCCTGACTGGCAAAGGTGCGAACTTCACCTCTTTCAGTGGAAAAAGAGGATACGGATTCCATTTCGGGACCAAGATGATGCTGCCGATACTGTTCCCAGGCCCCCTCGACACCGCCTGTTTCAAAAATCAACGAGTTCTTGGTGAACAATGCCTCGGCAGCGTCCAGGTCCGAGGCTTCCATGGCATCCAGATAGGCCGCAGCCACACTGCTCGCTCCCGCCATATTTTCGTTCCCCAAGGCGGGCGCCGCCAAAGGTAACAGGAATATCATGCCGGCCCAGACAAGTTTTAATTTCATGGTCATGTTGCGTTCCTCGTCCCAGAATGAGATCCGTCGTCCATGGTTCATGGGAAATAGTATGCAATATCCTCTGCCGGTCACAACCCCTGCAGGGCGGTCGGGTTCTTCTCTTCAATGCCTTGTTCAGAGCGCTCAGGTGGCCTCCCCCGGGGAAGCCATCTTGAGCGGGGACACAGATGGATGTGGTGCCTTCATCCGCAGCCGCCGTGGCCAGAGGCCCGCATTTCAACAGGGCCGGAATCAACAGAAATCCTGGACCCGGGGGCCGACCCTTCTGAACATGAACGGAATCGTCCGGATGATGATCCATGGCTGGTGATATTCCGTGCCTTGCTTCAACCGTCAGAGGGTCAGAGGTGTGAGGTGGAAAGAGATAATGCGAACCCGCCCTTTTCCATGGAGAAGAATTCCGCATCGGCCATCAGGTGGGGCAGCCCTGTGGCCATGAGCCACCAGTTGACCATCAAGCATACCCTTCAGGTGTCGTCCTGCTGATGATGCGGCGATCCGAACCCGTCCGTTGAGTGCCTTGATCCGGGCGCGGGAAATTTCGTCCACCGAGTTTTCCGTGCCATAAGCCAGCAGGGCATCGCCATCTGTGGAGGCACTGAACCAGCCCCGTGTCCCGGTTTCAGCGTAATGATGAAGAATGCCCACTGAGCCGCTGAAATCGCTCAATTCCAGATCCAGGACCACGCTGACATCACCGAGAGGATCGCCGAGCAATAGCAGCGCTCGCCCATCCACCACCAGCGTTGCACCTCCTTCACCTCCTGGAGAGGGCAGCCAGGTGACAGCCTTTTCCGAACCTTTATCTGCCGGCGCAAGAACCCTGCCCATGGGATCGGCGGCCTCTGCACCCGGTGTCCACTGCAGCTCACCTGACTCCAGGACCACCAGGTCATTGTCGGGAGAACTGCCCATCTTGTCCGGTTCCACCTCCCCGGGGGTGCTGGAAGCCCCCGTCCCTGGCTCCGTTGCCATGGTCACGGAGTCCTGCCTTTCGACCGTGACGCCAACACCTAGCTTGTAGACCAGACCTCCACCAACGTCAGCGGTCCAACCCAGTGCGCCGGCGGTGAGGGCAGCGGCCAGCAACACCGGAAGACGCATGGACACCAACAATGCTCGCCGTCTCCTGGTTACCAGGACCGCCAGGGTCACGCGCGCTGAGGCCACCAGGAGAATGCTCCAGAGCGTATAAAGGGCCCAATCACTATGAAGTGCAAGGCGGGGTTCAACAAGAGGCGAGACCGTGCCCAGTGAATCGGCAGCGACCCTGCCGGCCCAGTATGTCCCTGCAGCCGCCAGGGCAGCCGCGCCATAGAAGCAGACTGCGAAGCGCTCATATTCTCTTCTTGAGGGGATTGCCAGACTCAGAACGTCCAGAAGCAAGGCCAGGGGAAAAAGAACAATCGGAAAATGCACCACCGCGGGATGCAGATTGGGCAGGGAGGTGAACGATAAGAGGAATTGGCTCATGCTCGCTCCTTGAATGTGACTTGACTGGCGCTCGGTCTCCGCTTTCTCATTGCTGGCGGAAATTTCCAGGCGCATCTCTTCTGAAACGAAAACGGCGTTATGTTACTGTCCGCAACAGGTACCGTTGTGACAATGATCAAATTCGGCCAGAGCGTCATGGGAGTTCTTTCAGAGCCGATGAATAAATGGTTCCAGCGTGTGGGAAAAAGCAAGCGGAGACGGATAGGCATCTGTGTCCTCCTGATCCTTGTGGTGAGCATCGCCCACTATCTGACCCCGCCTTCCCATTTCTTCTGGCATAATGTCTTCCAGCGTCTCTATTACATCCCCCTGCTGCTGGCAGCGGCGTGGTTCGGGTTGCGGGGTGGCCTGGTGACAGCGATAGCGTGCGCCATCTTTTACAGCCCGCATATCCTCCTTCACTGGACCCACAGCCATCCCTATCAGGTCAGTCAGGTCATGGAACTGGCCATGATGTTTCTGCTGGGCGGTATGGCGGGTGTTCTTGCTGATCGCGAACGAAATCATCGCCGAGAGGCGGAGAGCATGGCTGCTGAGCGGGATGCGGCGCTGGTCAACCTCCGGGACACTGTGGATTCCCTGCGCCGTGCGGATCGCCTGGCCACCCTGGGAACTCTGGCTGCGGGAATGGCCCACGAGTTGCGCAACCCTCTGGCGGCCATGACCGGTGCCCTGGAGATTCTCGAACAGGAGCTGCCTGCGGAGGGTGCCCACTGCGAATTTGTTTCCATCCTGCAGGCTGAGGTGTTGCGTCTCAACAGGGTGGCCGGCAAATATATCGATTTCGCCCGCCCCCAGGAGCCGGACCTCCGGCCACTGGATGTCCACGAGTGTATCAAGTCCGCCGTTGAACTCCTGCGCCGGAATGCCGCCAGGGCAGGTGTGGAAATGCAGCGCTCCTCCCTCGCCGATCTGCCACAGGCGCTGGCCGATCCGGTGCAAGTGCATCAGGCCCTGGTCAACCTGCTGTTGAACGGGATCCAGGCCATGCCCTCGGGAGGCATTCTTGAGATTGACACAGAATCCGGTCCTGCAGGAATTTCTGTCACGGTGCGAGATCATGGCACGGGACTTCCGTCCGGACCCATTGAACGAATCTTCGAACCCTTCTTCTCCACCAAAGAAGGTGGCACCGGGCTGGGCCTGGCCGTCGCCAGACAGATTGCCAAGGCCCACGGAGGCACCCTGACGGCGGCCGCCGCCCCAGGTGGCGGGACTATCTTCTGTCTGAAGCTCCCCTCTGCTCCCGCAGAGAAATCGCCATGAGCGCAAACACCAGGAGCAATATCCTGCTGGTTGACGATGACGACAACCTGAGGCGGGTTGTTGAATATCAGCTGACCCAGGAAGGCTATGCTGTCACCAGCGTCGCGTCCGGACAGGACGCTCTGGCCGCTCTGAAAAGCGGATCGCTTCATCTCATGATCACCGATATTCTCATGCAGGGCATGGATGGCATGCAACTGCTGCGGAGGGCCCGCATCGCCCATCCGGATCTAGCGGCGATCGTCATCACCGCTCATGGAGAAGTCGACCGAGCCGTTGAAGCCATGCAACTTGGGGCCTTGGATTTTCTGGAGAAACCATTCAGCCGGGAACGGATTCTCGTGGCCGTGGACAAGGCGCTGCAGTTGGTGGGATTGCGCGACGAAAACCGGCGCCTGCGGGCCATGGTCCAGAGCGAGGCGAACTTCGGCAACATCACCGGGTCGTCCCCTGCACTGAGAGCCCTGCTGGCCGATGTCAAGCTGGCGGCCGACTCCGATGCAACTGTTCTCATCCAGGGGGAGAGTGGGACGGGAAAAGAGCTCATCGCCAAGGCGCTGCACCTCAACTCACCGCGCAGAGAAGGTCCCTTCATCGTGGTAAATTGCGGCGCCATACCTGAAAACCTCATGGAATCCGAACTTTTTGGCCACAGTCGGGGTGCCTTCACAGGCGCCGTCGCGGATCGGAAAGGTAAATTCGAATTGGCCCAGGGGGGGACGCTGTTTCTGGATGAAATCGGTGAGCTGCCCATGCCTCTCCAGCCCAAGCTCCTGAGGGTGTTGCAGGAGGGCGAGATCGAGAAACTCGGTGAGTCAGGTCTCATTCCCGTGGATGCGCGCATCATCTCAGCCACTCACCTGGACCTGGAATCGCGTATCAAGGAAGCATCTTTTCGCGAGGATCTTTGGTATCGACTCAATGTGATCCTTCTGCGTGTGCCGCCACTGCGCGAGCGCCCTGAGGATATTTCAGTCCTGGCGGAGCATTTTCTGGTAAAACATGCGCGTCATCATGGACGTACCGTCCCGCAGATGGAAGGGGACCTTCTTGAGCGGCTGGAGAGCTACGACTGGCCCGGTAATATTCGTGAGCTGGAGAACACCATGGAAAGACTGGTCGTCCTGTGTCGGGGAGAGAGCATTCGGGCGGCCGATTTGCCACAGTCCTTATTAAGGCAGAGACCTCGCTATGGCGGAGTGCGGATCGAACTGCCGGCCAACGGAATCGTGCTTGAAGAGCTGGAACGGGACCTGCTGGAGGAGGCCTTGCGTCGTTGCCAGCGAAATCGCAGTGCGGCGGCGCGGTTTCTTGGAATCTCACGCCAGACATTTCTTTATCGCCTGAAGAAATTTGATCTGGAATGATTCGAGATGAGAGAAGCGGCAATCGTCTCATTTCGCAGCATCCTGGGTATTTACGGAAGCACCTGGGAACGGTTCCAGATGGGCGAAATTGCGCATGCCGGCGCCCTCGGGATCACGTAACAGATCGAGTGCATTGACAACCTTGGTCATCGATTCCTCCACCTCCATCCAGGCCCAATCATTCCCCGATACGCTGTTCATGGTCTGCGCAAGAGTCTGGATCCGTCGTGCGCGCGGCATGGGATGTTTGTCGCAAGCCAGGCTGATTCTGGACACAACCTTCTTCCGGTCCGCCTCGATGAGCGTCATGATGATCCGCTCCAGATGAGGCTTCCCATCTTGACGATGACTTCCTCGTCCAGTGGAAGGCGGAGATGAGCTGTGACCTGGTCGGTGGCACGGTTTCACAGGTGGACGTGATGCGGTTCTCATGAAGCAGACCGTGGCAGTATGGAAGAGGTCACAGCTCATGTTTCGCAACACATCGCACGAAGCGTGCCAACGCGTTGGGTTTCCCAGCAGTCGAAACACGCTGAGTTGCCTGCCAGCGGTGAGAGGTCTGGTGGATATGAAGCAATCTGCTGCTTGAAATCCGACGATTCCCTCCCGTCCGGTGAGAGGAAGCCACTCCAGGCCGGGAGGTCGTGCTTCGTCTCACCCAACTAATTCATGGAAACCTTCCAATTCCTGGCCTGGGCATGGCATTTGCATCCCAGTGACCTCCACAGCCAAGTCGTGGATTCAGTCCAGGAGAAAGATGAGTCGACCGCAAACAACCAGGATCCCGTCCTCGATTCAAGAGCTGGCTCCAACCGGCTATCGCTTCCTGCGACGCCTGACTCTGGCGGTCATGGTGGGGTATCTCCTCACCATGCTTGTTTTTGTGGCCGTTTCCTTCGCCGCGGAACGCCGTATGTACTACACGGAAACCTACCAGCATCTCGATGAGACCCTGCGTGTTCTGGCATCGGTTCTGAACAGTGGTTCGGGGCACATGGAGAATGCTTTGCGGAAGGCTGAACTCGCATTGGAGCAACAAACCAAGGCGGCCCACAGGGTGATGGTGGTGGATCGTGAGGGACGAATTCTTGCCACCGGCCACTCCAATCTCATGGGCCGGTTTCTTCCGCAGGTCTTCTCCCTTCGGCCCTACGCTTCTTCGGATAGGCCCTGGCGGCATGGGAGGACCGAGGCCGGCCGCTGGCTGGCTTCGTCCATTCCTCTTTCTGGAGGAGCGGGAGGTTCACAGCTTGTTCTCCTGCGCTCAGGTCAGAACATCGATCAATTCGTGCGCATGTTCATGAAATTCCACGGACTGCATCTGGTGATCACCGCCCTGGTTTTCCTGCTCCTTTTCAAGGTCATCGGTCGCCGATTCGTTCGTGAGCCCTTGCGCAGCCTCATTTCCTTGATTCATGATGTTGAATCTGGCAAACTGACCGCTCGGCCAAGTCAGGATCTGGAAGACGAGCTGGCATGGATGGGTCGGCGATTCAGCCATATGGGGCACACACTGCAGGAGACGATTGAGCAGCTTGTGCGTGCCGAGAAGTATGCCGCGGTCAGCATGGTTGCTTTTCGTGCGGCACGAGAAATGCAGGTGCCCCTGGAGGCCATGAACCGTCACATCCTCTATCTTGAAGGTTTAGCGGAGAATGATATCAATATGCGTGTCATCGGCTCATCTCTTCGCGAAGACCGGCAACATCTTCTCAACGTCCTGGCACGACTCAAGGCCATCGAACCACCGGAGTCAGGCGATGCAAATTCAGTCGCACAGCCTGTCTCATGAAGTCACTTATCCCGCATTCCCATACTGTGCCGGGACGGGAGAACCTGATCGGTTCATCACACCTGTAGAAAACTGGAGCAGAACCCAATGGCTGAACAACTGAAATCTTCCAGGGGCGGCGTGAAGGCAAGAACATCACACCTATCCGCTCTATGCCTCCTGTTGCTGTTGGCCCCCTGGAGCAGTGCTGTCATGGCCGCTTCCCCGCCTGCTTCAGAAACAGAGTCGGCGGCGGAGAGCCCAATCACTGTGGATCAATTCCACAGTGCCGACTTTCAGCTTCGCCGTCTCATGGTTATCATGCTGGCTGAGAATCCGGCCATCCGACAGGCGCAGGCGCGTTACAGGTCCGGGCTGCAGCGGGTTCCCCAGGCTGTGTCCCTGCCGGATCCGCAACTCAGCTATCGCTACTTTGTTCGTTCCCCGGAGACCCGGGTTGGACCCCAGGATCAGGCCCTGGACCTGAACCAGGCCATTCCCTGGGCTGGGAAACGGCGGCTCCAGGGTGAGCGCGCCGAAGAATTCGCCGGCAGCCTGGCTTGGCGCGTCCGGGACATCCAGCGCCGGCTCGTGGCCGAGCTGAAAACCAATTACTTTCATGCAGGTTATATCCAGGAAGCTCTCACCATCAACCGTGAAGAGGTGGAGCTTCTCAGTCGCTTTGAAGAGATCGCCCTCACCAGGTATGCAACGGGAGAAGGTATCCAGCAGAGCGTGATCAAGGTCCAGACCGAACTCACCCGCCTGGCCGACAGAGAAATATCTCTGCAAAGACAACTGGATATTTTCACCCGCAGGCTGGCTGAACTCCTGGGCAGGCCGGGCTCGGAGCTCTTTCTGGACACCGTGGCCCTTTCTTTTCTGGCCGTCCAGTTCGATACGGGCCAATTGGAAGAGCGGGCCCTGGTCGGGCATCCACGGGTGCAGGAGATCAAGCGTCTGGTCAAAGCCGATGAGTTGTGGGCGCGCCGACAAAATCTTGAGTCACGCCCGGATTTCCGCGTGGGTCTGTCCTACATCGATGTCGGCCGCCGCGACGACACCGCCGGCACCCTTAATCCTCCTGAAGAAAACGGCAAGGACAGCGTCTCCCTGCTTGTGGGTATCAATCTGCCCATCTTCAGAAAGCGCATCCGCGCCGGTATTGCCGAGGCCAGAGAAAGCGCCAGCTCGAACCAGCAGGCCCTGGACAGTGTTCAGGACCAGCTTCTCTACCTGGTTCAGGAAGCCGTGCTTCGCCTCGAATCAACAGGTGAGCAAAGCCGGATCTATCGCGATGTGCTGATCCCCCAGGCTCATGAATCCCTGGCCTCCGCCGAGGCGGCCTATACGACCAACAAACTGGATTTTCTTGATCTCCTGGATGCCGAGCGCATCCTCTTCCAGGTTCGTCTCACCTACAAGCGCCTGCTGGCCGATTACTGGATTGCCCTGGCGGATATCGAGCAGGCGACCGGAACAGCATTCCCTGAAGCAGACTTGCCGGCCACCCATTCCGGCGCAGAAGAGGATCTCTGATGAAGAAGGAACAAAAGCCCTCCAAGTCTCCCCGTGACGAAAAGTTGAAGCTTCCCCCTATGGGCATGGAACTCAGAATTTTTTCCGGTGTGCTGTTCATCGTCCTTGCAGGCATCATTCTTGGCTTCGTGCTCTTCAATCCGCTGAATCTACCGTTCCTGCAGGGGGATGACACCAGGATCCCGATGGCAGCCAAGGCCGGCGAAGACGCTCCCGGAGCCAGCGAACCGACCCAGCTCTATCAATGCCCCATGCACGCTCATGTCATCGAATCAGAACCCGGGAACTGCCCGGTGTGCAACATGGCACTCATGCCCATGGACCAGGCCGGCGCCAATCCTGCCGGGAAGAGTGAGCAGAACCGCTCCTCCTCAGGCGAACGGGAAGTCCTCTACTGGTATGCCCCCATGGATGCCACCTACATGCGTGACGAACCAGGGTTGTCTCCCATGGGAATGAAACTTGTGCCCAAATATGCCGACCAGGGCGGCGCCGGATCCGCCGCCGGCACCATACTGATCGATCCTGTGCAGATTCAGAATATCGGCGTGGTCAGTGTCGAAGCAGTCCTGGGTGATATCAGCAGGACGGTACGCACAGTTGGAATTCTGGATTTCAACGCGGACCTGCTCTCCTGGGTGAACACGAAATTCTCCGGCTGGATCGAGAAAGTAAACGTCGCCTACGTCGGGCAGGACGTTCGCAAGGGGGAAACACTCTTCGAGATTTACAGCCCGGAACTGGTCACGACCCAGGACGAATACCTGCGCGCCCTGGACTACGCCACAGCGCTGCGCGCCAGCGGCCGCCCGGAGGCTCGCAAGCAGGCGGAAAGCCTCGTGCGTTCCACGCGAGAACGTCTCATGTACTGGGATATCACGCCCAAGCAGATACAGGAACTGGAGACACGGGGAAAAACCATGCGTCGGCTGCCCATCGTCTCACCCGTGGATGGGGTGGTGGTGGAGGTCATGAATCAGTCTCTGGAGGGAATGTACGTCAAGCCGGGCATGAACCTCTACAAGATCGCCGATATGTCCTCCATCTGGGTTCACGCCGATATCTACGAGTCGGATCTGCCCTGGGTTCGGGCAGGACAACCTGTCCAGGTGAGCTTTCCCTACGACCCTGGAAAAGTGATCGCGGGCACGATTCTCTTTCTCTATCCTGAGGTCAACCAGAAAACGAGGACACTGAAGATCTGCGTTGAGCTCCCCAATGAAGCCCGGAACCTGCGCGCAGGAATGTATTCCGATGTCCTCATTAAAGGGCCGACCATCCATGATGCGGTTCTCATCCGCAACTCCTCCATTCTCAGGTCCGGCGAAAGGGATCTGGTTTTCGTGGAACTTGGAGAAGGAAAATTCGAGCCGAGAGAAATCCAACTGGGCATTCGGGGTGAAGGCGATGTGATCCAGGTCGTCTCGGGTATTACGCCCGGAGAACGGGTCGTGACCCAGGCCCAGTTCATGATGGACTCGGAAAGCCGGGTGCAAGAGGCCATTGCCCAGTTCATGGAACGGCGGGCCAAAAAGAAAAAAGACAAGAACGCCGGGTCTGGGGAATAAGAGATGATCGAGAAGATCATCGAAGGCTGCATCCGGAACAAATTCTTTGTGCTCATCATCACGGCGGCCATCATCGTGGGCGGTGTCATGGCCATGTCGTCGATTCCCCTGGACGCCATCCCTGACCTCTCCGATGTCCAGGTCATCATCTTCACTACGTTCGAAGGACAGGCGCCTCAGGTGGTTGAGGATCAGGTCACCTATCCCCTGACCACCAAGATGCTGGCGGTGCCCTACGCCAAGGTGGTGAGGGGCTATTCCTTCTTCGGTTTCTCTTTCGTCTACATCATCTTCGAGGACGGCACGGATCTCTACTGGGCTCGCAGCCGGGTTCTGGAGTATCTCTCGGGGATTCAGAGCCAATTGCCGGCCGAGGCGAGAACCGAACTGGGGCCCGATGCCACCGGTGTCGGCTGGATTTATGAATATGTTCTCAAGTCCCAGAACCACTCTCTCCAGGAGTTGCGCTCCATCCAGGACTGGTACCTTCGTTTCGAGTTGACCAGCGTGGAAGGAGTCTCAGAGGTCGCCAGTATCGGTGGCTATGTCAAGCAGTACCAGGTGACCGTGGACCCGGTCAAGCTACGGGGCTACGACATCCCGCTCTCGCGGATTCGTACGGCCATCAAGCGCAGCAACAACGATGTGGGCGGCCGGCTCATCGAGATGGCTGAGACCGAGTTCATGGTTCGAGGCCTCGGCTACATCAAGAGCATCGAGGATATTGAGAACATCCCCGTCGGCGTGAGCGACACCGGTACGCCTGTTCTCATCAGAGACATCGCCCATGTCGGGCTTGGCCCTGAATTGCGCCGCGGTCTGGCCGAGCTCGATGGTGAAGGAGAAGTGGCAGGAGGGGTGGTTGTCATGCGCCTGGGCGAGAATGCACTGGCCACCATTGAGAGAGTCAAGGCAAAGATCGATGATCTGAAGGCGGGCCTGCCTGAGGGCGTCGAGATCATACCGGTCTATGACCGCTCAACTCTCATTGAGAAGGCGGTGGAAGTTCTCAAGGGGAAACTCCTGGAGGAAATGATCGTCGTTACCCTGGTCTGTCTTATTTTCCTTCTCCACTTCCGCAGCGCATTTGTGGCCATCTTCACCCTGCCGGTGGGCATCCTCATGTCCTTCATTGTCATGAAACTGTTCGACATCAATGCCAACATCATGTCCCTGGGCGGCATTGCCATCGCCATCGGGGTCATGGTGGACGCCAGCGTGGTGCTGGTGGAGAATGCCCACAAACATCTGGCAAGGGCAAAAAAGGCCGGGTTGAAACTCTCTCATGATGAAATCATGATCGCCGCAGCCAAGGAGGTGGGACCGGCCCTCTTTTTCAGCCTGCTGATCATCACCATGTCATTTCTTCCGGTGTTCGCCCTGGAAGCCCAGGAAGGGCGCCTGTTCCGGCCCCTGGCCTTTACCAAGACCTTCGCCATGGCCTCGGCCGCGATTCTGGCCATCACCGTCATTCCCGTACTCATGGCCTTGCTGGTGCGCGGCAAAATCCGCCCGGAAGAGAGCAATCCTCTCAACCAGTTCTTCCGCTGGGTTTACGATCCGTTCATTCATTTTGTACTGCGCTTTCCCAAGACCGTCATTATTCTCGCCCTCATGGTGACCACCCTCACCTGGGTGCCCTACACCCGCATCGGTGGTGAGTTCATTCCACCCCTCTATGAAGGCGATTTCCTCTGGATGCCGACCACCGACCCTGGATTGTCCATCACCAAAGCCCGGGAACTGGCTCAGCAGACCAACAAGATCATCAAGACATTTCCCGAAGTCCATCACACCTTCGCCAAACTGGGCCGGGCAGAGACCTCCACGGATCCTGCCCCCCTTTCCATGTTCGAAACCACCATCATGCTCAAGCCGGCGGAGGAATGGCCGCAGAGGGACATCAAACGGTTCTTCACCAACTGGCCCCTACCGGACTGGGTGCGCGGGGCTCTCCATCATCTGTGGCCTGAAACAGCCCCGGCCCGGACGCCCCTGGAACTGGATCGGGCCATCAACGACGCCATTCAGTTCCCCGGCCTCACCAACGCCGCCATGGAAGGACCCATCAAGGTTCGTCTGGACATGCTGACCACCGGTATCCGCGCCCCTGTGGGCATCAAAATTGCCGGCCCTGACTTGACGACGCTGCAGAGGGTCGCCCAGGAAATCGCCCAGGTGGTGGAGGAGTTGCCGGGCACTCTCTCGGCCTATCCCGATAAATCGTTTGGCGGGAACTATCTGGATTTCGAGATCAACCGGCGTGAAGCGGCCAGGTACGGCCTCACCGTGGGCGATATCCAGGATGTCATCATGACTGCCATCGGCGGAATGAACATCACCCAGACCGTCGAAGGGCTGGAGCGCTATCCGGTGAACCTGCGCTATTCACCGGAGTTGCGGGATGATCCCGAGAAACTCAAGCAGGTGCTGGTCTCGACCCCACGGGGCGAGCATATTCCCCTGGGCCAGCTTGCCGAGTTACGTATCCGCAAAGGCCCCCCCAGCATCAAGAGCGAAAATGCGCGCCTCAATGCGTGGATTCAGGTGAGTATCCGGGAGGATGAAGTCGATATGGCCACCTACGTGAAGCGCGCCAAGGCAGCCGTCGCTGAACATGTGGAGTTGCCCACCGGTTACAGTATCAAGTGGAGCGGCCGCTATGAATACATGGAGCGTGCCCAGAAACGCCTCACCCTGGTCATCCCATTCACTCTTCTCATCATCTTTTTCCTCCTGTATATCCACTTCAACAACCTGGTGGAAGTCTTCATTGTCCTCCTCACCATTCCTTTTGCCCTGGTCGGCGGCATCTGGCTCCTCTATCTTCTGGACTACAACATGAGCGTGGCGGTAGGGGTTGGGTTCATCGCCCTGGCTGGACTGGCCGCAGAGACAGGAATCGTCATGCTGGTCTACCTGGACCAGATCTACGATACGCGGATCAAGGAAGGGCGCATGAACAGCATTCACGACCTTTACAATGCCATCGTGGAAGGCGCGGTCATGCGCGTGCGGCCGAAACTCATGACCGTTGCCACGACGATCATCGGCCTGCTGCCGGTCATGGTCGGTAATGTTTTCGAGAGCGGCTCCCAGGTCATGCAACGCATCGCGGCGCCCATGGTGGGAGGCCTGGTCAGCTCGACGATTCTGACCCTCCTGATCATTCCCTCCTTTTATATGCTGTGGAAAAGCTTCATCCTGCGCCATCAGTTCCGCCTCGCTCGGCAACCCATTCCGGCAGAAGGGAGCGACGCCTGAGGGGGGAGTGGTAGGATTGGCATGGTCCGATGCCAGCCGGATCAGGGGGATTTCGCCATGAGGCCAGAGGATCAGCTTTCCGCCAAGGACCTCCTTCACGATTGGAACCAGGAGGGAGAGAACCGGCGGGCAGCCGTGGAGTTGTATGACGAATCTCTCCGCGACGGCATCCAGTCTCCCTCGGTCACCGACCCCGATATCGAGCAGAAGAAGCAGCTTCTGCGGCTCATGGACAAGCTGGGCATTCAGTGGGCCGACATCGGGCTGCCCGGCGCGGGCCCGAGGGCGATTGAGGATGTGAAGGCATTGGCTGAGACCATCCGGGATGACGGCCTGAGCCTGCGGGCATCCTGCGCCGCCCGCACGCTGGTTGCCGACGTGGAGCCGATTGTGCGCATCTCCCAGGAAACCGGCGTTCCTATCGAGGTGATGGCCTTCATCGGCAGCTCTCCCATTCGCCAGTATGTGGAGGACTGGGACCTGCCCATGATGAGGCGCTGTGTGGAGGAATCCATTGCCCACGCCGTCAAGGCCGGACTCCCGGCCTGCCTGGTGACGGAGGACACCACACGGGCCCGACCTGAGACCCTGGAGGACCTCTATCGCCGGGCCATGGATCAAGGCGCCTACCGTATCTGCCTGTGCGACACGGTGGGTCATGCCACTCCCGACGGTGCCCGCCGGCTGGTGAACTGGGCCAAAGAAATGGTGGTCAAGAGCGGCACCCATGTCCTGGTGGACTGGCATGGCCACAATGACCGCGGACTCTCCATCCCGGTCACCCTGGCGGCCTTCGAGGAAGGCGCGGACCGGATCCACGGCTGCGGCCTGGGAATTGGAGAGAGAGTCGGGAACACGCCCATGGATCAGCTCCTGGTGAACCTGCACCTGCAGGGCGTCATCAATCAGGATCTCACCTCTCTGGAGGAATACTGCACCCTCATCTCGGAGGCTTGCCAGGTCCCCATTCCCTACAATTACCCGGTCATGGGGCGTGACGCCTTTCGCACCGCCACCGGCGTTCATGCCGCCGCGGTCATCAAGGGAGAACGGAAGGGCGCCCGGGATCTGGCCGATGTGATCTATTCAGGCGTACCGGCCTCTCTGGTGGGTCGCAGCCAGGTCATCGAGATCTCTCACATGTCCGGCATGTCCAACGTCCAGTATTGGTTGAGCTCTCGCGACCTGCCTGCGGATGAGGCTGTCTGCAATCGCATTCTGCAGCACGCCAAGAAGGGGAACAGAGTGCTCAGGGAAGAAGAGATCCTGGCCCTGGTGCAGCATCCTGCGGCCGGCGGCGAATCCTGAGGAAGATTCAGACGGATCTGTGAAGGGCCGGCGGCGACGAGCCGGTGGCGTGGCTTCCCCCGTCGGAGCCCCTGGCCGATGACGGCCGCTGCCGGCCGGGCTGGGCAGGCAGCAACGCTGCTTCCCAGACATCTTCGATGACATCGGCAAAGACAAATTCAAGGTGCTGCCGGACATCTTCCGGGATTTCATCAAGGTCCTTGCGGTTCCGTCTGGGCAGGATCACCAGACGGATACCGGCCCGATGGGCAGCCAGAACCTTCTCCTTCACTCCGCCCACCGGCAGGACCTTGCCACGTAATGTGATCTCGCCGGTCATGGCCATGTCAGACCGTACCAGTCGCCCGGTGAGGAGGGACGCCAGCGAGGTGGCCATGGCCACTCCAGCCGAGGGGCCATCTTTGGGTGTGGCGCCGGCGGGCACGTGGAGGTGGAGGTCCGACTTGAAGAAGAAGCCCGTGGGCAGGCCCAGGGTCGCGCTGCGGCTGCGCACCAGGGAGAGGGCGGTCTGGGCCGACTCCTTCATGACGTCACCCAGTTGCCCGGTCAGGGTCAGGGTCTTGGACCCCGGCATGCGGGCTGACTCGATGAAGAGAATCTCACCGCCTGCCGCGGTCCATGCCAGGCCGGTGGCCACGCCCGGCATGGCAGTCCGCTCGGCGATTTCACTCTCGAACTCGATAGGACCCAGATAGTGAGCGACACCGCCGGCGCGTAACACAACGCGGCGTTCCGGATCTTCTCCTTCCACCAGTTCCCGGGCCACTTTGCGGACAATGCTGCCGATGGACCGCTCCAGTTGACGCACGCCGGCTTCCCGGGTGTAGCCGCTGATCAAGCGACCCAGAGCATCTTTGCGGATCGCCAGGCGGTCGGCCGTCAAACCATGGTTCTCCAGCTGCCGGGGCACCAGATAGCGGCGGGAGATCTGGAGTTTCTCATTGAGGGTATAGCCGGCCAGGTGCAGCACCTCCATGCGATCCCGCAGGGCGGCGGGAATGGTGTCCAGCATGTTGGCGGTGGCGATGAAAAGTACCCTGGAAAGATCGAACGCCACGCCAAGATAGTGGTCGGTAAAGCTGTCATTCTGCTGGGGGTCCAGGACCTCAAGCAGAGCGGATGATGGGTCGCCGCGGAAGTCGGCGCCCAGCTTGTCGATCTCATCAAGGATGATCACGGGGTTATTGGTCTTGACCTTGCGCAACGCCTGAATGATCCGGCCGGGAAGAGCACCCACATAAGTCCGCCTGTGCCCCCGTATCTCGGCTTCATCCCGGACACCCCCCAGGGACATGCGATGAAATTCCCGGCCCATGGCCCGGGCAATGGAGCGCCCCAGCGATGTCTTGCCGGTGCCCGGCGGCCCAGCCAGACAGATGATGGGACCCTTCATGTCATCCTTGAGCTTGCGCACAGCCAGGTATTCCAGGATGCGATCCTTGATCTTTTCCAGGTCATAGTGGTCCTCATCCAGAATCCGGCGGGCATGGGCCACATCCAGGTTGTCCGGGGTGGATCGCGACCAGGGGAGATCCACCATCCATTCCAGGTAGGTGCGCGCGACAGTATATTCTGCGGCCGAGGTCGGCATGACCTTGAGGCGCTCCAACTCCCGGCGAGCCTCGGTCTCGGCTTCCTCACTCATGCCGGCGGCAGCAATCTTCTCCTCGAATTCGCGCACCAAGATGGTGGCCTCGTCTTCTTCCCCCAGTTCTCTCTGGATCGCTTTGAGCTGCTGGCGCAGGATGTAGTCCTTCTGCGACTTGCCCATCTCATCCTGCACTTCCTGCTGGATTTTGGAGCCCAGTTCCATGACCTCGATCTCCTGG
The DNA here is from genome assembly GCA_004356015.1 of Acidobacteriota bacterium. Lineage (GTDB taxonomy): Bacteria > Acidobacteriota > Polarisedimenticolia > SMYD01 > SMYD01 > SMYD01. Next base: position 13,204 of record SMYD01000033.1, on the reverse strand, counting down.
GAGAGGAGACGGGTGATGGTTTCCAGGCGCTGGCGAACATCCAGGGTTCGCAGGATTTCCTGCTTGCGTTTGGCATCTTTGAGAAAAACGGCGGCCACGGCATCCGCAAGACGGCCGGGGTCCTCCACACTGAGAAGCATGGCGGAGACTTCTTCAGGCACGATGGGCATGAGATCGAACATCTTCTGCAGCAGGTTGGAAACGTTCTTGGCCAGGGCATCCAGTTCCAGGCCTGGGCGGATGGCGTCATGGAGAACCTCGATGCGCGCCTTCAGGTAGGGCGCGGTCGCGGTGTAGCGCTGGATGCGGATGCGCTCCATGCCGCGCACGATGAGGCGCAGGTTGCCATCAGGGAACTTCAATAATTTGATGATCTTGGCGGCGGTTCCGACTTCATGGAGAGAATCGGGAGCCGGCTCCTCGACGGTTGCATCGTGCTGCATGATGAGACCAAGGATGCGCTCCTCCAGGATGACCGCATCAACCAGTTTGCGGCTGGCCGGGCGCCCCACCACCAGGGGTACCGACATGCCGGGATAGACCACCGTGTCTTTCAATGGCAGGATCGACAGTTCAGCCGGGATGGGCTCCTCGCCCGCGCCGTTGCTCTCAGTCCGGGGAGCCGGGGCATCGCGTGGTGCATCCGGTGGCGAACTCGGAGCGTTGCTCATGCTGTTTCTATCTCCACCCGGCCCGGGCCGGTTTCTTCAGGTTCAACCGTCCTCTTGGGGATCTGAATTTCCAGGAATCCATCGTTCAGACAGGCGTGGGCCGCATCACCATCCAGGTTGTCAGGAACGGTGAACAATCTGTCGAACGGGCCGTATTCGATCTCCATCTGGAGAAGCGCCACGCAGTCCTTCCGTGGCGGAGGGTCGCCGCGACGGCCCTGGACGCGCAGGACCCTGCCCTCCAGGGTCACCTCCAGGGAATCGGGATCCACACCCGAAACTTCCAGCATGACCACAACCTGATCCCGGGTCTCGTACAGGTCGGCGGCCGGATTCCACTGGGCCGGATCGGAGGATGCGCCATGGCGCTGCAGCACATTCTGCATCATGCGCTCCATACGCCGGTGGAGAACATCCATCTCGCCCAGGAGGCCTTTGCGGATTTTTACCATGATCCATGCGCTCCCGGCGGGCGAACAACCCGGCCGGAGGAGTAATTCTACCACCCCGGCCGGCAGGCTGCGCCGGAGTGTTAACCTTCGCGGTATGACGCAGGTCCGCATTCTGCCGGCCTCGGAGGCCCAGCTCATCGCCGCGGGCGAAGTGGTGGAGCGCCCGGCATCGGTGATCCGTGAGCTTGTGGAGAATGCTCTTGATGCCGGCGGGCAGAGGATCCGCGTCGACATCCACGGAGGTGGCCTCGTCCGCATGAGGGTGGCCGACAACGGCTCAGGCATGAGCCCTGCCGACGCGCGCCTGGCCCTGCAGCGCCACGCCACCTCCAAGATCACCTGCCTGGAGGACCTGAGCAGGGTGACGACCCTGGGCTTTCGCGGGGAGGCCCTGCCATCCATCGCGTCGGTGTCCCGGCTCACCCTGGAGACGGCCGCCGGGGAGGGTGGAGAAGCCGTGCGCTTGGTCGTGGAAGGGGGAACCACCGGGCCGGCACAGCCGGCATCACGACCCCGGGGAACCACCGTGACCGTGGAGGATCTTTTTTACAATACCCCCGCCCGCCGCAAGTTCCTGAAAAAGCCGGCCTCGGAATTCACGCGCATCTCAGATGTCCTGCTCCCGGAGATGCTGGCCCGTCCCCAGGTCGGTTTCTATCTGGCCCATGAGGGGCGCGTGAGTGTGGATCTGGCCCCGGCGGCCGATCTCCGCGAGCGGATCGCCGGCCTTTGGGGTGTGCGGCTGGCCGGCGGCCTGATTCCCATCCAGCAGCAAGTGGCGGGCATGAAGGTCCACGGACTGGTGAGCGGTCCGGATGAAACCCGCGGCTCCAGGCGTGGCTGGAACATCTTTGTCAACGGGCGCCCGGTGCGCGACTCCCTGCTGATCCATGCTGCCGGTGAGGGCATCGCCGGCCTCCTGCCCAAGGGGCGCTACCCGGTCCTTTTTCTTTTTCTGGAACTGCCTGGCGGAGATGTGGACGTGAACGTCCACCCGGCCAAGAGCGAGGTCCGGTTCGCCCAGCGCAGCGCCGTGTTCACACTGGTGCGGAGTACCTTGAGGCGAGCGCTGGCGCCGGCAGGCTACCTGGCGCGGGGTTCAGGAGTGGCGCCTCAAGTGGCCGACGGCCGCGGGAGCGCCGCATGGTCGGTCCATGAAGGGTCCCGGGCCATGGCGGATACCGGGCCTGGCCAGGAGTCGGCAGCCAGCAGGCTGCAAAGCCCGGCAGAGACCGCCGATATATTTCATCGCGATCTGAGCTCTTCCTTGGAGTCCGGCACCGAGGTCTCCAGCTCCTCTCCTGCCCTGAAGGAGCAGAAAGAGGCGGTTCCGGTGGTCATTGCCCAGTATCGGGATTGTTTCATTGTGGCCCATGATGCAGATGCGCTCTATCTCCTGGATCAACACGCGGCCCACGAGCGTGTTCTCTACGAGGAGATTCTCGCCAGCTTCGCCCGGCATGAAAGCCCGCGCCAGGCTCTTCTTTTCCCACTCTCCATGGATGTCCCCCCCGGACATGGCAGCCGGATCCCCGCGCTCCTCCCCAGGCTGGAGAGTCTCGGGTTCGGCCTTGAGGCGTTCGGTGACGAAACACTCCTGGTGCGGCACGTGCCAGCCCGTCTGCCCGAGGCGCGGGCCATGGAGGCTCTAAAGGACCTTCTTCCCATCCTCCTTGAGGTGGAGCCGCCGGACGCGGACCAGGAGGCGCGCCATCGCCTCGAGCACAAGCTTGCGGCGACCATGGCCTGCCACGCGGCCGTGCGGTTTCATGACTCCCTCACCAGGGAACGGATGACCGAAATCGTGCGGCGGTGGCTGCTCTGCCGTGAGCCTCTGACCTGCCCCCACGGCAGAACAGCGGTTGTGCGCTGGCCACATGATCAGCTTCTGCGCGCGTTCGGGAGGTCATGATACGAATTCCCTCCTTGACGCCAGGAGCCATTTCCCCTATAAGAGCGGGGACATGAAGCATTTTCCCCCATTGGCAAGGGTGACGAACATCGTGTGCAGAACCGTCCTTGTGGCGGTTGTGGTTCTGGCCGCCCTGCCCGTCACCGCCGGGACCATCTATTTCACTGATGGACGCGGACTCACCGTGGAGGATGCCTGGCTGGAGGACGGCTTGATTCACGCCCGGCTGCCTGGAGGTGGCGTCATCGGTCTGACTCCCGAGAGGGTGGCCAGGGTTCATCTGCCCTCGCCTGAGCCTGAAGTGGCGGAACTCCCGCCTGACAACCTGGAATCCCTGGCCCGGGATGTCGCCCGCCGGTATGACATGGACGAGGACCTTGTGGCCGCAGTGGTGCGGGCGGAGTCGGGCTTTGATCCGCTGGCCCTCAGCCGCGTGGGCGCCATGGGGCTCATGCAACTCATGCCTGGGACGGCCGCCGACATGAACGTGGCCGATCCGTTCGATCCTGAACAGAACCTGGACGGGGGCGTTCGCTACCTCAAATGGATGATGATGCGCTTCCAGGGGCGGGTGGATCTTGCTCTTGCCGCCTACAATGCCGGCCCCGCCGCCGTGGAGCGGTACGGGGGGATTCCCCCCTATCGTGAGACACGGAACTACGTCAGCCGGATCCTGGCCGCTGCATCCCGCTGATCGGACGGGCACGTCTCCAGCGCCCGGTTTCGATTTCGTCATTCCCCTGCGCTGAACGGCATTTCTAACCAAATTGCCATTGCCGGAGCCAGGCGGTCAGCCTACCTTGCGGTCCACCACAAGGGAATTCACCGACCGCCGCAGGGAAGGGGACAAGAATGGCCAAAGATTGGAAAGCCGACAAAGGAGACCAAGGGAACTGCCTCCCCGACCAATTGCCCCTCATCCCACTTCTCTCCACAGTTGTTTTCCCGGGAATGATTGTGAATCTACAGGTGTCCAGGGAGCGCAACCTCAGGGTTGCAGCCGAGGTGGAGGTTGATGACCTGGTCGGCCTGGTCCTGCAGACCGATCTGTCAGCCAGCGAGCCTGAACCATCCCATCTGTCGACCATCGGGGTGGCGGCAAGGGTCATCAACAAGGTCAATGTTCCCGGGGATACGGTGCAGTTGATTCTCCAGGGGCTGCGCCGCTTCAAGATCACCGAATTCATCAACACCCATCCGTATCTGAAAGCCCGCATTCGCGATGCCGAAGAAGACGCGGTCATCAGCCTTTCAGCCAACGTCCTGATCAGCAATGCAGTGGCCCTGTTTGAAGAGCTGGCCGGTCTGGACGGCAGCATCAACAGCGAGGCTGTGAGCCTGGTGCGTATGAATACCGAAGGCTGCGGCGAGGTCGCGGATCAGATTTCCACCCGGCTGGTGATGCGGCTGGAGGACAAGACGGAAATTCTCGAAGCGGTGGAGCCCGAGGAACGCCTGCGCTCGGTCATCAGGATTCTGCGGCGCGAGATACAGGTCAAGAAGATCGGCGCCGATATCCAGCGCCAGACCCAGGACGAGATCGGCAAGACCCAGCGGGAGTACATCCTGCGCCAGCAGATGAAGACCATCAAGAAAGAGCTGGGAGATGCCGCCAGCAAGGAAGGTGGCAAGGACCTGCGCCTTCGCATCGAGGCATCGGCCCTGCCCGAAAAGGTCCGGAAGGAGGCGTTGGCCGAGATGTCACGCCTTGAAGCCATGTCACCGGCATCGGCCGAACACGGGGTCATCCGCGCCTACCTGGAGACCCTTGTGGACCTGCCCTGGGACAAGCAATCCTCCGACAACATCGACCTCTCAGAAGCCATTGATATCCTCAACACGGACCACTACGGCCTGGACAAGGTCAAAGAGCGCATTGTGGAGTTCCTGGCGGTGCGCAAGATGAACCCGTCCCTCAAGGGCCCCATCCTGTGCCTTGTCGGTCCTCCAGGCACAGGCAAGACAAGCCTGGGCCGCTCCATCGCCAGATCCATGAACCGCGAATACGCGCGCATCTCGGTGGGCGGTCTGCGGGACGAGGCGGAGATCCGCGGCCACCGCCGCACCTACGTGGGCGCCATGCCCGGCAAGATCATCCAGGCCCTGCGCCGGGCAGGCACCAATAATCCTGTCTTTGTCATCGATGAGATCGACAAGATCGGATCGGATCATCGTGGCGATCCCGCCTCGGCCCTCCTGGAGGTTCTGGATCCGGAGCAGAACAAAGCCTTCTGTGATCTCTACCTGGATGCCCCCTTCGACCTTTCCCGGGTGATGTTCGTGGCCACCGCCAACCGGCTGGACACCATTCCGCCGGCACTGCGGGACCGGCTGGAAATCATCGAACTGGGCGGTTACAGCGAAGAAGAGAAATTGGCCATCGCCCGAAATTATCTGATCCCCCGGCAGCGCCGGGAAGCCGCCCTGGAAGAAGGCGATCTGGAGATCCGGGATGATGCCGTCTGCACCATTCTGCGCGAATATACCCGCGATGCGGGAGTCCGCTCCCTGGAGCGCAAAATCGCCGCGATCTGCCGCAAGGTGACCACGGCCAAGACCCTGAAAAAGATTCAGGGAACGGTTTGTATTGAATCCGAGAGTGTCCACCAGTACCTGGGCCCGCCTCGCTTCTTCTCGGAGATGGCCGGACGTGTGGATGAAGTCGGCGTGGCCACAGGGCTCGCCTGGACACCGTCCGGAGGCGAGATCCTGTTCGTGGAATTGTCGCGGTCAAGCGGCAAGGGGCGCCTGCAGTTGACCGGACAGCTTGGCGATGTCATGAAGGAATCGGCCCAGGCGGCCATGTCCTACGTCCGTGCCCACGCCGCCGATCTGGGTATTCCCGAAGAAGCCTTCACCACCACGGATCTGCACCTCCATGTCCCCGCCGGAGGAATCCCCAAAGATGGCCCCTCTGCGGGCATCGCCCTGGTCACGGCCATCGCCTCCATTCTCACCGGCCGGCCTGTGCACCACAACATCGCCATGACCGGTGAAATCTCCCTCCGGGGACGTGTTCTGCCGGTAGGCGGCGTGCGCGAGAAGATCCTGGCCGCTCGCCGAGCCGGCCTGGAAACGGTCATTCTTCCCCTGTGGAACCGGAAAGATCTGGACGATGTGCCTCAGGAAGTCAAAGACGATTTGCGCTTCATCTTTGCGGAGAACGTCGCCGATGTCCTGGACACGGTCCTCCACCGGCACGCCGTCGCCGGGGTCCTGGTGGACCGCACCGGGGAAACCGCCGCCAGGGACGACACGGTCCCGTCCGATAGGTCCCATGGGACCCATCGAATACCGGATTCCATCCCGGGGCATTGAGTTTTCGCACCCTCAATCCGCCCGTTCCTTGAATCAGGGGCATCCGGTTCCTACGTTTAAAGGGCTGCCCCCGCTGGCGCGGGACGGCGCAGGAGGGAATGTGTCCGAAGCGAGGTTCACACCCCATTCTCTGGCCGAGATTCTCCGGGATCGATTCCTCGACGAGAGCAACGGCTGCCTGGTTCTCACCGCCCAGACCGGTGAGGAGATTCGTATTCATCTCTTCAGGGGCCTGATTGACATGGCGTTGCAGACCGGCCCGCACCTGGAGTTTCTCCGCGATCTGGCGGCTCAGACCCGGGATGGGCGTGCGCCGCCGGTGGAGCTCCAGGAGGAGCCCCTGGACCCGGCGCGTCTGGCAGACTTCCTGGGCGACGAGATAAAGAGGCCGGAGATCATAAAAGCCGTTCGCCGGGAGGCCATCGTCTCCATCCAGGAAGGGTTCCGCCTCAGCGGCGGGACATGGCACCTGGAAGAGAATGACACGACCGGTCTCTTCGAGCCTGACGTGGTGGGTACCCTGGAGGCCATTCTGAGGGGATTAGGAGCGGTGGAACGCTGGGCCCAGGTGGGCCGGACTCTGTCATCCCAGGACCGGGTTCTCGTGCCATCTGCCATACCGCTCTTTCCTGTCGATCAACTGCCCCTGGCGCCTGAGGAGGGGTACCTTCTCAGCCTCATGGATGGCAACGCCACATTCACACAGATAGGCAGTCTCTTCCCGGGATCCGACCCGGATCAGGTCACTCGCTTCGTCTATTCCGCTCTGGTCATCGGCGCCGTTGAGTTCGACCCCGCCCTGAATTCTCCATTCAGGCTGGAGCAATACGCCAGAAAAGAGGAGAGTGAGCGCCGGCGGGAGAAGGCAGAACGCAAGAAGGTCGGCCGTTTTTACGCCACGGTGAGCGGGGGAACGCCCTACCAGGTTCTGGGCGTGACCGATGGCGCATCCTGGAGCGAGATCAAGCAGGCTTACGAGGAACGGAAGACCAGTTACCAGACGGACAATTTCTTGCCGGAGATACGGCAGTCATGTCGCGAAGAGCTCCAGATCATCTCAACCGGCCTGGTGGAGGCGTATCTCAAGATTCAGTCTCTGCGCATGGATGAAGCCAGCGAGAAAAACCGGCAACGCTCGGAAACCCGGGAGATCAATCTGGAGGACATGCAGGGCAAACGGCTCCAATCCACAAGGACCTCACGGCAGGAGCACATCGCCGAGCAGGAGCATCTCGCCGAGCTGTACCTGGGGAAAGCGCGGGACGCCTTCCGCGAAGCCGATTTTCACAACACGGTCGAATATTGCAGCCTGGCCCTGAAGAAGAACGACGATATCGCGGAACTCCATTCTCTCCTGGGACAGGCGCTGGCCCGCAACCCGGCCCGGCGGTGGCAATTGCGGGCTGAAGTGGCCCTCAAGCGCGCCTGCGAGCTGGATGCCTGGAATCCAGTCAATTACATGAGATTGGGTGAATTTTACAAGAATCAGGGCCTTGAACAACGTGCCGCCCGCTGTTTTCAAAAAGCTCGCACCCTCTCTCAGCCACACGGCCATCTGGACTCCACCAGGGACCGGGCCTGACTCCTCAGCGGCCTTCTTGACCGGAAGTCCCTCAGTGGTATAATTCCTCGCTTTTGTGGGGAAAAATCCACCATGTACATTCATGCCAGCCAGATGCGGGGATCCACCCACCCCGTGGACATGTTTTTTCTGCGGCCGCCGATGGAGGGGATCGAGGGTCGTTCAGATACGATCCGGATCACCGCCACCCTGCGGCGCGAAGAGGATGGTTATCTCTTTGCGGGGCACATCGCCACCAGCGTGGGGCTGGCCTGTGCCCTCTGCAACAGTGTTTCGCAACAGGTCGTGGAACTCGATTTTTCCCTCCGGTATGGGCTCACAGGCCGAACCGGGTCACCATCTGTCGGACTTCCCGAGGACCATGAACTGACCACCGAAGAATGCGACATGGCGGAACTGGACGACCAGGGACGTATCGATCTGACCCGCTTCAGCAAGGATCAGATCTACCTGTCCCTGCCCCTTCAACCTCGCTGTCGCCGGGACTGCCGTGGATTGTGCAGCCTCTGCGGGACCGATCTGAACAATGGGACATGCGCATGTACCTTGCCGGTGTCCGACCCGCGCCTTGCAGCTCTCGCCCAACTCAGGAATCGTTTTTGAACCCAGCCCTGTCCGGCCTTCGGGCTGGTGGAGAATCACACAGATGCCCAATCCCAAGAGACGTCATTCCAGTGCCCGCCGTGACCGCCGCCGCACTCACGACGCCTTGCCCCACCGCTCACTCTCGCGCTGCCCGCAGTGCCAGGAAAGCAAGCTGCCCCACCGTGTCTGCCCTCATTGCGGCACCTACAAGGGGCGTACCGTTATCCGGGTCGAACAGAACTGATCGCCCGTTACCGTGACTTTGCGCATTGCCGTGGACGCTATGGGTGGGGACCATGCTCCCTCTCACGCGGTTGAGGGAGCGGTTCGCGCCGCTCGTGAGGACGGGATCCATGTCGTCCTGGTGGGCCGGGAAGACGCCATCAAGGCCGAACTTCGCCGCCTGAACGCCAACGATCCCCTGGTTGATGTGGTGCACGCCGAAGACGTTGTGGGCATGCATGAACCTGCCGTGCTGTCCCTGCGGCGCAAAAAACGGTCCTCCATCCGTATCGCTGCCAATCTGGTCAAAGCAGGCGAGGCAGATGCCTTCGTCTCGGCCGGCAACACCGGCGCCATCATGGCCAATCTGAAGGTCACACTGGGTCTCCTGGAAGGGGTGAGCCGACCGGCTCTGGCAGCCGTCCTGCCAAGCGTCAAGGCTCAATCCGTCTGGCTGGACGTGGGTGCCAACGTGGACACCCGTCCCTCCCACCTGGTGCAGTTTGCCATCATGGGGTGGCTCTACAGCCGGCGCATTCTCGGGGTCGAGAATCCGCGGGTCGGTATCCTCTCCATCGGTGAAGAGGAGGGGAAGGGCAACGAGACGACCCGGGAAGTCATCCGCCGATTGCGTGAGACCACAAAGGAGATCAACCTCATCGGCAATGTGGAAGGACGGGATATCTTCAGCGGGCGGGCGGACGTGATCGTGTGTGACGGATTTATCGGAAATGTCACTCTCAAGGCCATCGAGGCGGTGACCGAAACCGTGGGAGTTTTTTTACGCCAGGAGATCGAGCGCAACTGGCGATCGCGTCTTGGTGCCATGCTGATGGCAGGCGCCTTCAAGCGCTTCAAACGACGGGTCAGTTATGAAGAGTTCGGCGGCGTTCCTCTTCTGGGCATGAACGCCGCCGCCATCATCTGCCATGGGCATTCATCGCCCCGCGCCATCCAGACGGCTGTCCGTGTGGCCAGAGATTACGTGGAGAACAGGGTCAACGACCGCATCCGAACCGAACTGGCCCGGGTCGCTGCAGCCATGGATGCATCCTCGGGAGAGCAGCCATGAGTGTGAAGAGGCGCGCGCAGATTGTCGGGACGGGGGCCGCGCTCCCTGCCCGCGTGGTGACCAACGCCGACCTCGAGAAGATGGTCGATACCACGGACGAATGGATCACCACCCGCACCGGGATCAAAGAGCGGCGCATCGCCTGCTCCGACGAATACCTCTCCCAGTTCGCCAGTCCGGCAGCCCGGCAGGCGCTGGAGCGGGCCGAGATCGAGCCTGACCAGGTGGACCTGATTCTGTGCGCCACCGTCACCCCGGATATGATCACGCCTGCCACCGCCTGCTTCATCCAGGAAGACCTCAAGGCAAAAAATGCCGCAGCCTTCGACCTGTCGGCGGGTTGCTCGGGCTTTCTCTATGCCCTGACCACCGGCCAGACCTTCATCGAGGCAGGCCATGCCCGCACCGTGCTGGTCATCGGCGGCGAGATCCTCTCCCGCTTCATCAACTGGGATGACCGTTCCACATGCGTCATTTTTGCCGATGGCGCCGGTGCCCTGGTCCTGCGCGCCGGTGAAGGCGAGCGGGGTGTGCTGGCCTCGAGGATGCATTCAGACGGTGCTCTGGCCGACTTCATCACCATCGCCGGGGGCGGCTCACGCTACCCCATCACGCCTGAGAGCCTGGAACGAAAGGTGAACACCATCAAAATGCGCGGCAATGAGACCTTCAAGGTGGCGGTGAGGTCCATCGAAGATGTCTCCCGGGAAGTCATCGAGGCAGCCGGGCTGACCCCCGACCAGATCGACCTGTTCGTGCCTCACCAGGCGAACCGGCGCATCATCGACGCGGTCGCTCAACGCCTGGGCCTGGACGCCGAGCGCTGCTACCTGAACATCGAAAAAACAGGGAACACCTCGGCGGCTTCCATCCCCATCGCGCTCAACGATGTTGTGGAGGCTGGACGCCTGCGTCCCGACGACCATCTTCTGATGGCTGCATTCGGCGCGGGCCTGACCTGGGCCGGTGCTGTGGTGCGCTGGGGGCGGGACACATGAACCCGGTCTGGTTGTTCCCGGGGCAGGGCTCCCAGTACGTGGGCATGGGCCTGGATCTGATGGAAAAGCACCCGCTGGCTCGGGAATTGTTCGCCACCGCGGATCGGGTGCTGGGGTTCCCCCTCTCCCGGGTCTGCTTCCAGGGACCGAAAGAAGACCTGAAACGCACAGCCGTGACCCAGCCTGCCCTTCTCACCTGCAGCGTGGCGGCAGCCAGGATTCTGGCAGAATTTCATCCTGCTCCCCCGGCGGTGGCCGGGCACAGTCTCGGCGAATACAGCGCTCTGGTGGCCGCCGGCAGCCTGACCTTCGAGGAGGCCGTGCACCTTGTGCACATGCGGGGCCGCTTCATGCAGGAAGCCGTGCCGGAGGGGGAGGGGACCATGACAGCGGTTCTGGGCCTGGACGCGGCCGAGGTTTCCCGTGTCTGCCGGGAGGTCGCCGGCGAGAAGGTGGTCCAGGCGGCCAACCTGAACGCGCCGGGCCAGGTGGTTATCTCCGGGCATACCGACGCCGTCCGGAGTGCCGTCGTGGCCCTGAAAAAAGCCGGCGCCCGTGGCGCCGTGGCCCTGGATGTCTCCGTCCCTTTCCACTGCGCCCTCATGGAACCTGCCGCCAGGCGCCTGGAAGAAGCGCTGGAGAAGGTCCACATCCGCGACGCCAGGATGCCTGTCTGGAACAATGTTGATGCCCGTCCCGTCACTTCTGCCGGTGACATTCGAGCTGCTCTGGTGCGCCAGGTGGCCTCCCCGGTACGCTGGGAGGAGTCCCTGCGGGGCATGCATGAGACCGGCCACGGTGTGTTCCTGGAGGTGGGACCGGGGAAGGTTCTGGCGGGCCTCGCCCGCCGCACCCTCAAGGGAACCCGAACCCTTGAGGCGGGCACGGCGGCCGCGCTGGCGGACCTTAAAACCTCGACCCCTTGACCCCTCGCCGTTTCCCTTATACAAACGGAGATCACAAAAGGAACCTGAACGCGAAATGGGCAGCAGGAACGACAAAGTTACCCTCATCACGGGGGCATCAAGGGGCATCGGACGGGCCACGGCCTGTCTCCTGGCCGCTGATGGCGGGCGTCTGGCCCTGGGAGGCCGGAATATGGACTCCCTGGCCGAAACCGCACGAAGGGTCCAGGAAGCCGGAGGGGAGCCCCTGGTGCTGGCCCTGGATGTGACCTCCGATGAATCTGTAGCCGCAGCCGTCGCCGCCGTCATGGAAAAATGGGGGAGAATCGATCATCTGGTGAACAACGCCGGGATGACCCGAGACAGCCTGCTCATGCGAACCCGGAGCGAAGATTTTGCTGCGGTCATGGACACCAATCTGGGCGGGGTTTACCGGGTGAGCAAGGCCGTGGTTCCGCGTATGCTCAAGGCCCGCACCGGGCGCATGGTCAATCTGTCCTCGGTCATCGGTGAGACCGGAAACCCGGGTCAGACGACTTACGCGGCCAGCAAGGCCGCGATCATCGGATTTACCAGGTCGCTGGCCCGGGAAATCGCCAGTCGCGGCATCACGGTCAACTGCGTTGCACCGGGTCTCATTGAGACGGAGATGACCACGGCCATGCCGGTGGCGGCGAGGGATGATCTTCTGAGCCGTATCCCGCTGGGTCGGCCCGGATCACCTGACGATGTCGCAGGGGCCATCCGCTTCCTGCTCTCTGAACAGGCCGGTTACATCACCGGCTCCGTTATTCGTGTGAATGGTGGTCTCTATATGTAGAAGGAGCCGATGGCAGGTGCCGCCGGCGCCAGGAAATCTGTCTCATACGGGAGGATTGGTACCATGGATGTGAGCGCGAAGGTGAAAAGTATCATTGTGGAACAGTTGGGTGTGGAGGAGGGCGAGGTCAAGGAAAACGCCAAATTCATCGATGACCTGGGTGCGGATTCACTTGACACGGTCGAACTGGTCATGGCCCTGGAGGAGGAGTTCAGCATCGAGATCAGCGATGATGATGCCGAGAAAATCATGACTGTGCAGGATGCCGTCAGCTATGTCCAGAGCCATACCTGAAGAAAGGCGATCTGTGAGAAGACGCGTTGTCATCACTGGAATCGGCATGATTTCCCCCCTGGGTGTGGGGAATGACGCCAACTGGCAGGCCCTCATGGAGGGGCGCTCAGGGATCGGTCCCATCACGCGCTTCGCTGCGGAGACCTTCCCTTGTCGTGTTGCGGGAGAGATCCCGGACTTCGACTCCCTTCAGTTCATGGACAAGAAGGAGGCCCGCAAGCTCGACTTCTTTGTCCATTATGCTCTCGCCGCGGCTCAGTTGGCCATGGAAGATGCCGGGCTGGAGATCAAGGGGCACTTCGCCGAGCGGACCGGTGTCGCCATCGGGTCCGGCATCGGCGGCCTGCCCAGTATCGAGTCCCAGCATGCCATC
>SMYD01000032.1 GCA_004356015.1 Acidobacteriota bacterium | reverse complement strand
CTGTCCCCTCGTAGCCTCATGGCGGGAGTGACCCAGCGGCGCCAGCGGCTCACCGGCTTGAGCCGCCATTTTGCCGCCGCAGCACGCCTGCTGGTGGGTCGCCGCCGCGAGCGGTTGGCGCTGGCGAGCGGACGCCTCCAGGATCTGTCACCTCTGGCGGTTCTGGGGCGCGGGTACGCCATGGTGCGGGACCCGTTGTCGGGCTTGCTGTTGCGTGATACCGGCAACGTGTCCCCGGGAGATGAACTGGAGGTCCGCCTGCACCGGGGCGGAATGCGCGTGAAGGTTCACCAGGTCAACGACCATGACCAGTCGACCTGAAACACCGGGAAGGAGCAATGAGTGAAAGGCGAGACCAGGAAAGCAAGCCCTGATACCAGGGAGCATGAAGATGTTCCCTTTGAAGATGCGCTCGCACGGCTGGAAGAAATCGTGGAAACCCTGGAAGCGGGCGAGACCTCACTGGAAGCTTCGCTGGCCCTCTTCGAGGAGGGCGTCGCCCTGAGCCGTCGCTGCAACAAGCGCCTGGATACTGCGGAACGCCGTCTGGAGGTTCTTGCCGACCAGGGCGCCGGAGGGGGCGTAGAACCGCTGGACGAGGACGAGTTCCTGAACGATGAAGATGAAGAGACGGCCGGGTGACGGCTCCTTTCACCCCCCGCCGCGATGTCGCCGAGGACCGCCTGGTTGTAGAGAAGGCGCTGTCCGCGCTGCTCCCGCCGGCCACAACCCACCCGGCGCGCCTGCACGAGGCCCTCCACTATGCCCTCTTCGCCGGTGGCAAGCGTCTGCGCCCACTGCTGGTGCTGGCGGCCTGCAGAGCCTGTGAAGGGGAGGACAGGCAGGCCATGGCCGCCGCGGCCGCCATCGAAATGATTCACACCTACTCCCTGGTTCACGATGATCTGCCGGCCATGGATGACGATTCGCTGCGCCGGGGACAACCCACAACCCATGTGGTCTACGGGGAGGGCATGGCGATCCTGGTGGGTGATGCCCTGCTGACACGGGCGGCGGAGATTCTCTGCGGCAGCACCACGGCCGCCGGCCTGGATCCCGTGCCGCCTGCGGCCGCCGCGGCTCTCATGGCTGCCGCCGGCAGCACGGGCATGATCGGCGGCCAGGCACTGGACCTGGCGTCCCAGGGCCTGCACCTTCCCCTGGAGCAACTGGAGGATCTTCATCGCCGCAAGACCGGCGCTCTCATTCGGGCCTCCCTCCTTGCAGGAGGCCATTGCGCCGGGGGCAGTGCTGCCCAGCTGGAGGCCCTGGGCCGCTGCGGGACCGCGCTCGGGCTGGCCTTCCAGATTGTGGACGATATCCTGGACGTCACCGGCAAGCCGGGAGACCTGGGGAAATCGGCCGGCAAGGATGAGCGGGCGGGCAAATTGACCTTCCCTGCGCTCATGGGTCTTCAAGCGTCACGTCGCCGTGCCGCCGAACTGGCCGGCGAGTCACGCGACGCACTGGCCCCGCTGGGAGCAGCCGCCGACCCGATGCGGGACCTGGTGAGAAGGGCCACGGAGAGAATTTCATGAGTCCAGCCGGCGTGCGCCTGGATCAGTTGCTGACCGAGCAGGGACTGGCTCCATCCCGGGAGCGAGCCCGCGCCTTGATCCTGGCAGGCCGCGTTCGGGTCGGGGGCCGGCGGGTGGAGAAAGCGGGAACCCGCATTTCACCAGCCGCCCATCTGGATGTCATGTCCGATCCCAACCCGTACGTTTCAAGGGGCGGTTTGAAGATGGCGGCGGCTCTTTCCGGGTTCGAGATAACGCCCGCCGGCTGGGTCGTTCTGGATGTCGGCGCCTCCACCGGCGGATTCACCGACTGCCTCCTCAAGAAGGGAGCCAGGCAGGTCATCGCCCTGGATGTGGGCCACGGACAGCTAGACTGGGGATTGCGCCAGGATCCCCGGGTTCTCGTGGTGGAGCGCTGCAATGCCCGCGAACTGACCCCTGCGCTGCTGAAGACCCTGCTGCCGGGCTGGGACGCCCCCCTGGACCTGGCGGTTGTGGATGTCTCCTTCATTTCACTGGGCCTGATCCTTCCCGCCCTCTCCCGCTTCGCAGAGCTCTCCCGGGTGGTTTGCCTGGTCAAGCCTCAGTTCGAAGCCGGCCGGCGCCAGGTCGGTCACGGCGGGATTGTCCGTGACCCGGCCATTCATGCCGAGGTTCTGCTCAAGGTCGCCCATTCGGCTCAGGCCGGCGGCTGGCAGCCCCGGGATCTTCTGCCGTCTCCCATCACCGGCGCAGGAGGCAATCAAGAATTTCTCGTCGATTTCCATCGTGGGCAAGGTCCCATCCCTGCCCCGTTCCTGGCCAAAGTTCAGTCCATGGACCGGGAGAAGGCATGAGTCGCACGACCTTCAGAACCGTGGGCATTGTCGCCAAGCCCAGCGGTGTGGCCGCCCACAAGGTCCTGGTCGAGATCCTGACCCTGTTCCGCCGCCACAAGGTCAAGGTGCTCATGGATGAAGAAGCGGCACGCATGGCCGGAGCCCCCGGGGCTCTGCCCCGCGCTGAAGTCGTGACAGGTTCGGACCTGGTGATCGTCCTGGGCGGTGACGGCACCTTTCTCTCGGCCGCCCGTTCCGTGCGCATGCAGGGTCCCCCCCTGGTGGGCATCAACCTCGGCAGCCTGGGCTTCCTGACCGAGATCCCGCGCCGTGACGTCACCAAGGCGTTGACCACAATCCTTCAAGGCGAGGCCGGGGAAGAACGCCGGCTCATGCTGGCAGTGCGGGTTCTGTGCAAGGATCGCCTCCTGGCCTCCTATACGGCCCTCAACGACGTGGTGCTGGCCAAGAGCAGCCTGGCCCGCACGGTCCGCCTGCGGGTGATGGTTGACGGCCATCCGGTCAGCTCCTATCGCAGTGACGGCCTGATCATCTCGACGCCAACAGGCTCAACCGCCTATTCTCTGTCGGCCGGAGGGCCACTGGTGCATCCGGCGATGGATGCCATCCTCATCACCCCCATCTGCCCCCATGCCCTGACCAACCGGCCGTTGCTCATCCCGGCCCGCGCGCGGGTGGAAGTGTCGCGCTCCAGCGGAAACGACCCCATTCATTTGACAGTGGATGGTCAAACCGGCGGGCCCTTCGGCCCGCGCGACCGCATCGAGGTCCGGCGCAGCCGCATCTCCCTGCGCCTCATGCACCCGTTCAGGCGCACGTTCTACGACACCCTCAGAACCAAGCTGAAGTGGACCTGAAGACATCCCCGGTCAAAGGGAGGCAGACGTTGCCCTCCTGGACGTCCTAGGGCTGCACCAGCACCCTCGGCCCGTAGCGGTCCACCATGTCCTCATCACGCCCGCTCTCGTCCCGGCCGGCGTTCACCCGGCTCTGCAGGTAGGACAGCATGGTCACAGCGCCCACTGGTTGATCATTGCAGGGGCAGACATCCAGGGTGTGATCGCACCCGCACAGGCAGAGATACCTCGCTGCCGAAGCGCGAACAGCAGGCGGAAATTTGAGGGCCGATGGCGGCCCTTCCCGATCTCCTGTGGCCGCCAGGGTGCCGGCACCGGGAACCGCCGCGGGCGGGGCGGGGGCAATCCCATCCCGGAGAAGGCCTCGCCGGGCCATCTCCCTGGGAGTCATGCCACCCACAACCGAGAAGCTGGAGCCACCTCCCTGCAACAATGAAGGCAAGCGGTTCGAGGGTGCCGACCGTCCCGCCGCCGCTGCCGGGCTGGTCACGGTGGGAACAGGCGTCGCCGCCGTCCCGGGCCAGAGGCGCACCACGCCGTACCCGGCCAGCACGCCGACCACGGCCACCACCAGAAGTGTCTGTGTTCTACCCATAGGACATGCTCTCGCCGGAAGAGTCTAGCAGGCAACCTGAAAGAGGCCCTCAGCGTGCCTTGCCGAGACGCACCAGGTCGCGCGCCGGATACCACTCTTCCTGACCACCCGCCTCTCGCAGCAGGTATGCCGGCGCCACAGCGCCATTATGAAAACGGTGATCGCTCTCGTAGGAGACGACGGTGCCCATCGAGCTCTCATCCTCCATGAGGTACAACCGGTCGCCCTGGTGAAAAGAAATGAGGGCGGCGCGCATATCCGGCCCCTTGACCACAACCAGAACAATGAGGAAGACAGCAATGAGACTCAAAAGGAGAACCGGTGAGCTGAAACGCGAAACAGCACCCTGGCGGTCGCTGGCAGCGGCTGCGGATGGACGGGACCGGGCATCGTATTCTGTCCGCTTTTCCTGATCGCTCAGGGTCTCGTAGGCTTCCTGGATCAGGCCGATATTCAGTTTTTTCCGGCGTTCGCGAAACGCTATCTTGAGGAAGCGATAGGAAAGGAGAATCTCCTCAGCGCTGGCGTCGAGACCGACGTTGAGGATCTGGTAGAAGCCTTCAGGATCCCGCTTGCTCACACTTGACTCCAGCCATGACAGCAAGTCTGTACGTCTCTAATCTTGGTTGCGGGCCGATGTTCGTCAAGAAATCCATGGTGGGGCGAAGATCGTGGAGTAAGATGACCTCCCATGGACGACGCCTCCCCTCGCCGGTGGCGCCCCGGCGTCGCGGACGCCTTTTTGCTCGCCGCCCTCTCGGCCCTGGCACTCTCTCTGGGCCTGGCTCCCATCACCAACAACGACATCTGGCTCCACCTCGCCACCGGCGACTGGATCCTGAGCCAGGGTGCGGTTCCCCGCACCGAGATTTTCTCATTCGTGGCTGCGGGACGGCCGTATATCGCTCATGAGTGGGGAAGCCAGGTGCTGCTGGCCGGGATATACGCGGCCGCCGGCCTGGCTGGACTGGTCGGCTACAAGACCGGTATCGCCCTGCTCCTGTCCTGGGCTCTGTTCGCCGGCGCCCGCACAGCCGGCGCGCCGCCGGCCCGAGCTGCCCTGGCAGCGGCCGTGGGCCTGTTCGTCGCCGGCGCCCACCTCTGGGCGCGTCCTCATCTCCTGACATGGCTGGCGCTCCTGGCCTGCCTTGCCCTCCTTTCCCACGCCCGCCGGCAACCGCGCTGGCTCCTGGCCTTGATCCCGCTTCAGATCGTCTGGACCAACCTGCACGGCGGCTTCATTCTCGGGCCGGCCATGGCCGCCACCTGGGGTGTGGGCCGCTGGCTGGAGGCACGCGGGCGCGGCCCCGGCGCGACACAGGGCATGCTCACCCTGGCCGCCGCCGGCGCCATGGCGCTGGCCTGCATGGTGAATCCATACGGGCTGAGGCTTGTCTCTTTTCCGTTCCAGTTGACCGCTTCCAGCCTGTTCATGGAAGCGGTCTATGAATGGCGATCTCCTTTCACCTCCGGCTACGTCAACACCACCATGTTCGCTCTCTTCGTGGTGATGGGAATGGCCTGGCTGATATCGGCCCTCACCGGACGGAAGGAGGGCGACCTTCCCCGCATCCTGGTCACGGCCGGACTGGCGGTCCTGGCCCTGCGCATGAACCGGAACGTGCCGCTCTTCATGCTGGCCGCGGTGCCGGCCGCCGCACTCGCATTCCCATCTCGCCGGCACACGGGACAACGACGAGAAAGAGTCGAGATCACCCTGGTGGCCCTGCTCCTGGCAGGCACGACCTTGCTGGTGGCATTCTGGGGTTACCCCTACGGCCTGCATCGCTTCAGGCCCCTGGGCCTGGGCCTTGGACCACGGGTGCCTGCAGCCGCCTGCGACACGCTCGAGCGCCTGCAGGTCCAGGGCAACGCCTTCACCACCTACGGTGAGGGAGCCTACACGGCCTGGCGATTGTGGCCCCGGGTCCG
>SMYD01000031.1 GCA_004356015.1 Acidobacteriota bacterium | reverse complement strand
TCTGCGTCCCACGGAGTTCATCCGCTTCGTGGAACAGGAGCGGGTGCAGGATCCGTCCGGTGCCCGGGTCCGCGTCATGACCATTCATCAGTGCAAGGGCCTGGAGTTCGACGTGGTGGTTCTGCCGCAACTTCATCTGACCATGGACCGGTGCCGGCCCGAGACTGCGCTGCCCTTGCGCGATCCGGACTCCGGACGGGTGCGGCGGATTTATCCCCTGGCCGACAAGAACATCCGGGCCCTCTTCCCCGAGATGGGTGACGCCTATGGACAACTGATGGCGGCCGGCATCCGCGATGAATTGAGCGGTCTCTACGTGGCCATGACCCGGGCGCGTTACGCCCTGCACATGATCATCCCCGCCGATGGCGAGAAAGGCCCCGGCAGTACCCGCAGCCCTGCCAGGCTTCTGCGGGCTGCCCTGGCTCCGGGGAAGAAGGCTCGACAGGAGGACGGCGCCTTCTTCGAGGCAGGTGATCCCCGCTGGTTCGAACATCTTGCCGGCGATGCCGGAGAAGGTGGAGCCGGGGACGAAACATCCCGCGCCACCCCAGGTCCCATCCTCCTGCGCAAAGGCTCCGGGGAGCGCCCCGGCAACCTGCCCACCGTGACACCTTCTCAGCTTGAGGGGGGCGAGAGTGTGGATCTGGCCGCCTTCATGCGCATGGATCAGGGGGGGCGCGCCCGGCTCCATGGCACGCTGATTCATCACTGGTTTGAAGTCATCCAATGGATCGACGAGAGCGACCTCCCTCCTGATGAGCAGCTTCGGGAACTGGCCGCACGGCATGCTCCCGGGATGGAAGCCGGCGAGGTCAATCAACTGCTCGCCGACTTTCGCGGCTGGCTCAAGGCTCCGGCCCTCCGTCATGCGCTGAGCAGGACCTCCTATCCTTCCGGGGCGCGGGTCGAGCGTGAGATGCCTTTCGTACGGCGCGTGCCCGCAGGCATCATGCGGGGAGTCATCGATCGCCTGGTGCTGGTGGAAGAGAAGAGAGGCGGCGGCACGTCACGGCCGCCGGCCGGGCGTGTCATCCAGGTGGAAGTTCTGGATTTCAAGACCGATCACCTGGAGGCAGCGGACACTGCGGCGATCCAGGAGCGGTCGGACTTCTACAGGCCGCAGATCGAAGCCTACAAGGCGGCCATGGTGGATCGGTACTCTCTGGACCCGAGGGCTGTGACCGGAGCGCTTCTCTTTGTGCGCCACGGTATGAAGATCGAGATCTGAGAGCCGTCAGGCTCTGTCCACCTCGGTTTCGCCCTCGCTGCGGGCAATGATGGCGGCACCGCACGAGTCGCTGAAGACGTTCACCATGGTGCGGAACATGTCCAGCGGCCGGTCGATGGCCAGCAGGGTTCCCACCAGGATCGCCACTTCAGGCCCGCGCATGTTGATGGCCTCGGTGATGATGAAGATCACCACCAGTCCGGCCGAGGGGATTGCCGCGGCGCCGATGGAGGCCAGCAAGGCTGTCACCACCACGATGAACTGGGCCTGCACGTCCAGGCCGAAGCCCATGACCTGGGCCATGAAGATCACGGCGACACATTCATACAGGGCCGTGCCGTCCATGTTGATGGTGGCCCCCATGGGCAGGACAAAGCTGGTGACCCGGTTGCTGACGCCCACCTTGTTCTCCACGTCATGGAGAGTCACCGGCAGGGTGGCGGCCGAACTGCTGGTGGAGAAGGCGGTCAGCAGGGCGTCGGTCATGTTGCGGAAGTGGACTCTGGGGTTGATGCGGCCCACCAGGAACAAGAGGAGCGGCAGGGTGACAAAGAGATGGATGGCCAGGCCACTGGCTACGGTGACCATGTACCAGGCCAGGGGTTTGAAGGTCTCCAGTCCCTTGTCGGCCACCGCCGCGGTGATGAGGCCCAGGACACCCAGAGGAGCCAGGCGGATGACGCCGCCGGCAATGACCATCATCAGTGCGAAGCCGCTGTCAAACATGCCTCGCAGCATGTCGGAGGATCGGGGAGGCAGGCGGGTGAGGGCGATGCCCATGAGGATGGCGAAGAAGATGAGGCCCAGCATGTCCCCGTCGGCGGCGGCTTTGACCGGGTTCAGGGGGATGAGGCGCATGAAAATATCGGTCAGGCTGCCCGGTGTATCCAGTTGTTCGACCTCGATACTTTCCGCCGCCGTGAGGTCCGAATGGCTACCTGGCTGGATGACATTCACCAGCACCAGCCCGACCAGGATGGCCATCAGGCTGGTGGTGATGTAGTAGGCCAGGGTCTTGGCGCCGAGGCGGCCCAGATTGCGGCCGCTGCCCACCGAGGCGATACCACTGGTGATGCTGGTGAGGATCAGCGGCACGATGACCATGCGCAGCAGGCGGATGAAGGCCGTGCCCATCCAGCCAACCCACGGCACGGCCGGCTCGCCGACGCCGAAACCGAGGACCAATCCGGCGCCCAGGGCGATGGCAATCTGCCAGTGCAGGCGGTAGTACCAGGGACCCTGGTGGAGTTTGGGACGCATGTTTTGACACTATGCCCTGTGGCGAGCCGCGTGGCAAGACTTTGTCGCCGTCGTATAATGATGCAATGCGTCCTGGCAGCTATGTTCCGGTGCTTCTTTTGGCCGTAACCACCGCCCTGGCGGCGGTTCCACCGGCCGGGCGCCACTTCCCGGGGGCCGCCGTGATTCCACGCCCTGAGTTACAGGGCCGAAGTGTGGCTCGCCAGGCCCGCCCCGGTGACCCCGGGGTAGGACTCTTTGCCAGGACAGAGCCGGCATGGTGGGTGGCGGCCAGTCCCTGGAGCGGCAGTGTGGCCCGGGCCTTCGGCCCCGGGCTGGCCCTGGAGGGTGACCCCGGTGACGGACTGGCGGTCCGGGCCCGGGCGTGGCTGGGGCGGCGCCCTGAACTCCTGGCCGTGTCTCTGGGCGAACTGACCGCCGGCCAGGTTCTGCCGGGGCCGTCCGCCCCGGGAGCCGTCCGCTGGCTGCGTTTTCAGCAGCGGCATGGACCGTTGAGAGTGCTGGGGGCTTCCCTCAGCATGGCCGTGGGTGGCGGCAAGGTCGTCTTCCTGGCCAGCCGGGGTCTGGGCGCGGTGACGGGGTCCATGAATCCGTTGCTGTCCTCAGCCGGTGCCCTGGAGATTGTCCGTCGCTACAGCGGCGTGTCGGATCTGAATCTGGCAGGGGAACCGGAACTGGCCCTTGTCCCGCGCATCATGGAAGTCGGCGTGGTGGAACGGCTGACCCATGATCTGATCTGGCGCCTGGAGGTGCTGGCCGCCGGGGATGATCTCATGGAGATGCACCACGCCTGGGTTCATGCCCGCGACGGGCGCATGGTGGCCTTCTTCCCGGACAAGGTGTCGGCCGCCTGTGTGGCTGACCCGCGGCAGGCCAGGGGGAGCGTGCGCGGGGGAGTCCGTCCCGAGCGGGCCGATGACGCCGAGATAGATATGGCCCTGCCGGGGGCGCCTGTGAGTGCCGGGCCGCTGCTGCTGGAGGCCGATGCAGGGGGACGATTCTCTTTTTCAGGTAGCTCGGCAAGCAGTGATCTGCAGGGTTCGCGTTTCAAGATTGCGTGTGCGAACTGCCAGCAGGCGATTCCCCTGGCGTTTGATGATGGGTCGGGTCGCATCGATTTCGGCAGCGGGGGCGGGAGCATCGGCCCTGCGGTCGCCAGCAATGGTACGTCCACTCCTGCTGATCGCACCGCCT
Source organism: Acidobacteriota bacterium (assembly GCA_004356015.1). Lineage (GTDB taxonomy): Bacteria > Acidobacteriota > Polarisedimenticolia > SMYD01 > SMYD01 > SMYD01. Next base: position 3,161 of record SMYD01000031.1, on the reverse strand, counting down.
TTTTTCAACTCGAGCAAGGTCGCCTTCTCCTGGAAAAATGGGCTGTGGATGTGCTGCCCGACCTGCGGGTGAAGGTCAATGTCGGCAGTGTCTGCAATGCCGGTTCAGGAGCCTATGGACTGGAATTTTTCCAGGAAGGGTCCGGCTGCCGCAACACCGGCGAGATCCGCGACGTCGTGCTGCATGAACTTGGCCATTCGTGGGATCGCTTTGACGGCAACGGCATCCTCAATGGCGGCATGTCCGAATGGAAGGGCGACATGATGGCGGTCATCATGGGCGGTGATTCCTGCGTGGCCGAATCGTTCTACATGAATCCGGCATCCTGGCCGAGCGCTGCCTGCAGCGGCGTGCGGGACCTGGACGAGCAGGCAGCCGGCCGGCAGGACCTGCCGGCGGCGCCCACCGCGGGTTGTCCCACCTGCCCGACCCTGACCCGCGGAGTTCAAGTTGCCGCTTGTGGAAGCAGCGTGCACTGTATCGGCCAGATCCCCGGGCAGGCCATCTGGCATCTGCGCAACAATCTCCTCACCGGCAACGACTACGCCGATGGCCAGCCGTTGCCCGCCGGCAATCCTGCTCTCAGTTCTCTTCAGATGCGCCGGCTGCTGGAGCTCTGGCTTCTGGGTGGTGGTGTCCCCATGGAGACCTAGGACCCGACCGCCCCCGGAGTGTCCATCTATGACGCCATCATGGTCGCTGATGACGATGACCTGAACCTGGCCAACGGCACACCCCATGCCGCGTATATCAACGCCGCCTTCAGCCACCACGAGATTGACGAATCGCCGCAGGTCCAGGACAGCGCCAACTGCGTGGTGCCGGCCGACCCCCTGGTGTCGGCGGTGGTGGAGCCGGGGGACAACGGCCGGCCGCGCGTGCGCGTCGACTGGATCGGTGGCGGCCCCGGCACCTTTGATGTTCTGCGCCGGCGGTTCGGTGGGGATGCTTTTCTCCCGGTGGCCCGGGGCGTGGCGGCTGGGCCGGTCCTTGATGAGGGTGTGTCTGCCGGCGAGACCTGGGAATACCTGGTGCAGGCCAATGGGGGCGGCGCTTGCCCCATGGTGTCGCCGGGTCTGAACGTGGAGATTGTGGACGTGGATCTGCCGGCCCTGGAGATACGGTTGGTGGATTTTCGCGAGAGTGTCGGGGACGGCGACCTGCTGGTGGAGCCCGGTGAGATTGCGGACCTGGACCTGGAGATCGTGGAGGTAGGGGGTGAGGCAGGTGCCACCGGCGTGAGTGTCTCTCTCTCTTCCCTCGACCCGTCCGTGGCGGTGAGCCAGGCCGGTCCCCTGGCCTGGGGTGATGTGGGCGCAGGTTTGACCGTTGGCGGACCGGCCCCGTTTCAACTTCGTCTGGCGGACGATCTCCCCTGTGGGAGCCAGGTGGTGGTGTTCCTGCAAGTCGATGCCCTGGAAACGTGCGGGAGTACGGCCCTGCGCCTGCCCCTGTCCGTCGTCTGTGACAGCTCCGGCATGGCCTTTGTACGTGCCGTCCCCGGCAGCCTGCAGGTGGTGGCGGACACGGGAGATCAAGACGGCCTTGCCGACAACTGCGAACTGGCAACCCTTTCGTATGTGCTGGAAAACGCAGGCGGGGTGGCGTCGGGGATGGTGACCAGCACCGTGACGGCGCTGGACGGTCGCAGCCGGGTGGTCGGTGGAGGTGTCTGGCATTATATCGGTAACAACTCCCTTTCCAGCTCCGGCCTCCTTCCCGGACAGTCGGTGACGGCGTTTTTCACGGCGGATCTGGCCGGCTGGGACGGACCCGGCGTGGCCCCGTTCGCCGTGGAGACGGTGGCGGCCCAGTCCACCGGAGTGGTGACCGTGGATCTTGAAACTGCTATCGAAGAAGACCCACCTCTTTTTGCAACCCTGAGTTTTGATTTTGAAAGTGGCAGCCAGGGCTGGACGGGAGACGGTTTCGTCCTGTCAACGACGCGGGCCACATCCGGCGCCTGGAGTTTTCACGCTGGCAGCACGACGGATCCGTGGTTGTGCCAGCATCTTCTGTCGCCGGTCGTTCGTCTCGATCCGGCCGGCGGCGCGTCCGTTGCCCTGCAAGTCTACGCCGACATCGAACCATTCTCTGGCGGTATCTGGTGGGACCGGGCCAACGTGCACCTTCTCGAGATGGACACCGGCCGCCATGTTCTGCTGATGCCCCAGTCGGGTCTTGCTTATACGGCCGATCCTGCTGGCAGCCTGATAGGACAGCTCTGTCACGTGGACCTGGAGGAAGGCTGGGCGGGAAACCTCTCACCCTTCGCAGCCGTGAGCTTCGACCTCACGCCGTGGAGCGGCCGTGAGATTCGCATTGAGGTGAATTACAGCAGCGATGGGGGTGATGATCGTGAAGGGATCTACCTCGATGATGTGATCTTCACAGGGGCGACAACACCGCCGCAGGATTCCCAGTCGGACATGTGCGCTTTCGCACCTGAGGTCTCGCCGCCGGGCAGTCCTGTTCCCCTGGGGGTGGTACTCAGCGGCGGCAATGCGCTCCTGACATGGGAGGATCTGGGCCCGGGATTCGCCTATAACGTTTACCGCGGTACCGTGGGCAACTGGTATGACCACGGCCTGGCGCCCCTGGCCTGTGCCGGCAGTGGTGTGACCTGTGACGGTGTGAGTTGCTCCTGGATGTCCAGCGGGCTGCCGGCGGGACAGGTTTACTACGTGGTCACCGCCACACGGGATGGGCGCCAGGGACCCTCGGGGTTCACCACGTCCGGCATGCCCAGGGACCCGGCTGCCGATTCGTGCCTGCCATGAGGCGAACCTCGTGACCCCTCGCTATTGGCGGGAGGCCACCGAAGAGGCCCGAGAGCTGGATCGAGACGATCCTCTGTCGGGCTGGCGAGATGAATTTCTGATCCCTGCCCATGACCGAGGTGACAGTGTGTACCTGTGCGGAAACTCCTTGGGTCTCATGCCTCGGGCCGCGGCCGTAGAGGTGCAGAAGGTTCTTGGCGATTGGGGTCGCCTGGGCGTGCGCGGCCACTTCGAGGCTGAACCCGACTGGTTCGCCTATCACGAAGCACTGGCACCCCAGACGGCGGCGTTGACAGGTGCTCTGTCGGAGGAAGTCGTGGTCATGAGTTCGTTGACCACCAACCTGCACCTGCTCATGATTTCCTTCTTCAGACCTGCCGG
>SMYD01000001.1 GCA_004356015.1 Acidobacteriota bacterium | reverse complement strand
TCCGCCTGGACCGTCTCAAGTGCCCGGGAGTCCCCGCCAGGGCGTTTCAAGATGAGATTTTCTGTTGCAGAATGAGACTCCTCCCCATATAATGCGGTAGCAAACCGGGGTGGCCAATAGTCCATAAACTATTGTATTTATAGGGTTTTCACCCCAGCCCAGACGGAACGGAGGACCGAAGATGCCGGAGGATGCCACCGGCCGCCTCGTCAACCACCGCTACCGCGTCGAGGCCAAGCTCGGCCAGGGCGCGGCCGGCGAGGTTTATCGTGTTCTCGATACCCTCAAGGGAGATGCGCCCCTGGCCCTGAAACTGCTGGCGGCCCCTGCCACTGACCAGCAGGCGGTGGAATCGTTGCGGACCGAGTTTTTTGCCCTCTCCCGCCTGCGCCACCCCAACCTGGTCAGTGTCCACGACCTGGGCCGCGATGGCGACACCGGGCGCTGGTTTCTGACCATGGAATTCGTGGATGGGCCCACTCTCGCCTCCTGGCAAGCGCCAGATGACAACCATCTCCTCAATCTGACGGTCCGTCTCCTCCAGGCCATGGATTTCATTCACGCCCGGGGCTTCGTCCACGCCGATATCAAGCCTGAAAACATTCTGCTGCCCGGCGGCGGGAGCGAACCCAAGATCGCCGATTTCGGTCTCGCCGGACTTCTCGGGCTGCCGGCTTCCCGCCGCGGCACACTCCCCTACACAGCGCCGGAAGTGCTGCGCGGGGATGCACCCGGGTCGGCGGCTGATTTCTATTCTCTCGGTGCCACCCTGTATCAGGTAGCATTCGGAGATCCACCTTTTCCCGGCGAGACACCCGACAAGATCATAGAAGGCCACCTTCGGCATGACCCGGAGTTTCCGGCTGAGCGTGTCGATTCGCTGCCACACGGCTTCGCTATCGTACTCCGCCGCCTGCTCGCCAAGGATCCTGGTGCGCGTCCTCAGTCAGGCCGCGAAGTGATCGAAGCCCTCCAGGATCTCACCGGGCATCAATTCACTCCTGGCGACAGCGCGACCCGTGGCAGCGTCCTGCGCCATGGCTCTTTCATCGGGCGAACTCGGGAGATGGAGACTCTCGACGCGGCCCTGAAGAAACTCTCCTCGGAAGGTAGCGGTGGCACGGTGATCCTGCGTGGGCCAACAGGCGCCGGGCGCTCCCGCATACTCGAGGAGGTCCGCATAGGTGCCCAACTCGCCGGCGTGACCGTGGTCCGGGCCGACTGCCATCCTGGTGAAGAAGATCCCTATCAGCATGTCGCCACTCTTCTGCAAGAGCTCTCCGCCCTCGCCGGGAAACCACCGCCGGAGGAACTGGCTTCCCTCCTGAGTCAGGAACCCTCCGACGCAATCACCGGGAGCCACGATCCTGCGCTTCTTCACGAGGCTGCAGCACGCCTGACGCGTGACGCGGCGGCGGCAGCGCCGATCCTTCTCCTGTTCGACGACCTGCACCTGGCCCACCCCGACATGCTCGCCCTGATCACTCACATGGTGCGAGGATGTGAAACCGAGCGGGTCCTCAGCCTGATGAGCAGCAGGAATGATGGCCTGGCGACGAGTTCTACCGCACTTGACGAGATAGCGGCCATGCCCGGCGCCATGGATCTGGATCTGCCGCCCCTCAGCCCGGCGGAAAGTCAAGAGCTGGTCAGTTCGCTTCTGGGTGGCAAGCAGCCTCCGGAGGAGGTTCTCCAGGAACTGGTCAGCGGCAATCAGGGCAACCCCTACCTGCTGGTGGAAACCACCCGCGCCTTTCTGGATGCCGGCGCCCTCAGCCTGGACCCTGCCGGTGAATGGCGTCTGGACCACGCTCTCCTGGGCGAGAGCCATCTTTCCGATTCTCCGGCGCAGGCGGCGGCCATGCGCGTGGGCAAGCTGGTGCCCGCCAGCCGCGATATTCTGCAGACCCTCAGCATCGCCCTCCGCCCCCTGACCCTGTCAGATCTGCAGAGCCTGACACAGGCTTCGCAGACAGGGGCGGGACCCGCGGTGGAGGAACTGGTGGAACGGGACATCCTCTGCCGGGTGGAAACCGCCGGTGAGACCCGATACCGGTTCGCCCACGTGCTCGTCCGCGATGCCGTCTACCGGGAGCTGGAGCAGACGAATCCCGATGCATACCGGCGCCTGCACAGGGCCCGTGCCGACCAGTTGGCAGCCGCCGGCACCCGGTCCGCCGGCGATCTGGCAGAACTTGCTCGTCATCACGAAATGCTCGGCGAGAAACGCGAAGCCGCCGACCTGCGCCTGCGCGCAGCGCGCAAGGATCGTGACCGCGGCGCTCCTGCAGGCGCCGCACGCCATTTCCGGCGCGCCCTCGATCTTTTCGGTGAAACTCCCGGTTCCGAATCGGTGCAGGCAGCCGTTTGGGAAGAGCTGGGCGATGTGGATCGCGCGGCCTCCCGCCCGCAGGAAGCCGGCTCCGCCTACAGCAAGGCTCTGGACGCCACTTCGGAGAGCGACGCTGTACCCCGGTCACGGCTTCTCTGGAAACAGGCCACCATCGCCACTCTCGCCGGCAATATGAAGGAAGCGCGGCACCTTCTCACACAGGCCCGCGTCCTGGCGCGGAAAAGCGACGACAAGAGCATCCTGGCCCGCTGCTTCAATGCCCTCGGCAATTCATACGCTCGAGAAGGAGAGCACGCGCGCGCCGAACGCTATTACCGGCGCGCCCTGAACGTTCGTCGCAAGCTGAACAATGAGGCCGACATTGCCAACAGCTTGACCAACCTGGGCATGGTCGCGACCTTCCAGGGCCGGGAATCCGAGGGCCAGGAACTGCTCCGGCAGGCGCTGGAGATATCCCGTCGCAGCGGAGATATCCCCGGGATCGCCATGGTCGCCAATAATCTGGGGATTGTCGCGACCAAGGGCGGTGATTTGCTTGAAGCCCTGGAGAGATTCGCCGAGGCCTGCAAGGCCTATGAAGAAATCGGCGCCCTGGGCCGGGAAGCCGAGTGCCTGCTGAACATGGCCAAGGTGCAGATCCGCCGCGGTCGTTACCATCGTGCCGTGGAGATGGCCGGGAAGGGACTCGAGCTGCGCCGCCGTCTGGGACTTCTGGGCGAGACCACGGAAGCTCTCGACCTCATGGGCACCGCATACCGGAACAGTGGTCGCAGTGAGGCGGCCCTGGAAGCTCATGAACGGGGCCTGGCCACGGCACGCCGCCATCAGGACACCCGCCAGGAGGCCTTCGCCCTCCTGGCCCTGGCGGGCGATCACCTGGCCGTGGGCAACGCCCCGGCGGCCGAGAACCTGCTGGAGCAGATCGATGCCGGCCTCGGCCACGAAGGTCGCCTCGGACAAGGGATGGACCTCATCCGTGTGGAGAGACTTCTCGTCTCAGGCGATGGTGCGGGAGCACGGGCACAGGCGGCGGAGATTCTCGCCAACGAAGAGCAGACCTGGGATGCACCCAACTTTCTCGAAATGCGACTGCTGCACATTCGCGCCGGCGTCACCACCGCCCGCTTCCAGGACTGCCTGACCGAACTGGATGAAATCCTCGAGGACAAGATGCTGGACTTTTACCCTGCGCGCGCCTGGGAGGTCCAGCGTCTGCGCGCCTCGGCCCTGGCAGGTCTGTCCCGGATGGACGAATCTGACAAGGCCCACCGTGCGGCCCTGGATGCATTTGCCCATCTGGCCGGAGAACTGCCTGCCGAATACCGCACCGCTCTGGAGGGATCCCAGGCGGCCACGCGCCTGCGGCTTGATGGACAGGGGTCATCCACGGCCCGAGTGGCTCCCGCCCGTTTCCTGGACACCATGTACCAGGTCATCGAGGCCCTCACGTCCGTCAACGATCCCGACGTCATGCTGGATCGAATCCTGGGCCTGGCCATCAAACTCCTGGGCGCCGAGCGCGGCCTGATTCTCATGTTCCCCGAAGGTGGCGGACAACCCCGGGTGGCCGTGGCCCGCAACGTCGAGGAGCAGACCATTGCCGATGCCATCACCTACAGTTGCCAGGTGGTGGAGGAGGGGCGGGCCGGTCACGCTCTCGTTTCTCCGGATGCCCGCAGGGACCCCCGCCTGCGGGACTACGCCAGCGTCAGCCTGTTTCAGATCCGGTCCGTGATATGTGTCCCCCTGAAGGCGCGCGACAGAATCATGGGAACGGTCTATCTGGATTCACGCTCCCGCGCGATCGGTTTTGATGACGATGACCTCAACTTCCTGAAAGCATTTGCCCAGCACGCTGCCACCGCCCTGGATAACGCCGGCATGCTGCGGGCACTACAGCGTGAGAACCTCACTCTGCGCCAGAAGGTTCTGGATCGCTACTCGTTCGCCAATATCGTGGGGCGCGCCCCGGCCATGCAGGAAGTCTTCTCCACCCTGAAGACGGTTTCCGCATCCGCCCTGCCTGTTCTGGTGCTCGGCGAGTCAGGGACCGGAAAGGAACTGGTCGCCCGGGCCCTGCACTACAACAGCCTCCGCCGCCAGGCAGCCTTCCTGTCGGAGAACTGTGCGGCTCTCCCGGATGCCCTGCTGGAGAGCCAGCTCTTCGGACATATAAGGGGCGCGTTCACCGGCGCCAACAGCGACCAAACCGGCCTTTTCCAGGAGGCTCACCGGGGCAGTCTTTTTCTGGATGAGATCGGTGAAATGTCGCCATCTCTTCAGGCCCGCCTGACCCGCGTCCTGGAAACCGGTGAATTCCGCCCGGTGGGAGCCGCACAGCCGGTCCAGGTGGATGTCCGTATCATCGCGGCCACTCACCGGAATCTGGAAGAAATGGTGAGTGCAGGTTCTTTCCGGCGAGATCTCCTGTTCCGGCTCAATGTGATCACAATCGAGCTCCCTCCCCTGCGGGAACGGCGCGAGGATATCCCTCTCCTCATCGGGCATTTCCTTGAAGAACTCTCCCTGGAGTTGGGCATGCCGGCCCCCGGGATGTCCGACGGCGCCCTTGAACTGCTGTCGGCGAGGGAATGGCCGGGCAACGTTCGCCAGTTGCGCAACGAGATCAGCAGGCTGCTGGTCTTCCATCGCGGTGAAGTCATCGGCGCCGACGCAGTCAGAGAGATGTCGCCGGCCGTGGTCCCCTCCCTGGACGATTACACCGACACCCCGGGCGAGGCGCTGCCTCTCAAGGAGATGGAAAAGAGGCATATCCGTCGAGCTCTTGAAGAAACCAAGGGCGACCGGGCCCAGGCCGCGCGCCTGTTGCGAGTGGGCCGCGCTACAATTTTTCGCAAGATAAGGGACTATGGCCTCGATGTCTGAAACCATCTATATCTGTCTCGACGTGGAAGCATCCGGGCCCATTCCAGACCCGTACAATCTTGTCTCCATCGGCGCCGTCCCGGTCGAAGAGAAGAGCGGAGCCTGGCAGGCCCGGCCCGACGACCTCTTTTACGTTGAACTCAAGCCTCTCTACGCCGGCTTCGACGCCGAGGCCATGGCCATCCACGGCATCTCACGGGAACATCTCGAACAGGAAGGAATGCCTGCGGCCCAGGCCATGGAGAAATTGTCCGACTGGTCCACATCCCGGGGGGGGCGGCCGATCTTCGTGGGCCATAACGCCGTCTTCGACTGGGCCTACATCAACCATTACTACGTCCGCACCGGGGTGAAAAATCCATTCGGATGGAAGGGGCTGGACACCAAGGCCCTGGCCGCAGGTGTCCTGCGTATTCCGTTCCTGGACACGCACAAGGAGAACCTCGCCCGCCTTCTCCCGGGTCTTGCGCCGGAGGATCTCTCCCGGAAACACCGGGCCGACTACGACGCCCTGTACCAGGCCGGAATCCTGGTCGAACTGCTCAATTACACCGGGTAGGGGTCGTACAACCCCTGCAGATGCGAATCAGTCCGGTCCGCTGACACCGGGATGCCGTCATCTACGAGGGACCCTGACAATGGGCAGATCCCTCGGAAACCGACGGGAATACGCAAGCACGAACTCGCGCTTCTCCCGGGGGCGAGTTCGAACTTCCAGGGCGTCACCGAACCCGTTCGGGTTCATTACATCGAGCCGCAATTTCCTCCTCTGGCACGCAGGGCTGGAATCAGCGCAAGAGTCAGATTGCAGGCCATCATCACAGATGTGGGAACGGTGCGCCATATCACCGTTCTCTATTCATCAAATCCTGGTCTGGGCTTCGAGCAGGCCGCCCTCGATGCGGTCAAGCAATGGGAATACAGCCCCGCCGAGCAGAACGGGAAGCCTGTCAATGTCTACCTCGCCATCGTGATCGATTTCGCACTCCGTTGAGGTGGGTCCCAACCCGTCTCCCACCACAGGGAATGGATCACGGCTGACGTGCCGACCTCGAGCACGGCCTGACAGAGAATAAGTCTTTTAAATTCTGCGATATGCAGGGCCACCGGCGATGACCCTCACTTCCCGCCGCCAGGTGATTACCAGTCTGGCATGGGGCCTGTTCAGGCCCTAGGTTTACTCAGGCGTGGCCTTTGCACCTTTTGGATTACACCCTCTGGGCCCTCGCCGGAAAGTCTGTTCAACTCAAGATGGACGATTACAGGAGGACATTACCGATGAGCAGAGTCAAGAGTCGCGGGCCGCGCTATGCCCTGGCCCTGGTAGTGCTGTGTTCTCTCTTTGGCGGACCGGCCCTGGCCCAGGAGGCCTCCAGCGACAGCGCAGGAACAATGCAGGTGGAAGTCTCCGTCTTGCAGGAAGTCGTCCGCATCGACGAGAGCGGCCGGGAGATCGTGGAACATAAACCGGTTGGCCTGGTGACACCAGGCACGATCCTGGCTTACACCCTGCATGCTACCAATACGGGTGATGGTGCAGTTTTTGACGCCCGCATCGAGGACCCCATCCCCCACGGGACCATCCTCCTGCCCGATTCCGTGGACGTGGATGACTTGACCATCACAGCAAGCATCGATGGTGGTGAATCCTGGAAATCTTTCCCTGTCTTTGTCGCGACCGGCAAAGACGCTGCCGGCCAGCCGGTCTACCAACAGGCCCCTGCCGATTCCTACACACATCTTCGCTGGTTTCTGGATGGCCCCCTCCCGCCCGGCGCCACCAAGGAGGTTTCGTTCAAGGTTCAAGTTCGCTGACCGTCCCGGCTGGTGCCGGGGCCTGCTGTGGGAGGCGGGTGAAGAGATATTCGTAAACTCTCTTCTCTCGTGAGGTCAACATGAAGCTGTTACGTATCAGAATGCCTTTCCTGGCCACCGCGCTTCTCGTGGCGGGGCTCTTTTCAATTCAGCCGGCCATGGCCGGCGGCACAGCACCGGGAACCGTGATCAGCAACCAGGCCACGGTGGATTTCACCGATGCCAACGGCAATGCCCTGCAGGTGCTGTCCAATGTCGTCACCACCACCGTCAGCCAGGTAGGTGGCGTTCTCGTCGACCCTGACAACAGTTCCACCGCAGTGCCCGGCGATGTGGTCTACTACGCCCACCGCGTCACCAACACGAGTAATAGCGCCGACACCATCAACATGACCGCCGTCAGCAGCCAGGGATGGGCGCTGCAGTTCTACGCGGATGTCAACGGTGATGGCCTGTTCGATGCCGGCGATGTCCTGCTGGGCGACTCCGATGGCGACGGCAGTCCGGACACGGGAATCCTGGCCGTTGATGCGTTCTTGGACATCCTCGTTGAGGTCACCGTTCCTGGTGCCACTGTGGATGGAACCGTGGACACAACAACCGTCACCGGCACGTCCCTCTTCGACAATCTGGTGACCGATTCGGCCGTCGACACCACGACCATTGCGGCTCCGTCCCTGGCCGTGGTCAAGTCAGTGGCACCCGCCGGCGATCAGCCGCCAACCACAACCCTGACCTATACCGTGCTCATGACCAATAACGGCACGGGCGCCGCCTCGGCCGTCGTCGTCAACGACCCGATCCCGGCCAACACAACTTATGTCACGGGTTCCGCGGCCGGGGCCGGCACCACCATCGAGTACAGCCACGATGGCGGCATCACCTATGACGCCTCCGACGCGGCACCTGTCACCCACATCCGCTGGACCCTCGGTGCGGCTCTGGCCTCAGGTGGTGGTTCCGCGACGGTCTCGTTCCAGGTGACCATCGACTAGTACCGGATGAACCCGAGTGTGTTTGGGGCGGAGGACCGTACAAAACGGTCCTCCGCCCTGCCTCGTTTCTGCGGTAGCTGAAACTGCCGCACTGCGTGGAGGTTTTTCCGGCGTGCCGCGGGTCTCCTACATCCGCCTTGCCATCGCGATTGCGGCTCTCGCCGCCACCGTGACAGCCCCGGTGCGCGCCCAGAGCGCCGCCCGGGACATTTCCAATATCGCCACATGCCAGTACCTGACCGAGCCGGCTCTTCCTCCCCCGCCGGGCGGCGCCATCCCTCCGGCCTTGCCGCTGCAGGTGGAATCCAACGAGGTTGTCACCCCGGTGGTCGCCATCGCCAGCCTGAATACGCTCACCCTCTCGGTCAGCCCGACAGGAACAGTCGCTCCCGCCCAGAGATTGCTCTACACGCTGGCCGCTCGCAACGGTCCCGATGAAGATCTGAGCCAGCTCCAACTGGTTCTGCCCATGGATCCGGGTCTGGACCTCCCGCTGACCTGGACCGATGGCATGGCCTCCCTGGTGGGAGGAGGTCAGATTCCTGTCACCGGTGTCTTCGACCCGGCGGGACCTGCGGTGATCTGGGATCTCCCGCTCCTGCCCGCCGGCCAGGAGGTTCGGCTGCAGGTGGAAGTCCCCATCCTGCCCGCCCTGCCGGCCGACACGTTGGTCACCATGCAAGGACATCTTGACGCCTTGGAACTCACCGGGCAGGAGGACAGCAACACGGTCATCTCAGCGGTCATCCCGCCGGTTCTTCTGGTGCGAAAGATGGCCGACCGCACCACCGCAACACCTGGTGACGCTGTGGGCTTCCATATCCTGGTGACTCACACCGGCAACGATCTGGTGCTCCCCACGGTGGACTTGCTGGATTTCCTGCCCGGTGGCCTGCGCTATGTTGAGGGAAGCGTACGCGTGGATGACCAGCCGGTAACGCCCACCCTGGAAACCGGAGGACGACTGCGTATCCCCCTGGGCGCCATGGCACCCGGCGAATCCCGGACGGTGCGTCTGGCCACTCTCGTGGGACCGGTGTCGGAATCCCGCGACCTGGTCAACACCGCCCAGGCCGAAGGTGTTTCGGCAGCAGGGACACCGCTGACTTCAGGTCCTGCCTCGGCGTCGGTG
>SMYD01000030.1 GCA_004356015.1 Acidobacteriota bacterium | reverse complement strand
GAGATCTCCGTCAACGAGTATCAGGTCAGCTTATGGGGGGATCGCTGGCCCCAGGCGACTTATACTGCTTGATGGCGCTCATGGCCAGGGCGATCATGGATCCCACATCGGCCACACTGGCCGGCAGCACCAGGGTGTTGCTGGTCTTGGCCAGCTCTCCAAACTGGGTGATGTATTCCTCTGCGACGCGGAGCTGAACAGCCTCGAAGCCGCCTGGAACCTGTGTCGCCTCGGCGACCTTGCGGAGACCCCCGGCGGTGGCCTCGGCGACGGCCAGGATGGCGGCGGCTTCGCCTGCGGACTCGTTGATCTGTTTCAGTTTTGCGGCCTCCGAGGCCTTGATCACCTGCTGCTTGTCGCCTTCCGCCTGGTTGATGACCGCGTCCCGCTCGCCCTCCGAGTTCAGGATCACGGCACGCTTCTCGCGCTCGGCGCGCATCTGCTTTTCCATGGCGGCCAGGACGTCCCTGGGCGGCGTGATGTTCTTGATCTCGTAACGCAGCACCTTGATGCCCCAGGGTTCGGAAGCCTTGTCCAGCTCGGCCACCACCGCCACGTTGATGGAGGTGCGCTCCTCGAAGGTGCGGTCCAGGTCGATCTTGCCGATCTCGCTGCGGAGCGTGGTCTGTGCAAGCTGGATGATGGCGAAGTGGTAGTCGAAGACACCGTAGGAGGCGCGCTGTGCATCCATGACCTTGAGGTAGAGAACCCCGTCCACGCCGACCTGGACGTTGTCCCGGGTGATGCAGATCTGCTCGGGGATGTCCACGGCGCGTTCCTTGAGGGAATGCTTGTAGCTCACCTTGTCCATGAATGGGACCAGAATATGAAAGCCGGCGCGCAGGACACTGCTGAACTTGCCGAGGCGCTCGACCACAAAAGCGTTCTGCTGGGGCACGATGATCGCCGTCTTGACGATGAGGATGATGACGACGAGCGCGATGACAGCGGAGACGATGGCAGTGAACATGTTATTCCCCCTTCCGGGTATTGCTGAGACGATCGGCCTCAGATGGCGCGCACAAAAAGCTTCAACCCTTCGATTCTTTCCACGATACCGTGCTGGTCCCGGGCCAGGATCCGGTCCCCGATGTTCTCGGCGGTCCAGGAACTTCCCCGCAATTCGGCTTTCCCCACGGCGCCGGGCGCCAGGTCTTCCAGGGCGAGCACTTGCTGCCCGAGCAGAGAGTCGATGGATTCGGATTGTTCGGTGCCTCTGTTCATCCAGCGCATGATCGGGTTGCGCAGGGTGAGAAGGGACACGATGGACACCGCAGAGAAAAGCAAGCCCTGAACCCAGAGCGGTCCGCCCATCCCGGCGGCGGAGAGCCCACCGACCAGGAGAGCGGCGACCCCGAAGAAAACCATGATGATCCCGCCCGGTATGAGGGCTTCCAGACCCAGAAGTGCCAGGCCCGTCAAAACCCAGATCCACCACATCATCTTGACACCGCCGATCTTGCGAGGCTGCCCGAGTCTGGTGCGCCTCAGGATGAGGCGATTCTGTCACAGCATCGAGGCCTTGGCAAGAACGCTGATTTCTCCATGCCGGCGGTATCCGCCGCGCCTTCCTGGGTGATGTTTGCCCAGCAGAAGGTGCGCAGGTGGCTGAGCCGGCCGTTTCGTCCTAAGCTGCAGTCATGCTGTGGCGAACCCTGACGCTTGCTCTGGCGCTGGCCCTTGCCGGCTGCTCGGTCTCAACGCCGGGTGACCCGGTGCGAGTCCGGCTGGCCATAACCACCAGCACCTATAACTCGGGCCTGCTGCAGGAATTGTTGCCTCCCTTCGAAGAGAGCACGGGCATCCAGGTGCAGGTGATCGCCGTGGGGACCGGGCAGGCCCTTGCCCTGGGTGAGCGGGGCGAGGTCGATCTTGTTCTGGTGCATGCCCGCCGGCGCGAGGACGCTTTCATCGAGCAGGGCCACGGCCTTGACCGCAGGGACATGATGTGGAACGACTTTGTCATCCTGGGGCCACCCGGCGACCCGGCCGGCCTGCGCGGCGGTGAAGACGCGGTGGCAGCGATGAAACGTCTGAAAGACGAAGGCGCGCGGTTCGTCTCGCGGGGTGACGATTCAGGGACTCACATTCGCGAGTTGGCTCTGTGGGAAAGAGCCGGGGGCGTGCCCGCCGGCGAGGCGTTCTACCTGGAGGCGGGCCAGGGGATGGGGAACTGCCTGACTCTGGCCGACGAGAAAGAAGCCTACATCCTGTCGGACCGTGGGACTTACCTGGCCTTCGCGTCCCGCCTGGATCTTGAAATCCTGGTGGATGGCGACCCGGCCCTGCTCAATCCTTATGGCGTCATGCTGGTCAATCCCCGGCGGTATCCCCATGTTCAGGCTGCCGCGGCGCGCAAACTGCTGGACTATTTCACTTCGGCCGAGGCTCAGCGCCGGATTGCAGCATTCCGTGTGGCGGGAGAGACGCTCTTTTACCCGGCTGCTGAGATGAGGCCATGAGTTTTCTCGGGGAAGGCCTGGCGGAAGCGGCCCGCCTCCTGTGGGCCGGAGATGCCCGCACCTATCACGCCGTGCTGGTGTCCCTTCTCTGCACGACCACGGCCGTGAGCCTGGCGGCCCTTCTGGCGGTGCCTTACGGCGCGTGGCTGGGCCTGTACCGGTCGACGCCGTTCCGCCGGCTGCAGGTTTTCAGCCTGCGGGTGGCCATGTCGGTGCCAACGGTGGTTCTCGGTCTCCTGGTCTTCGCGTTCCTCTCTCGCCGCGGCTTGCTGGGCGGGCTCGATCTTCTGTACACCCGCACCGCCATCATCGCCGGAGAATTCATGCTGGCCTTTCCGCTGCTGGGCAGTCTCGTGTACGGTGCCACGGCGCGGCTGGAGCCGCGCGTGGTGGAGACGGCTCTCACCCTGGGAGCGCGGCGCGGGCAGGCCCTGGTGAAGGTTCTGGGCGAAGTCCGGCCGGCCCTGGTGGCGGCCATGCTGGCCGCGTTTGGCCGCTGCGTCACCGAGTTGGGGATCGCCCTCACGGTCGGCGGCAACCTGCCACTGCACACGCGCACGCTGGCCACCGCGGCGCAACTGGAACTTTCACGAGGGCGGTTTGCCGAGGCCCTGGCGCCGGGTATCCTGCTCCTGGTTCTGGCTGCCGGTGCCACCATGCTGGCATCCTGGCCGGTTCGGGGGGATCGGCTGTGATACGCGTGCGCGATCTCCGCGTCTGTTTCGGCAGCGTGACGGCGTTGCGCCTGGACAGGATGGACCTGCGCGAGAAGGAAACGGTGTGTGTGGTGGGGCCCAACGGCAGCGGCAAGTCGACATTGCTGCGCGTGCTGGCGGGCCTGCTGCCGCCGACCTCCGGCATCATCAGTAATCTTCCCCGGCCGGGGCGGGTGGTGCTGGTTCATCAGGAGCCGTATTTCTTTGCCGGCAGTGTGCGCGAGAATATGATCTATGCCCTGCGCCTGGCTGGACGGCCTGCCGCCGTTGCTGAGATCTGGATGCAGCGCGCCAAGGCGGAACACCTGGCGGATCGCCCGGCCATGACACTGTCTGTGGGGGAGCGGCGGCGGCTGGCCATTGCCCGGGCACTGGCCGTCGCACCGCAACTTCTCCTGGTGGATGAGCCCCTGGCCGCACTGGACGCATTCCATCGCGACATCATCAGGAATGAGCTTGCCGATTTCGCCGGCACCCTGCTGGTGGCCGCTCCCGTTGTTGACGGTCTGGACTACGACCGGGTCGTGAGACTGCCGGAGTAGAACGCAGTTTTATTGGATCGAGGTGTTCTTTCCGGTAAACTGCGGATCCCATGGGAACTGCCGGTCGCATCAGTCCTCTGCTGGTTTTCGGAACGCTGCTGCTTGCCTCTGCGCTGTCCGCCAGTAAGACATCGGCCCAGGAAAACCGCCCGCAGGAAGGGCGTCCCGTAGCAGAAGATCTCGAAGCCGGTCAGCGGCAACCTTTCGACCTGGGACTCCGGGAGGAGACCGGCGTCGCCATACTCATGCTGGATGTGAAGGTGAGGGATAAAAAGGGCCGGCCGGTGCACGGCCTGACCCTGGAGGACTTCGAGGTCACCATCAACGGCCGGCTCTGGCCCCTGGCGGCAGTGGATGATTTCTGTGACTGCGATGGCTCTCCCGGGCTGGATTCTCAAGAGCGTGCCGACGGCGAGAGTTCCATGGATCGTGGCGAGTCGAGCAGGGCGGCGACGGCGATCGCCATTGAAGCAGGCACGGACGAAACCAGCGGGCCGGCGGCTGAAGGAGCAGCCCCGCCGGTGACCTCTCTCCCACAACATTTCGTCATATATCTGGAATTCAGTGAGTTGCAGCACACCGGACGCCTGGAGGCGGAGCGTCAAGCGCGCCTCTGGATTGAAGAAGGCATGCATCCGGGTGACCGGGTGATGCTGGCCGGATTCTCGACCGCTACCGGCCTCGTGGAGATCACGCCGTTCACGACCCGCAAAGCGACCCTTCTCAAGGGCCTCGATGAGGCGTTCGCCGACAAGGCGTATATCGATCCATTCCCGATGTTTCTTCTGGATCGGCTGAGAGATTGTCCGCGCTGCTTCAATTGGTGTCTCAAAGACGGCAGCCTCCCGGAAACTTGCTACATGTCGTGTTGTCTGGCGTATGCAAGAGATGAGGCGAGGCAGGGCCGACGGGCGCTGGAAGCGCTGGAGCTGTTCATCACCAGTCTGGAGGATATTCCGGGGCGCAAGCAGATCCTTTATTTCAATCAGAACAATCTCATCTATCCACAGAGACTCTTTCTGCCACCTGATAGTGCGCTGGCCTTTTCCATCACGGACCATCTGCAGCTCATGGAGCGTGTCGGGGCGACGGCCATGGCAAGCCGCACGGCCATCAATGTGGCCACCATGCCCTTCCTGGCGGGTAGGTCAACGACCCTGGGCGATCAGGTTGTCACTCTGGGCTCGAACCTGGCCGATTTCAGCGGGGGCATCGCCAGCCGGACTCTTTCTGATCTGCCGGCAACGATGAACCGTGCCGGCCGAGAGTGTTGCATGTACCGTCTTTCGGTCCAGGTCCCCGAGGACCCGCCCCGGCGCACGCTTCGGGCAACGGTCGCAGTGCGCGGGCGCACTTTGAATCTGAGTTACCGAGTCAGGTTCTACACGACACAGGAGCGCTGGTTTCGTCATGCCCGGCTGGCCCTGATGACCACTTCACGTTCGCCCGACTCCCGGATGCAGGTTGCCCTGTTGCCTGTGGCCAGGCGCGAAGGCAAATGGAGTGTGGACGCGCAAGTCGCGTTCGCGCTCCAGGATCTCGAATTGGTGTCCCGGATGGAGAATCGCACTGGACGCTGGCGAGTCGGCGCTCTTCTCGACAGGGAAGACGGAGATGAGGT
>SMYD01000029.1 GCA_004356015.1 Acidobacteriota bacterium | reverse complement strand
GGTTTCGCTGACTGGGCTGACAGACGCGATAACTGCGGATAGGAACGCGAATCCAACTGTTCTGAGCCTCATGGTGTGTCGACTACCGAGTCGTATTTCATGGCAGACTCCCTGGCGGTAGAGCCTAGGTTGACAGAGAGAGGTACTTTGTCACTTCTTCGAATACAGGAACGCGGGGCGTTTGTCAATACTATCTGCCCGGAGAGGATTTGCCGGGCCACCTGTTCGGCATCATTCTCCGGGCAATCCCACCAGGGCCAAGCTGGACGGGGATTTTGCGCGGGCGGGCCGTGAGGCCCGTTGCCCGGGAATCCGCTGCCATGGTTGCGTGCTCTCAGTTGGCGTGGCGATCCTGCCAGCAGGGCAAAGTACCGCGAAAAGGGGCGGCCCTGCCACACCTTTTCCCCTCCGCGTACTCAATATTTACCTTGATCGAGAGGAACTCCGAGCGAGTGGGTGCTTGCTTGAGCCGCCGGCCGGACCTACGTTCTCGTATGTCAGGTGTTTCTGGGAGGAATCCGTGTCCATAAGCAAGAGAGTGCTCAGTTTCATGTCCTTGGCGGCCGTCCTGGTGGTCGTGTGTTCTGTGCCGGCCGGCGCAGGCGATTGTACTCCAAGTGTCCATGCGACCCTGGACGACCAGAATACGGATCAGGGGGAGAACCTGGTCACCTTCAAGTTCCGGGTCGAAGTGGGTCAGCAGGGGAGTTCCTGCGTGGCTATCAACTATGGGCTGATCCTGCACATCGAGACGTCCGCCGGCGAAGAGCAGGTCGTCCAGCTGAGAAAGCACGTCAAGGTCAACAGTTCGTCGGTTTCCATGCTGGTGGAACACCAGATATCCGCCGATGACTGGCTGGCCAGGTGGGAAGTCGCAGACATCGAGTGTCACGCCTGCGCGCCGGGCGACTGAGAAGCATGCGTCACATCCTCAGTTGGCGTGGCGGTCCTGCCAGCGGGGTGCGGCCTTGACCGCCTCGGTTGGGTTCTTCTTCAACTCCTGAAGGAGAAGCGCCACCGCTTTCTCAAGGGTGGGGTCTTCACCGCGGACCACCGCCGCCGGGTCGTCCAGGACCTCGATGTCAGGTGAAACGCCCTCGTTCTCCACCGTCCACTCGCCGTCGGTGTCCATGAAACGGAAGGTGGGTACCAGGACCGTGCCGCCATCCACGAAGCCCGGGTTGCCCGAGAGCCCGATGAGCCCGCCCCATGTGCGCATGCCCAGGAGCGAGCCCAGGCCGCGCTTGCGGAAGTAGTAGGGGAACGCATCACCGCCCGAACTGGAATAGCCGTTGATGAGGCAGACTTTGGGTCCTGTGTGGCTGAAGGCCGGTGTGCTGCCGGGGATGAGTCCGCGCCGCACCCAGTAATTGAGGACGGGACGGTCCAGCAGTTCGATCATGCGATCGGGAATGAAGCCGCCGCCGTTGTAGCGGACATCCACGATGAGGGCCTCGGTATCGGACTGGGGATAGAAGTACTTGAACAGCTCACGGTTGCCGGCGCCGGCCGTGTTGGGCAAGTGGATGTAGCCGATGCGGCCGTCGGAGAGCTCTGCTACCCGCCGCCGCCGATCCTTGACCCAGTCCAGGTAGCGCAGGTTGGTCTCCCGGGCAATGGGCCGCACCTGCACCTGGCGGGCATCTTCGGTGGTCGGCTTGTCGTTGATGGTAAGGGTCACCTGCCGGCCCGCCTTGTTCTGCAGAAAACGGTAGGGGTTGTCACGAGTGGTGACCTCTTCGCCGTCGATGGCGATGATGAATTCCCCCTCCTTCACATCGACGCCCGGCTCGGTGAGCGGCGACCGGAAGTCGGAGTGCCAGTTCTCACCGGGGAAGATCTTCATGATGCGGTAATAGCCCGATTCGTGGGCTTCAAGCTCTGCCCCCAGCAGGCCGCCGTCCCGGCGTTCCACGCCGGGCTGATCGCCGCTCTGGACGTAGAAGTGGCCGGTGTTCAGTTCACCGCCGAGCTCACCCAGGATGTAGTCCAGATCGGCGCGGTGAGCCACGTGGGGAAGCAGGTGCTCATAACGCCTCTTCATCTTCTCCCAGTCCACACCGTGGAGGTCGGGGTCGTAAAACCAGTCCCTCAGGGTGCGCCAGGCGTCCAGGTACATCTGCGCCCACTCGGCCCGGGGGTCGATACGCACGTCCATGTGAGCCAGGTTGAGCTTGCCGTCGCCGGACTTCTGTCCTGGCTTCACATCGATGATACCGCGGTTGTCGCCGGCGCTGTAGATGAGCTTCTTGCCGTCCCGGGAGAGGGCGTAGCCTCCTATCTTTTCCAGGATGGTCTCTTCCTTCTCGTCCTCGATGTTGTAGATCTTGAGTGTGCCGGGACCGTTGCCGTCGCCAAAGACATAGAGAGGGCCGTCGGCGTTGGCGGCAAGCTGGCTGTAATTGCCCGCG
This sequence comes from Acidobacteriota bacterium, assembly GCA_004356015.1. Lineage (GTDB taxonomy): Bacteria > Acidobacteriota > Polarisedimenticolia > SMYD01 > SMYD01 > SMYD01. The sequence continues at coordinate 8,857 of SMYD01000029.1, read as the reverse complement.
GGGCCGGGCACGGCCACCACGCGATTGTTGAAGCCGTCGATGTCGATGCGCAGGGGTTTGTCGTCATCATCTTTCTCGTCCGCTTCGTCATCGCCTTCCTTCTCGGCATTCTCCGAGTCCTCGGCTTCTTCGCTGTCTTCGGCATGGTCCTCCCCGGGTTCTTCTTCGTCGCTCCGGGGCTGGAACGGCCGGGAAACGTCCGTGTTGAGAGTGCCCATGTAGAGGCGGGTGGGGCCGGTATAGAGATACGCGAACTCATAGCCGCTGAAGGTCAGGTTGAAGTCGCGGTTGGAGAAGAAGTAGAGGTAGCGCCCCTCGGGGTCGAAGACCGGGCTGAAGTTGCCGATGAGCGGATCGGTCAGTGCCGAAGCCTCTTCGTCCTCGAGGGAGTAAAGCCAGATCTGGGACACGAGGGTGTCGGCCACCTTGGTGTAGGCCAGCCAGTTGCTGTCCGGGGACCAGGCATAGGTGGTGATGTCATTGCGTTGGCTTCGGTCCACATCCACCACCCGGCCCGAATCGACCTCCACGTAGCGCAGGCGCTGCTTCTTGTCGCCGAAGGCCAGTTTCTCGCCGTCGGGAGACCAGAGGAGAGGGAAGCGCCAGATATCGCCATCTGTCGTGATGCGCTTCTCTTCTCCCGAGCCGTCCTGGTCGCGCACCCAGACCTCGTATTCGCCACTGCGGTCCGAGAGGTAGGCCACCTGGCGTCCGTCGGGCGACCACACCGGCGACAGTTCGCGCACACCTTGAGAGCGCGTGATATTGCGCGGTTCGCCGTGCTCTGCCGGCACGGTGAAGACCTCGCCCCGGGCGGCGAACAGGGCGCGGGCGCCGCTGGGTGAAAGCTCGAACCATTCGATGTTGTCACTGACGTTCTTGACGGTGGGCGCCACGTGAGGCAGGTCGCCGGCCACGTGGATGGGTACCTGCCGGGACTTGCCCGAGGCCGTGTCGTAACGCCAGATGGCGCCGCCGTTCTCGTAGACCACGGCACCCGGGCCGCCGCTGGGCCAGAGGACATCGTACTCCTTGTGCCGGGTCACCTGGCGGGTGTCGCCCGACCTGGTGTTGTAGGCATACAGGTTGAGCTTCCAGTCCCGGTCGGAGGTGTAATAGACGGTGTCGTCCACCCAGACCGGCTGGTTATCGGTTGCCGGCAAGTCGGTGATGGGTTCGGCCGTGTCTTTCTTGAGGTCGTAAATCCAGACGTCCTGGGCGCGCCCGCCCCGGTAACGTTTCCAGGTGCGGAATTCCCGGTCCATGGGTGTGTACGCCATCCTGGTGCCGTCGGGAGAGAGATCCCCGCCGCCCCCTTCAGGGATGGCCATGGGTGTTTCCAGGCCGCCGTCCAGGGAGACCATGTAAGGGCGTCCCATGCGCACGCCCCACGGGAGGCGGTTGGCGCGGAAGACAATGTTCCTGCCGTCGGGAGTCCAGCCCAGAATACGGTTGTCGAAGCCGCCCCGGGGCGGCATGGGACCGACATCGTTATAGAACGTGAGTTGCCGGGGAGTTCCGCCGTTCACGCTGATGACGAAGACCTGCCGTGAGCCTGAGTACTCGCCTGAAAAGGCGATCCACTGCCCGTCGGGGGAGAACTTGGGGAAAACCTCCAGGCCCTGATGGGAGGTCAGGCGGCGGGCAGTGCCCCCCGTGCTGCTCACCATCCAGATGTCGCCGGCGTAGACGAAGGCGATCTGTTCACCATGGATGTCGGGGAAGCGCAGGAGCAGGGTTTCGTCCGCGTCGTCGGCCAGGAGTGTAGCCGCGGGCACGGCCAGCAGGATCACGAAGAGCAGGAACGAGAGCAGGCGTCTCACCGGTGGACCTCCTGAAGAAGGGATCTGGATTCGGGATGGGGCAAGAATATCAGTCGATGGGCAGACCGGACCACGTGCGGGTGACCACACCGTCCGTGGCTGCGAACGACCGGGGCAGAGTGCGGTACAGGGGTCTGGCCACCGGCGCGGGGATCTCCACCAGTTCGGTACCGAACAGGCAGAGCCACGTGGCGCCCTCGCGAGCCAGAACGTCGGAGGGGCGCAGCAGCCAGACCTTGGTTTCGGGCCGGGCCTGGACGAAGTCGAACAGGCTTTCGGGAATGTTCTGGCAGTCATCCAGGCCGGTGTCGGCCAGAATGATCAGGTGGGCCCCGTACTCCAGATCGGGGATCGCTTCCAGGAGTTGCAGATCGGCCATGGTTGCGCCCGGCTTCAGGCGGGTGGCGAAGTCGTCCAGGGGAAGGGCAGGCGCCGCCAGCGGGAGGGCTATGCCGATGATGGCCGCCGGAGCCAGCACGGCTGCGCGCCACGGCCGCAGGCGTGAGCCGGGGCCGCCTGCGAAGGCAAGCACGAGGCCCCCTGCCATGGCCAGGTCTTCCATGAGTACCTGGGCCGGCGTGCGCACCACGAAGTTGCCGAAGCAGCCGCAGTCCGTGGGGTCGTCGGAGCCCAGCTTGGGAACGGTGACGGCGATGAACAGAGCCACCAGGACCAGCCCGGCGGCCAGCAGCCACCTGCGGCGGAAGCCCAGCAGGTAGGTCGCACCCAGAACTGTTTCCACGGCGATGCCGGCTACCGCCAGGGGTGTGGCCATGCCGCTGAGAAATGGCACGTCCTGGGCAATCTGGCCGGCGAAACCGGCGGGGTCCAGACCCTTGAGCAGCCCGGCCGCCAGAAACATGAAGCCGGCGAATGCCACGCCGCCGTAGGCCAGGACACGGCGCCAGAGGCTCATCGGGGTGGACTTCTTGTGGTTGCCGCCATGCTCATGAGATGCGTGCGATCCTAGCATGAGCCCGCGTGAGGAAACGCCTCCGGAGCCCATGCTAGGATCCCCTTCCCCATGAAGGAACACCTCAGGCAGCGGCAGATTGGAATCTTGTGCCTGGTGATGGCCCTGGCCCTTCTGCCGGTTCTGGCGGCCGAGGCACCCACCACGGCAAAGAGCCCTGCGCCGGCCTTGAATCTTCCCGCTCTTGATGAAGCCGGGCGGCTGGAGATGATTCTTGCCCGCTTCGACCAGGCCCAGGCCTCCATCCGCACCCTGGAGGCCGATTTCGATGAACTCAAGGAGTTGGCCCTGCTGGCCGACCCTGTGGAAGGCCGCGGGCGCTTCTACTTCGCCGCGCCTTATCGGGTGAAATGGGAGTTCCTGGAGCCCGAAGCAAGGGTCGTTCTCATCAGTGACAACTCCATTCTCCAGTACTTTCCCGCCGACAAGGTCCTGGAGCGGCACGATGTGCGGGACGCCAACATGAATCGCCTGTTCAAGGTGTTCGGCATGGGGCAATCGTCCAGGGACCTGGAGGATTTCTATGTCATCAGTCTGGGTGATGGTGGCGGTGCCGCCGCCGAGAGCGGGCGCTTCGGTCCACCCGCCAGCTCATACCAGTTGATCCTGACTCCCCATCGTCGGGCGGTTGAAAAACGGGTTGCGCGGGTGCGCCTGTGGGTCGGAGACCAGGACTTTCTGCCGCGGGCCATCAAGATCGAGGAGGCTGACGGCGATTTCACCTACTGGGTGTTCAGCAACGTGCGCGTCAACAGCGAGCTGGCGGCCGGGGTGTTCGAGCTGGACGTTCCCGCTGATGTGACCATCCACGAGGAAGTCAGCCTGTTCGGGTCCTCCACAGGCAGCGCTCCCTGAGGAGCCGGGAGGTCCGCCCGATGGCTACCGGCTTCGTCTTCCATCCCCTCTCCCTTCACCACCTCACAGGGTCCGATCATCCGGAGCGCCCCGAGCGGGTGCTGGCCATCCAGGACAGGCTGCGGGACGGGGGCGTCCTGGCGGAACTCGAAGTATTGCAGCCTGAGCCGGTGGAGACCCGGTGGTTGCGGGAGGTTCATTCGCCGGACTACATCAGTCGCGTGGAGCAGGCCTGCGCTGATGGGCGCCCGGTGGTTGATTCGGCCGACACGGCCATCTCCCCCGGATCCTGGAAGGCGGCGCTGCTGGCCGCCGGCGGTGCGCTGCAGGCCGTGGACCGGGTCATGAGCGGGGAGTGGGCCAACGGGTTTGTCTCCTGCCGGCCACCGGGGCACCACGCCGAGCACAACCTGGCCATGGGGTTCTGCTTGTTCAACAACGTGGCGGTGGCCGCCGCGTACCTGCGTGCCCGCCATGGTCTTGAGAGGGTCGCCATCGTCGACTGGGACGTCCACCATGGCAACGGCACCCAGCATATTTTTGAAGACGACCCGTCGGTCTTTTACGCCAGTCTGCACCAGTGGCCCCTCTACCCGGGAACCGGGCGAGCCCAGGAACGTGGCCGGGGCGCCGGGGTGGGCGCGACTCTGAACTGCCCCATGGATCCCGGTGCCGGCGACGACGCTTACCTGAAGGTGATGGAGGAACAGGTCCTGCCCGCCCTGGCAAAGTTCGCCCCCCAGGCCATCCTGGTGTCGGCCGGCTTCGATGCCCACCGGGACGATCCCCTCTCGGCCACCATGGTGACCGAGGAGGGGTACCGGCGCATGAGCCGTCTGCTGCTGGATCTGGCTGCCGACGCCTGCCAGGGGCGCCTGGTCTCCATGCTGGAGGGCGGCTATGACCTGCGGGCCCTGGCAGCCTCCGTGGAGATCCACCTGCAGGAGATGCGGCAGCCGGCAAAGTAGTGTATAAGGCAGAGTCTCCGGCTCGCGCTCGTGCAACCTCTTGGGAGGCTACCGCGTATTGCAGCCGGGGGGAGGCAGACTTGATCCGCGTCGACGATCTCAGGAAGAACTACGGCCAGAACAAGGCGGTGGACGGCATTTCCTTTCACGCCGGTACGGGTGAAATTTTCGGGCTCCTGGGCCCCAACGGCGCCGGCAAGACCACGACCATCTCCATCATTTCCGGGCTTCTGGAGGCGACTTCGGGCACGGTCATGGTGAACGGCCAGGCCATGAGCCCCACGGCCAGCACGGTCAAGAAATCCATGGGAGTGGTGCCCCAGGAGACTGCTCTCTACGAGGAGCTCACCGCCCGGGAGAACCTCCGGTTCTGGGGAGGGCTCTACGATATGTCGGGCGCCCGCCTCAGGGAGCGGGTCGGGGAGGTCCTCGCGCTCATCGGTCTGTCTGACCGGGCCGACGATGCGGTCAAGACATACTCCGGCGGGATGAAGCGCCGCCTCAACCTCGGTCTTGGACTGATCCACGAGCCGCAGGTGCTCCTTCTGGACGAGCCCACGGTGGGAGTGGACCCCCAGGCGCGCCTGAGCATCCTGGATGTCATCCGCGCCGCCGCCCGGAAAGGGACCACGGTCCTCTACACCACTCACTACATGCAGGAGGCTGAGGAACTCTGCCACCGCCTGGCCATCCTCGACCACGGGAAGATTCTCGCCGAAGGGACCGTGGACGAACTGAAAAAAATGGTCGGCGAAGGTGAAATCGTGACAGTACGCGGCAATTTCACCGCCCAGCAGATGCACCGGGCCCTTGAAGGCCATCCCCATGTACGGACCGTCAGCCTGGAGGACCGCCAGGCGGTTCTGGCGGTGACGGGGGATGGGGGGTCGGCCCGCCTGCTGCAGGACCTTCTCGGCCAGGCGCTGGAGGTGGACGGCGTCAACGTGCGGCCGCCCAGTCTGGAGCAGGTCTTCATCAAACTCACCGGGCGTGACCTGCGGGATTGATGTTGTCCATCGCTCTCATGGTCGCCAAAGATCTGCGTCGCCGCCTGCGTGCGCCGGTGGGTCTCATAGTCATGCTGATCTTCCCGCTGGTCTTTGCCGGCATGGTGGGCATGGCGTTCGGCCCGTCGTCGGGCAGCGGCTCCGGCCTGCCGGTGGTCACCATTCTGATGGTGGATCACGATGAGGATCTGCTCTCCGGTGTTCTCCAGAATGCCACCGGCAACGAGGAGTTCAGCCGCCAGTTCGACATGGTGTGGATCGAAGAGGAGGATGAAGCCCGCCTCATGATGGAGAACGGTGAGGCGTCGGCGCTCCTCATCCTGCCCGAGAACTTCACCTCCGACCTGCTGGATGGGAAACCGGTGACCCTGGTCCTCATCAAGAACCCGGCCCAGTCGATCCTGCCCCAGGTGGTCGAGGAGATGGCCGGCCTTCTCGGTGTGTTCCTGGACACCAGCGTGCGCATCCTGGGTGAGCCTCTCCTGGCCATCAGCGAGACGTTCGAGGGCGTGGAAGACGACAGCAGTCTCTTCCCTGACAATCAGGTCCTGGTGGCCCTGACCCTGCAGGCGGCTGCCAGGATCCGGCCCATCTCCCGCTATGTCTTCCCGCCGGCCATGGTCTTCGACACGGTCAGTGAGGATGATGTGACCCTGGCGACATTGCTGGAAGCGTCGCCGGCCGACACGGTCGACGACCTGCGCAGTCGTCAGGCCGCCCTGGCTGGAGATGAGGAACTCAGTGATGCTGCCGGCGACGACGATGAGTTCAATATCTTCGCCGTCCTGCTGCCCATGGTCAGCCTCATGTCGATCCTCTTCATGGGTGACAACGGCATGCGCGATCTGCTGGCGGAGGAGAAGGCCGGGACTCTCACCCGGCAATTCGCCTCACCGGCCGGTGTGGGCCGGGTGCTGGCCGGAAAGATCATCCTGACCCTGGTCATCTGCTGTGCGGCCATGCTCATCCTGGCGGTGGTCGGCATGGCCCTGGGGTGGATCTCCACCTCCATCAGCCTGGTCGGATCCGTGCTGCAGGTGGGGGCCATCGCCCTGGCTGCCACCGGGATGTCATCGTTCATCTACGGCTTTGCCCGCACTGATCGGGCCGCCGCCACCTTTCAGTCGGCCCTGGTCATGGGAATGTCCATGCTGGGCGGTTCCATGGTGCCGTACCGCCAGATGCCGGCTTTCCTGCAGGCCGTGGCGCCCTACACCATCAACTACTGGGGCATTCGCGGGCTCACGGACTTGACGTTCCGCGGCCTGGGGGCCGCCGACGTCTTGCAGGAAGCGGGGGTGTTGCTCCTCATCGGCGCCCTGGGCATCACCGTCGGCTGGTGGCGTCTGTCCCGCCGTTACGCCCTGGGAACCAAGGCGTGATCCGGCGCATCTTCAGGCTCGGCCTCAACGAGATCCGGCTGACGTTCAAGGATCGCTCCAACGCCTTCTGGATGTTCGTCATGCCCATCGTCTTCATCATGTTCTTCGGCAATGTCATCGGTACAGGGCAGAACGACCCCAGCGATGTCACCATCTCCCTGACGGTGGTGGACCAGGATGTCTCATGGCTCTCCCGCTCCCTGGTGGAGGCTCTCAAGGGCGAGGACTTTGCGGTCACCGAGGTGGATCCCGGTGAGCTGGAAACAACCGAGGGCCGCATCCGGACGCTGGTGATTCCCGCGGGACTGGGGGACATGGTGGCCCGGGGCGAACAGGCGCGTGTCTTTCTGGCCACCGAGCCGGATGCCAACACCCAGGCCACCATCGTGGCTGAACTGCATATCGGCCGCGCCCTGACCCGGCTGGTGGGAGCCCTGGTGGAGATGCAGGCCGAACTGGGCGAGAACGAAGCCCTGGACCTGCAGGCGGACCGCCTTGCCCAGATGCGCGATCTCGCGGACCGGGAACCGTTGGTGGTGGTGGCAGCGAGCTTCGCCGGCCGGGGCCGGCCGGTGCCCGGCGGCTTCGGCCAGGCGGTGCCCGGTATGATGACCCAGTTCATCCTCATGATGGTGATGATCGCCGGCGCCGTCTATCTCACCGAGGAAAAACTGAGCGGTGTGCTCAAGCGCCTGGCCGTGGCGCCGTTCACCCCCCGCACCCTCATCGCCGGCAAGCTGACCGGCCTGGTCATGCTGGCCCTTGTGCAATCGGCGGTGCTCATCGCCACCGGCAGCGTCATCGGTTATTTCAAGCTGTTCGGTGCGGATTTCTACTGGGGTGATTCCCCCGCCGGGCTGGCCGTCATGATCCTCTCGTTCGCCGTGGCCGGTGCGGGCATCACCCTGTTCTATGGAGCAATCCTATCCTCGCCGACGCAGGCCTCGGCGGTGAGCTGGCTGTCGGGCATGGTCATGGCGGGCCTGGGAGGATGCTGGTGGCCGCTGGAGATCGTGCCGTCCTGGCTGCGCACCGTCGGTCATATCTTCCCCACGGCCTGGATGATGGACGGGATGCACCAGCTCATCTCGTTCGGCAATGGCCTCACCGCCGTCTTGCCCTACGCTGCCATCCTGCTGGCCTACGGCCTGGTGTTTGGCCTCCTGGGCGCCCGCTTTCTCAAGATCCAGGCCTGAGAACTGGGCTTACAGCCCGCCCATCATCAGAACCGCCTTGTATTCCTTCTCGGTGACGGGAGAGACCGAGAGGCGGCTCTGCTTGATGAGCGCCATGTTGCAGGAGTTGGCCCCGGCGCGGAGTGCGGCCAGGGAGACCGGTTTTTTCATGGCCTTCCAGGGCGCGATATCCATCACCACCCAGCGTTCATCATCGGTGGTGGGATCGGGATAGGCCGTGCGTACCACTTTGGCCACACCTACGATCTCCTTGCCGGTCACCGAGTGGTAGAAGAGGCAGAAGTCGCCCTTCTTCATGGCCTGCATGTTGTTGCGGGCCTGGTAATTTCGGACGCCGTCCCAGAAGGTCCGCTTGTCACGCACCAGCATTTCCCAGCTGTACTTGGCAGGTTCTGATTTAATGAGCCACGCCGCCATGGTACCTCGATCTCCTGGCGGCCAGTCTACCTTGAATCGGTGAAGGAAGCAGCATGAAGACGCGAGTCGTTCCGCTTGTCATCGTTCTGGTCCTCGGCGCTCTGCTGCCGGCTCCGGAGGTTCGTGCCGCAGGCCTGGGTGCGGAGTCCGGCTCGCCCGGCGGCGCGCGTCAGCCCGGGACCCTGGAATGGGTGGCGGGCCTGATCTGGTGGGACAGCGAGTACCGGATGGCCGGC
>SMYD01000028.1 GCA_004356015.1 Acidobacteriota bacterium | reverse complement strand
ACGGCCCGTTTCCTGGTAGTAGGCCTCGATGCTCTTGGGCAGATCCATGTGGGCCACGAAGCGCACGTCCGGCTTGTCAATGCCCATGCCGAACGCGATTGTGGCCACGATGATCACACCGTCTTCGCGCAGGAAGCGTCTTTGGTTCCGGGCCCGCACTTCGGCGGGCAGGCCGGCGTGATAGGGAAGGGCGTCGTGGCCCTGCCGCACCAGGAAGTCGGCCGTGGCTTCAACTTTCCTGCGGCTCAGGCAGTAGACGATACCGCACTCATCCTTGCGCGGAGCGAGAAAGGCGAGCAACTGCTTCTTCGCGTCAAGCTTGATGGTCACCGTGTAACGGATGTTGGGACGGTCAAACCCTTCGATAAGGCGCTGGGGGTTGCGCAAGGCGAGACGCTCGACGATTTCGTTGCGGGTCCGTCCGTCTGCCGTCGCCGTCAGCGCCATCACCGGCGTTCCAGGGAAATGGTCCTTGAGCACGTGCAAGCCCAGGTAGTCCTTCCGGAAATCATGTCCCCACTGGGACACGCAGTGAGCTTCATCGATGGCAATGATGGACACCGGGAACTGCTCCAGAAACTGCAGTGTGCCCGGCATGAGCAGGCGCTCGGGGGCGATGTACAGGAGTTGGAGGGTGCCGGCATGAAGGCGGCGTGTCACGTCCCTGCGCTCGTCCGCGTTCAAGGTGGAATTGAGACAAGCCGCCTCGACCCCTAATTGCTCCAGGCCTGAGATCTGGTCGTGCATGAGGGCGATGAGCGGCGAGACGATGATGCCCACGCCCGGACGCACCATGGACGGCAACTGGTAACACAGCGACTTACCACCCCCGGTGGGCATGAGCACCATGCAGTCCTCACCTGCCAGGGCCGTCGCGACCGCGGCTTCCTGTTGACCACGGAAGGAGTCGAAGCCGAAAACGGTCTTGAGAAGCTGTCTGGCCTGCTCGAGCATGGCCCCGAGTATAGCCAGGTGAATTGAATCTCGCGCCAGGTCAAACCTCCCAGTTTGACTAAAAACACGAAATCAAAGGACTTTCATGGCAGGAGGAGCCGGTATGGCGGACAGTGTTGACTCCACTCCGGATAGTTCATATCCTTACAGCACTTCCGCATCCTCATCCGCAGTGATTTTTGATCACAATTTTGCAGATAAGTTCTTTGCGGCAGGGTCTTCTTCTTTTAACCGAAGGGGGCAGGGCAATTCCGCCCGCAGTTGCAGTGGAGAGTAGCATCGTGGCACAAGGTACAGTGAAGTGGTTCAACGATAGCAAGGGTTTCGGTTTCATCAGTCTTGACGACGGCTCCAAGGATGTCTTCGTCCATCACTCGGCCATCCAGGGCGATGGGTTCAAGACCCTGGCCGAAGGCCAGCGAGTGGAGTTCGATGAGGTCCAGGGTCAGAAAGGTCCTGCGGCGGAGAACGTCCGCGCCATCTAACCTCTGTCATCGAATCATCGAAGGCCCCGGTAGCATGAAAGCTGCCGGGGCCTTTTTTTATTGTGCCCTCTCCGTACACCCATCCTTGAGATAACTCTACGATGCCCGTTGACTTGTGATCCTTCCGTTACGTAGAATCGGCGCCGAACGGCGTGCCGGTGTCCCAACATTCTTCTTTTGAACGTCGCCGGCAGCCATATCCAGCAGGGAGGCCAAGATGAAAGGTACCTTGGGTGTTGCGGTGGTCCTGGTGGCGGCTCTCATGTTGTTCGCTCCTACCTCTGATGCGGGGATTTATGCGGGCGCCAGCGTCACTCAAACTGCACTCGATGTCGACGATGTCGATTTTGATGAAGACGACACCGGGCTGAAGGTCTTCGGAGGCTGGACCTTTTTCAAGTTCCTCGGCCTGGAGGCGAGTTATTACGACATGGGAAGCCTTGACAACAACTCAGACTCCGTCGACCTCACGGCCTTCGGCCTCGTGGCCAGGGGCATTCTCCCTGTTGGAGAGCACCTTGAGCTCTTCGCCAAGGCCGGTTACATGGCGTGGGATTCCGAGTCCTCCTCCTTCGGGGACAACGATGACACCGACCTCACCTATGGAGTCGGGGCTGCATGGGTCTTTGGCGGCCACATCTCCATCCGGGCCGAGTACGAGATCCTGGATGTGGATGAAGCCGATGTGGATCTCTTCTCCCTCGGCGCGGCGTTCCGCTTCTAGTGTTCGCGCCGCGAGTCCCACCGCTGAGCGCCCTACCCGACCTTGAGCCGGGCAGGGCGCTCAACATTATTCTGCGGGTGGTTCCAGCACATGGCTGGTGAGGTTTAGCCTGTAGAGGGGGCCGTTCTCACCGGATAGCGTGAACTGCCCTCCAAGACTGGGGCGACCGCCCTGACCTCCCAGAAAATCAACTGCCGCGGAAGAGAGGATACCCGAGCGAGGAGCGCTGCCACCCTGTTCCACCCAGTGCCCCTCGAGAAGATGGGCCTGGGGATCAATGATGACGGTTCCTCTCACGAGGAGGCGGCGATTCTCTTCACCCTTCAGTTCGATGGCGAAGGCGACATGTGTGCCATCTCGCTGCCCGCTGAACGAGACGAGATGAAATGGCGCCGGCCGCCATGTCTCATTCTCGAGTCGCTCCACCAGGGCACGCTCTCCTGCGCAAGCGAATATCAGGAGTGCCAGCACAAGTCCCGACGCATGGCGTTGATACCCGGCTTGCCGGGCGAGGGGACCCCGTTGCTGCCGGTGACCGGATTTTGTGTCTCTCACCGCCTCATCGTCCAGCGATTCCCGGCGACCGTGGCATATGGCATTTCCTTTCTGTCCTCTGAATTCAGCCCAGGTTGACTGCCTTGATCTTCTTGTTGTCCCGCACGTACATGGTCTTGCCGACGATGGTCGGTACCGTCCATGCCACCCTGTCCAGGATTTGTGTCCTGGCATGCACCACCAGCTTCTCGGGCGTCGCGGTTGCAAGGTACAGCATACCGTCTTCGTCCAGGATCACCAGCTTGCCGTCGGCTTCCACACAATTGGCCCTGGCAAAACCGCGCTCCCGCCAACCGATCTCGCCGGTGAGAATGTTGATCGCGATCATGAAGGCCGGCCCCATGGTCCCGCTGGAACCGTAGACCCAGTCGCCGTCCCGGACCGATGACCCGTGGTAGAACTGGACTTTGCGCGTGGACCAGATCTCCTCGACCGTGACCGTTTCGCCGTCCCGGGCAAGCCGCAGACCCCTGGCACCGGCCTGTGGCGAGGAGAGGAAGATCGTATCCCCACCGGCGATCACCGGCGTGGTGATGTTATGGCCCCATTGGTTGGCGTGAGGGTAACGCCAGAGGAGAGCACCGTTGTCCGGGTTGACCCCGATCAGTTCTTCCGCCATGAAGACCACAAGCTGCTGCTCGCCGGCGATCTCCATGATGCGTGGCGAGGAGTGGCTGTTCTTGAAACTGAGCGCCTGCCACTTCACCCTGCCGTCCTTCTGGTGGAAGGCAACGAGACTGGCGTTCTCGCCGCCGACCGGCACGATCACCATGTCCTTGTAAGCCAAGGGGCTGGATGAGTAGCCATGCTCTCGGAAATTTCCTCCGAATTTTCCGCTCCACAGATCGTGACTCCAGATGATCTTGCCATCGCTCTTATCCAGCGCCTGCATCTTCCCGGCCACGCCGATGGTGAATAGCAGGTTTCCGGCGATCAGGGGCGTTGAGCGGGGACCGTCCCCGAACCCGCTCTGGTGAGCCTCACGCGGAGCGAGCGCGTAGTGGCGCTCCCAGATCGTCTCTCCTGTGCCCGCGTCGAGACAGACCACTGCCTCGTTCCCATCCGCACGGTACATGGTGTAGAGCCGCCCTTCCTCGACAAGAATCGCCGAGTAGCCCTCACCCAAGCCGCGGCTCCACAATGTCTTGGGACCTTGTTCAGGCCAACTCTCGGCGAGATCTCCAGCCTGAGCCTGGAAATCTCGGGACGGGCCGCCCCACTGAGACCACGTCGGAGGATCGCTCTCGTCGGCCGATCCCTGAACGGTCAGAGCCACGGCAAACAAGATCGACAGAAGTAGGCGCCGGATCCTGAGGGACCTCATCCCGCCATCACTCCAACACCGAACAGTCAATCCACTCGCTGGTGAAACGGTCGACACAGACAGGATACTCGTGACACGGGCCGCGCGAGAAACTGTCATCGATCATCCCGCAATCGTCGGGCCCCTGGCTCTCCCTATCAATCACATCAGCCGAGCAACAGGCCACGAATGCCTTCTGGTCCCTGGAACGCGCTCTTGTCCCACTCGCAGCATCAATGTTGGTACCGCACTTATCCAGGAAAGCGGCCTTGCACGCGCTCGCGTCACTGGACTCCCCGGCCATGGAGTAACTGTCGAAGATCATCCCCTGAGCACACGTTTTCCAGCCTTTATATTGATCCAAGCTCACTCCAAGGGACTTGTTGAGTTGCTCCTCGCACCGTTCCACCAGAGCCTCACCAACCTCTGCGAGCAGATCGAGTCCGGAGCAATGAATCTTGAACACGTTGTCACAGTACCTGGGAATCATCCTCTGATTGCGCCCGACACATTCGAGTCCGGTTTCAAGAGCATCCGATAGCTCGAGCCCCATGTCCCGGAACATGGAATCGAGCCTGTAGGTCTTGTCGAGCCACTCGATACAGTTCACCGCCCCAGCACCTCCCCCGGTGGGGGCCATGCCAGTGATACGTATCGCGACACCGACCGAAACGCCACCGCCTGGACGCTCACCGAATGTGAGTTCCATTTCGATCATCTCGCCTTCTCTCTGCACGATCAAGGGCACCGTGTCACCTGGCTGGTGCGCCGACATGATCTGCTCAAAATCCTCTTGCGTTGCCAGTTCCTTGCCATCAAGCTCGATCAGGAGATCACCGGCTTGCATCCCGGCAGCTTCGGCAGGACTCTCAGGGTTGACGGATTGAATCTCGAACGCTCCGGCCCCGTGCTCTTCTGGGTCGGCTGTTTCGTGCGCAACAGCGATGGTTGCAAACAGCAGCAAGGCTGTGGCAAGAGTTGCTTTCACCATGGCAAAGTCTCTCCTCTTCTTGAATTTCCGCTGACCTTCTGCAACTTCTATACGAGAGAACATGGCCACAGTTTCGAGATTCAATCCAATTCTCCTCAAGTCGCATCCGCAATGCTGGTCCAGCACTCTCCTGGTCAGGACACGGCAGGCTCGCCGCTGTGAAACACCCAGTGTCCAGCACACACCCTGGATCGCCCGCCTACGGCGAGGCGGGCTCAGAAGTTTCCCTCCGACACCTCCTTGAGGATCGAGATATCCAGGGCTTGGTCGGCCACGACCTTCTTGAGCCGGGTATTCTCACGCTCGAGCTGCTTCAGGCGTTTCGCCTGGTCCACGCGGAGGCCGCCATATTCCCGGCGCCAGCGGTAGTAGGTTTGCTCACTGATGGCCAACTCACGGCATATGGGGCCGATTTTCTGCCCCTTGGCCAGCTCGACCTCGGCCGCGCGCAATTTGGCGATGATCTGTTCTGGACTGAAACGCTTCTTCGGCATCTGCCTACCCCTTCCCTGGCCCAGCTTCTAACTCTACTTCTGGACCGGTTTAAGGGGGGCAGGCCAGGTGGGCACCCGACGAATCACTGCTGTATTTCGCCTACCTCACCTCGAGCCAGGATGTAGTGCCCATCACCGATTTCCACTAGTCCGGATCGTTCAACCACTGCGAAAGTGACGGCCTTGTGAGCCGGATGGTTGTTTCACTCCCTCCTGCCTGTCGCGCGGGGAGGATGATCTCATCCAGGAGGGCTGCCGACAGCGCACGGGCTCCGCCACGAAATCGGGATGAAGTCAGTGGGCCTCGATGAGCCCCTGAGCATCAGCCCACTTGAATGCTCGGAGGGTTGT
>SMYD01000027.1 GCA_004356015.1 Acidobacteriota bacterium | reverse complement strand
TCCTTTGGCTCCTCATACAGAATGTTCTTGGAGGCGCCATGGCGATAAAAGAGAATTTCACCGTTCTCCCTCTTCACGTCTGAACGGGCCAGTTCGAAGGCGAGCCTTGTCATCTTGTAGACACGAAGGTCGGAAACGAAAGCCGGAACCCAGCTCTCCCTGGCCGGACGCAAGCCGTTCAACTGGTCGTTGTAATCGTTGGCGCCGGCCATGATGGTGACCAGGCCGGGGCGTACGACTTGCAGCTTGTCAGGCAGGGTTCTGAGCATGGCGGTTGTGGTCAGACCGGGAACTCCCCGGTTCAGGCCCACGAAACGCCGCCCTGGATACCGCTCTTCCAGCAGCCCGGCGAGAACAGCGGGATACGCCTCGTCCGGCTTCACTCCCAGACCGAAAGTCGTGGACTCCCCGATGTGAAGCACACGGGCTGCTCCGGGAACCGAGGCCAGGTCACGCTCCACCTGGCGAGCCCGCATGGTCACCGTGATCAGCCCTGCCAGGCGGAGTGTGATCTCCGCCAGGACCGCAAACAGCAGGATCGAGAACGAGATCCGCTTGAGCCAGCGGCCGGCGCCCAGAGGCCGTGGAGACAGACCGTGAGACAGGTGAGGATTCTTCATACCCCATCCAAGTTACACCTGAGAACACCTGGTATCAACGAGCAAAGTGCTCCAGAAGGTGGCCGCTGTTCCTGAACGAAAGTCTGGCCAAGTGTTGCGGCACCTTCCGCACTCGCGGCGTCGCGGGTGTGGTCGAGGTTGGGCATTCCATGAACGAGCACGTTCAGAACGACCGCCACCTTACCCGCCTGACGAGATAAAAGCCTCAGGCAGGCTTAGGCACAAGGGAGCCCTCTTCCACCCAGTGGGCCATGGTGCAGCGCACGCGATAACTGTCGACGGCTAGAGCCTGTTCACAGGCTACCGGCCCATCACCGGCGAGTATTTTCTTCCACAACGACCGGAGAAAGTCGCGGTCTTCTTCGTGACCGGGCCGGCTTGGTTTGCCCTGGCCCGGGACCAGAAGGACGTCGTCCGGCACCAGAACGACTGCCTGCTGTAACTCATCATGGCGCCTGATGCCCTCCATGATCAACGGGATGACCTCCAAGGCATCATGGTCGGTCGAGTTGCCCACTTCTTGTTGCGGGTCCCCACTTCGGAAGGTGAAGCTGCCAATCACCGGCCGCTCGAACAGTTGATAGACAGCATCTCGGTTCTCCAGACAGCCGACCTGCGCAGAAGCAATCTTCCCTTCTCTGAGAACCACGACGCCGGCTTGCACCGTGTCCTGGTCCATCAAAGTCAAAGTACCGGTGCGCTGGGAACCGGCCAGGGTCTGGAGCAGATCGGACACCCCAAAAAGGTCCAGGTCTCCGGCAAGACCGGGACCCAGAAAACGCCTCGGATCAGAGCGCAGTCGCATATCCCGAACAACTTCATGGGCCTGTTCACCGAAGTCCTCACTGGGGTATCGCCGCGCAACTTCGCCGAGCCTTTGAAACAGGGTTTCGCTGGTTGTCCCGGAGAGGGCCCTGATGAGGACGGCAATCTGATCGCGGTGCTTGATGCGGAGGATGCCGAACAACCGGCGTGGGAGGGCCCGCTGGAAAGAATCCAGAAGATAATCGAGAACTTCGGGATGGCGGGAAAGGTCGGTGAAGGCCAGCTCTCCCAAGCGTCCAAAGGGCGACCCCGAGCGGGATTTCTGACTGATTCCGTGTTGCAGAACAGATTGGATGGCTGCCGGAGAACCGAGGCGCGCCAAAGCGGCGATGGTTCGGTCCAACAGCGCCGGCAGATCGTCGGAACACCTGGATGAAGCATCAGCCGGCTGATTCTCCAGGTCAGAAAGCAGTTGGCGCAGAGCGGAATCGGCTCTTGGATTCCGGATTTGCCCCATGGCACCCACGGCCTCCTTGGTGACGAAGGCCGGCGTCGCCGGGTCGAGCAGACGACTGAGCAGTTCGATCTCCCGCTCTGGGGTCTCACTTTCATCCCTGGGAATACGCCGCAGAAGAAAGACCAGATTCCACAACATGAATCCATCAGTCTCCGCAGACCGATTTTCCAGGTACTCTCGGAGAGTTTCCAGAATCGCCGGACGCGCGCGGTCACCATGAACTTCGAGAAGGACCAGGAGCAGCTTGCGTCGTTCCTTGACATCGGCCGTCGCCAGTTCGGTGAGCAGGCCTTCAACCTGCAGCTCGGGGAAGAAATCGAGAATATGCCGCAGGAGGTGACGCCGCCGTGTGTCCTCAGCCGCGCCCAGGAGCTGGTCATGAGCCAGAGAGCCGGCAGCTCTTGCCTTGAGAGATTTCAGGACTTCCGGGCGCACCTTGCCGTCATCGGCCAGGCCCTGTGCCAGGCGAAACATCTTATGGGCCTGAGGCAAAGATCCCCCGTTGAAACTCTGGATGGCCGCCTCCACAAGCTCAACAAATCGCTGTGACCCTTCGCGAACATCCGAGCCGGCGATGATGCGTCGCATGGCGTTCAGCGCCCGGCTCCTGGCCCATACAGGCTCACGTGGGTCTTGCTCTGCCTCTTCCGGCAGAGTCCATCCCGGAAGCGTCTGAGCCAGCGAACGAAAGACCTGCTCGGTTCGAGCATCAATACCCGACTCGACGAGCTGATGCCGATAGCTCTGGAATTCTTCCTCTGAGCGAGCACCCATGGCACTGGCTGCCACCACTTGATCTCTCAGGGAGGCCATCGCGCTGGACCGCTCTTCCTGCGTCCGGATGGCCGCGCCTGAGTCCTGCTGAAGCCTGTCGACCAGCAAAGAAAACCGCCGCTGCCGCCTGGCCCGGTCATCGGATGCAGGCTCGCGAGCATGGCCGACATCACGGCGAACCCGAGCCGGAGCCCGGGATAAGGATTGGGGTTGCTTGCCCAGGTTGGCAAGATTGTCTCGCAACTGCGCGCGCTGATCTTCAGGGCACAGGTCAAGGACGAGACGTCCCAGCCCTCCGGTATATTCTGTCACCAGTTGCTTGTCGATGAGGTGTAACTGGGAGAGAGCGTAGATGCACTTGACTGCGTGAAATAAGCAATCTCCAATAGTGAGCTGGGGCCCCTCTATGCGACGCTGATCCGTGATCCAATCCTGGATCACCGGGATCACGATTTCAGGCGACTCCTTCAGCAGCGGACGGATGGAATCCGCGACCATCATGGGGGCCATCTCATCCCCCAGATAACGCTGTAGTTGCGCCAGACCCATGAGGATCTCGTCGGTGGGTGGATTCTGGTTTGTATTGTCCATACGGGGCCAACCTCAATATCCATGCCAGCCACGAACGAGTCAAGGCGGGATGACCTCAGTACCTGGTTGCACCCTTTCAGGGTCCTATCTGGCCTTTTTGCCAATAATTCACAGCCAGGTGGCAACCTGGGCATCCCACCGGGGTGCAGCCTGAGCAGCGGAACTGCCCGAGACCGAAACCCTTTCGTTGGCCTGGCAAGCGCACCATCTTCTCGAGAGCGTGTAGACTTCATGCCGGATGAAGGTGTTCCCCAATATCCAGTAGACCATGAATAACCTCAGAGTCGATTCACCCATCGGCGGAACATGCTCGGGGAAAGTCCTGTTCGTGGGCCTGCTGCTGATCGTGCTGGGCGTTCCCATGCCCTACGGGCAGACCACTTCGAGCCCCATCCCGCCCCGACCGGATATCCGCGAGAAAGCCGACACTGCCACACATTGCAGTGTCACCGACTCGAAACCATGCACATTCCTGCTCCATGGAGAGAACGCGCCAGGATGGCCACCGGCAATTCACCCTTGAAGGGTGGACCCCCCAACAGCATGTGGTAGAGAACCGCTCCCAGTCCATACACGTCGGAGCGGGCATCGACAGTACCGCTGGAAGCCTGTTCGGGAGCCATATAGGTCGGCGTCCCGAGGATAATTCTCGAGAGGGAGCCCGGTCCCGACGTCGTGTCCAGGACCAGCCCGCAGTCTGTCAGCCGGGTGCGCCCGTCGCCCTCGATGAGAATATTCTCCGGCTTGACATCGCGATGCACCAGACCGGATTCATCGGCATAATTCAGTGCTCTGACCACCTCGGCGGCTATTCGCGCGGCCCTCTTTGGCTGGCAGTGGACGGCCATCCATCACCTGAGCCAGGGAACGGCCTTCGACCTTCTCCATGGCGAAGAACAGCACTCCTTCGGCCTGGCCGCTGGCGAATACCGGCACAATCCCCGGGTGCCTGAGTCGCGCGACGGCTCGGGCTTCCAGAAGAAAGCGCGCTGCCAGGCGATCATCCAGTGCGGCCCCCGCCGGCAGGATCTTCACCGCCACCCGCCGCCCCAGCGATTCCTGCCGGGCTTCGAAAACTATCCCCATTCCACCGCGCCCGATCTCCCGCCCGAGAATAAACTCACCCAGACGGCGATTTTTTGGCAGCTCAGGGGTAAGGGCGCGATCCAGCTCGAAGGCTTCCTCCGAAAGACTGGTGCACAGGCCGGGTTCGAGTTCTCCGTGCTGGAGCAAGACGTCGGCAAGCGAACGGACGGCCGCAGGAGATGGAGCCATGGCCAGCAAGGCAACAATGCCATGCCTGACCTGGAAACTCAATGTATTCTAGGTGGTGCGAATATAAATCCAGCCAGACTGATGGCCTGGATCGGGTATGCCAAGTCGATTCCCGGGCCCGACCCCGGCATTCGCCGTCTCATCGGTCAGGTTACAGGGCTCATTGCCAGGGTTGGCCAACGGCCACGTTCCGCGCCGCGTGTCCACTCGGAGCCCGTAGCGGGCGTTGACAACGTGGTGAAGGCCCTGAAAGGCGCTCCCGGTCCGCGGGTTCACAGAAGGAGCTGATCTCCTGGCGGACTGTGGAGTCCCGCCAGAGGCGCCTTCGCTCTTGACACCTGGAGGTCCGGCCCATACTCCGGTGCTGACCAGGAACCAGATGTTCCTGCCCACTTGCAGTGCCGGCAGCGCGATCTCTGTTCGCCCTACGGACTCCATCCGTCCGCGGGCGATTCCAGCTCGCGGGTCGCCAGGTTCATCCGGTAGATGGGACCATTGGCACCGGATAGGATGAACTGCCCTCCCAGGCTGGGCCGGCCGCCCTGGCCTCCCAGGAAATCAACCGTTGCAGAGGACACGAGACCGGAGCGAACCTCGACCCCGCCTCTCTCCACCCAGTGCCCGCTGACGAAGCGGGCCCTGGGGTCGATGACGACGGTTCCTTCTACCAGGAGGCGGCGGGTTCCCTCCCCCTGAAGTTCGATGGCGAAGGTGACCTGGGTGCCGTCACGTTGCCCGGCCAGGGAAACCAGATGGAAGGGTTCCGGTCGCCACGTCTCGTTCCCGAGCCGCTCCACCAGGGGCATTTCCCCGGCGCAAGCAAAAGTCAGCAGGGCCAGCGCCAGACCCAGTGAAGAGAACCGGCGTGGTTGTCGACCTCGTTTCGACCACCATGGCACGTCGCGTTGACCCTTTTTCCTCAGGCACGATGTCACAACCCAGCGCCGGTCGCGGAAGCACCGGTCATCCTCAGGCGCGGACCTGCTCCGGCTCATCCTTGCCCACGATGATCGGGATGTACGGCTCATCTTCCTGCAGACTTCG
>SMYD01000026.1 GCA_004356015.1 Acidobacteriota bacterium | reverse complement strand
GTGCTGGTGACAGGGCCTACCGGATCAGGCAAGTCCACCACCCTGGCGGCCATGCTGGACAAGGTCAACTCGGAGCGCAACAGCCATATCGTGACCATCGAAGACCCGGTGGAGTTCCTCCACAGCCACAAGAAATGCATCGTCAACCAGCGGGAGTTGCACGCCGATACCCACTCCTTCGCCAATGCCCTGCGCTCGGTACTGCGCCAGGATCCCGACGTGGTGCTCATCGGTGAGATGCGGGATCTGGAGACCGTCGAGGCGGCGCTGACCATCGCCGAGACCGGCCACCTGACTTTTGCCACCCTGCATACCAACTCCACCGTGCAGACCATCAACCGGATCATTGACGTGTTTCCGGCTCATCAGCAGTCCCAGGTGCGGGCGCAACTCTCCTTCGTGCTGGAGGGGATTCTCTGTCAGACCCTGCTGCCCAGGCTGAATCATGCCGGCCGGGTTCTTGCCATGGAGATCATGGTTCCCAACCCGGCCATCAGAAACCTCATCCGTGAGGACAAGGTCCACCAACTCTACTCCATCATGCAAACGGGTCAGTCGAAATATGGCATGCAGACATTCAACCAGTGTCTGGCCACTCTTTTCTTCACGAAGAAGATCAGCAAGGACACGGCCATCGCCACATCGTCCAACAAGGATGAACTCGAGCAGATGATAATCAGGGGCGCAGGTCTCATCACCGAGGCCGGTTCCAGTGACACTGGCACGCGCCGGACGCGGCGCTAGCCGGCCGGGAACGGCCGGGAATCCAGGAGGAAGAAGCGGATGCCCACCTACGCATGGAAGGGACGAAACGCCTCTGGCTCTGTCCAGGAGGGCGTTCTTACCTCCGCCAACAAGGAGGCTCTGGTCGCCACGCTGCGCAAGCAGCAGATTCTTGTGACGGCGGTGACCGAGAAGGGCAAGGAGTTTGCCCTTCCCAAGTTCGGTGGCGGCATCAGTCAGAAAGATATCGCCATCTTCACGCGCCAGTTCAGCGTCATGATTGACGCCGGCCTGCCCTTGGTTCAGTGTCTGGAAATCCTGGGGGGGCAGCAGTCCAACAGGGTGTTCAAGAAGGTCCTGATCCAGGTGCGCCAGGATGTGGAGGCGGGTGCGTCCTTGGCGGATGCCATGCGCAAACACCCCGCCGCGTTCTCGGACCTGTTCTGCAACATGGTGGCTGCCGGCGAGACCGGCGGTATCCTGGACACCATCCTGCAGCGCCTCTCGACGTACATCGAAAAAATTGTCAAGCTGCGCAGCGCCGTGCGCTCGGCGTCCATCTACCCCGTGGCGGTGATCACCATCGCCATCGGCGTGGTCACCCTGATTCTGTGGCGGGTGATCCCGACGTTCGCCACTCTCTTCGAGGGCCTGGGTGCCCAACTTCCCCTGCCCACGCGGATCACCATCTCCATCTCCCGATTCCTGGGTCGCTGGATGCCTGTCCTGGTGCTGATGCTGGGGTTGGGAATCTTCTCCCTGTTCCGCTATCACAAGACCTACTCCGGGCGGCGCCGCCTGGATGCCATCCAGCTCAGACTCCCCGTCATGGGCATGTTGCTGCGCAAGATCGCCGTGGCCAGGTTCTGCCGCACCCTGGGAACCCTGGTGGCATCGGGTGTTCCCATTCTCGAGGGTCTGGAGATCACCGCCAAGACCTCGGGGAACGCCATTGTGGAAGACGCCATCATGGCCACGCGCAAGAGCGTGGAGGAAGGCCAGAACCTGGCCGATCCTCTGGGAGAGACCAACGTGTTCCCCTCCATGGTGGTCCAGATGATCAATGTGGGTGAGCACACCGGCGCGCTGGATACCATGCTGTCCAAGATTGCCGACTTCTATGAGGACGAAGTGGATGAAGCGGTGGCCAATCTTCTTGCCCTCATGGAACCCGTGATGATAGTGTTCCTGGGGACAATCATCGGCGGAATCGTGATTTCCATGTACATGCCGCTGTTCGATCTGATCAACAAGATCGGTTGATCTTTGCGGCACCGCCTGCGGGTGGATAACAGAATGAGAGTTGCAGGGGCGGCCCGGGATCGGGTCGCCCCGTACGCGTTCCGGTACGCCGGCCCATGAGCGACCTCCTGCAGAAGATTCGCCTCCTGATGGTGGTCAGGGTCGTGGCTGTCACGACCCTGCTCATGGCCGCCTTTCTGGTGGAATTATGGTTCCACCCGGCCCGCTCCCTCCGTCCCCTTTATTTCGTGACCGCGGGGACCTACGTCCTCACCATCGCCTACAGCCTGCTGTATCCGGTCCTCAAGAACCGGCGCATCTTCGTGGGCCTGCAGTTGCTGGGGGACATCCTCACGGCCTCTGCCTTCGTCTACATCACCGGGGGAGCGGTCAGCCCGTTCTCATTTCTCTACGTGCCTGTGATCATCGTGGCCGGCATGCTCCAGTACCGGCGCGGAGCCTACACCGCCACCGTGTTGTCCTGCCTGGCCTATGGGCTGCTCCTCATCCTGCTCCTCACCGGCACCCTGCCGCCCTACCCGGCGGAATCTTTTACCGCGACGCCGGCCGAGGTGAAGCGGGCCAGTTTTTCTCTTCTGGTCCATTTTCTCGGCTTCACCCTGGTGGGCATGCTCGCTTCAACGCTTTCGGAGAGTCTGCGGCGAACCGGCCAGGAACTGGGAGAGACCCGTGAGGATCTGGAAGATCTGCAGGCCTTCAACGCCCTCATCATCGATTCGGTGAATTCGGGGCTGGTGACCACCGACCAGGAAGGGCGCATCACCTTCATCAATCGGGCCGCTCGCGAGATCACGGGTCTGGCGGAAGGTCTGGCCCTGGGCAAGCTTCTGCACCAGGTCTTCAATCTGGGCGAAGAGTTCCCCTCCAATCTGGCCCTCCACCTGGAGCAGCGGCGGCGCTATCGCTTTGAAGCCGACTTTCCCGTGGCCCATGATGTGGTTCGTTTTCTGGGGTTCACCGCCGGCATTCTGCGGGACAAGACGTCGCGCTCCCTGGGCTATATCTTCACCTTCCAGGATCTGACCGAGATCAAGTCCCTGGAACGGGAGGTGCTTTTGCGGGAACGGATGGCGGCGGTGGGCGAAATGGCCGCGGGTATGGCGCACGAGTTGCGCAATCCTCTGGCTTCTCTCAGCGGTTCCGCCCAGGTCCTGGCGGAGGCCGCGCCCGGTGGGGAAGAGCGTCCGGGGGAACGGCAGCATCTCATGCAGATCATCCGCCGGGAGTCCCAACGCCTGGATCAGGTCCTGAAGGACTTCCTGGCCTTCGCCCGGCCCCGGCCCTTTGCGCCCGAGGAAGCCGATCTGGTGGTCCTGCTGGGGGAACTGGTCAAGTTGCTCCACAATGCTCCGGCGCGCCTCGCGAGTCATGTGATCCGAACGAGCTTCCAGGTTCCGTCTCTGCCGTGCCGGGTGGATGTCAATCGGTTGAAGCAGGTTTTCTGGAATCTGGCCAGCAATGCCCTCAGGGCCATGCCCGACGGGGGCGTTCTGATCGTCGGTGCCGGACTGGGGCAGGTGGGGACCGTGGAGTTGTGGTTCGAGGACACGGGCCAGGGCATGTCCGAGGCGGAGGTGAAGGATTTCTTTCGGCCGTTCCGTTCCTCCTTCGACGGGGGTACCGGGCTGGGAACGGCCATTGTCTACCGCATCGCTGAAGAGCATAGTGGCCGGGTCAGGGTCAGGTCGAAGCCAGGGCAGGGGACACGGGTCACCGTCATCGTTCCCCGCATGCCGGCGGATGAACAGGCGGGCGAGGAGCCGGAACATGGCACGGTCTGACAGATCCCGGGTTTTGATCGTGGACGATGAGAAGTCCATGCGCGAACTCCTGGCCATTGCCCTCGCGCCTGAAGGGCACACCGTGAAGGCCGTACCCTCGGTTCCTGCGGCCCGGACGGCGCTGGCCGGGGAGGCTTATGACCTGGTGGTTTCGGATATTTCCATGCCCGGGGAGAGCGGCCTGGATCTCCTGGAGGAGATCCGGCGCGGCGATCCAGGGTTGCCGGTGATCCTGATCACAGCATACGCCTCCATGGAGTCGGCCAAGAGGGCCTTTGCCCTGGGAGTCTTCGATTGCATCGACAAGGGTGCCAGCTTCAATGTCGAGGAGTTCCGCGTCACGGTGAGAAACGCTCTGGAATCACGCCGGGCCCGTGAAGAGAACAAGCTTCTGAAGCAGGAGCTTCGCGCCCGCCACGGGTCGGGTTCCATGGTCATGGACTCTCCGGCCATGCGCGCGGTGGGAGAAATGATCGAGCGAGTCGCGCCGACGCCGTCCACGGTCCTGATCACGGGGGAGAGCGGCACCGGCAAAGAGGTCGTGGCGCGGGCCATTCACGATGTCAGTTCCAGAGCGGGAGCGCCATTTGTGTCCATCAACTGTGGAGCTCTGCCTGCAGATCTGCTGGAAAGCGAGCTGTTCGGCCATGTCAAAGGGGCCTTCACGGGGGCCGTGTCGGCCAAGAAAGGATTGTTCCAGGCGGCCAGCGGCGGCACCATCTTCCTGGACGAGATAGGAGAAATGCCTCTTCCAGCCCAGGTCAAGTTGCTGCGGGTCCTGCAGGAACGGACCATCCGCCCGGTGGGGGGGACCGAAGAGATCGATGTGGAAACCCGCGTGCTGGCCGCCACCAATGCCGACCTGGCCGGCCGGGTGGCTGATGGCCGCTTTCGCGCCGACCTTTTTTATCGCATCAACGTGATCCCCATTGCCCTGCCGCCCCTCAGGCAGCGCCGCGAAGACATCCCCGTTCTCGCAGATCTTTTTGCGCGCCGCATCAGCGTCGAGATGGACAAGGAGTTCAGCGGCTTCCTGCCGGAAGCCATGGCGGCCATGGAGGCCTATGGCTGGCCCGGCAATGTGCGCGAACTGGAGAATGCCATGCGCCGGGCGGTGACCCTGTCCAGTGCCGGGCCCATACGGCTGGATGCTCTTCCCCCGGACGTGCGGGAACCTGAGCAGAGGGTTGTGCCAGATGCCGTGGGAACACCGCCGCCGGCCCTGCCGCCCGGCGAGAAGATGGACCAGTATCTGGATCATCTCAAGGCACACCTCATGCAGGAGACGCTGGCGGCGTGCAATTACGTGCAGGTGGATGCCGCACGCCGGCTGGGCATGTCGTTCCGCTCATTCCGCTACTACGCCAAGCAGTTCAAGCTCGAGGTCCGTCCGCCGGTCAACGGGGCGTCGCCGGGATCCGGTTCTGAAGAGTGAAGCCGTCTGCATCAGGTGTCGCCGCGGTGCGCCTGGCGCTTCCCATTCTGGCCGCCACCCTGGCGGCGTTCGGCGGCCTTCTCACCGGCGGAGTTCTCTACTACCGGGATATCAGCCTGCTGCATCGGCCGGTTCGGCAGGTCATCCGTGCCATCTGGCACAGCGGCCATCTTCCTCTCATGGACCCGGCCATGGATGGCGGGCGTCATCTTCTGGCCAATCCCAACTACCGTGTTCTCCACCCCACCGCGCTGCTGGATTGCTTCCTGGGCCTGGATCAGGCGTTCGCCGTGGCCACGGTTCTGCAGGTCTTCCTGGCGGGCTGGGGGCTGGCCCTGCTCCTGCGCCGGCAGGGAGCCTCTCTGGCCGCGGCACGGCTGGGCGGTCTGGCGTTTGCCCTTTCCGGGCCGCTGCTATCCCTGGGCAACCTGCCCAACCTGCTGGGAGGGGTGGCCTGGGTACCCTGGATTCTTCTCGCCGGCCTCGCGGCGCGAGCGCGGCCGCTGACCGGCCTGCCGCTGGCAAGCCTCCTGGCGGCGGTGCCTCTCCTGGCCGGCGGTCTCGAGTCCTGGGGCGCCGCCATGGTCATCCTCGCCATCTCAGCGCTCCTGTCCACCGAGAGGAGCAGGGGACTGCTGGCAGTCGGGGCCATGGCTCTGGGAAGCATGCTGCTGGCGGCGGTCCAGATTCTTCCGGCGCTGTCCCTGTTGCGGGGCTCTGAGCGGGGACTCGGATTCAGAGCCAGCCAGATTTTCTACTGGTCCCTGGAACCGGCGCGGTTCCTGGAGGCTCTGGTTCCCGGTCTATGGGGACAGCCCGCCGACCCGGCGCGCTGGTGGGGTGGCGCCCGCTTCGACAGCGGGGTGCCTCTGATCCTCTCCGCGTACCTGGGAGCGACGGTTCTGTCCCTGGCCATCCCCGGTCTGCTGGTCCTCCTGCCCCGGCGCCGCGCCGGCCGGACAACGGCGATCTCAGCCGATGGTGTGGCTCAGGATCTGCGTCACCTTCTCATCGCCAGCGGCGTGACCGGTGCCGGCCTGATCTTCCTGGCCCTGGGACGCTACAACCCGCTGCTGAGCATGGGCAGTGATCTGCCACTGGCCGGCGCCCTCCTGCGCTATCCCGAGCGGCTGCTTTCCCTCGTGGCGCTGCCTGTCGCGGTCGCCGCCGCCGTGGGATGGCAATCCATGACCCGTGCCGGCGAAATGCGCCGTATCCTGCGGGCCGCCGGGCCGGGCCTGCTCCTGGTTGCGGCACTCCTGGCCGGTGTCATCCTGTACACCCTCTCGGGGGGAGTGCCTCTGGCGCCGGAACTGACGGCGGGCCGTCGTGCCGCCGCGGCGGTCGCCTTGCGAGGAACGGCCGGGACGGCGCTGGTCGGTGTCGTTCTCCTGGGGGCCTGCTTATGGATGGCCGGTCGCAGAGGTACCCGCCACCTGGCCGGTGCCTGTGCCGCAGGGGTCGTGGCTCTGGATCTCCTGGTGGCCGGCGTGGGGATCAATCCTGCGGCGGAGCGGGAGATCCTGGAGGAAGTGCCGGCCGCGGCAGACCATATCCGGACCCGGGAAGGCGCCGGCACCACACCGCGACTGCTGCGCCTGGCCGAACCCCCGGTGCCGGGGGAGTCGATTCCTCCGGGTGTGGAAGTGGCCTGGTCGCGACGTTCCCTCGCCTATCGCATTCCCGAGGAATTCGGCCTGGGGACCAGTCTGCAGAGTGATGTGGACCGTTCAGCTCCTCTGGGAAACTACTTCCTGCGCAGGGCCTACGAGAAGGCGGCCGGTGCCCGCCGCGAGCGTGTGGCGGACCGTGCCGCCGCGGCCTGGGAAGTCAGCTTCGCCGCCGGCACGGATGCCGTGCCGGCGACGGCCGACTGGGCGGCGACCGTCTTTCCCCGGGCTCCCGTTCTTGTCCTCCGCCGCCGCCAGACGGCGGCGCCACGCCTGGCGGTGGTTCCCCATGCCACCTACCTGGGCGATCTTCAGGCGGAGGGGGTCATGGCCGACCTGCTGGAGAAGCTGGCCGACCCCGCTCTCGATCCACGCGGGGAAGTCTTCATCACCGCGCCCACCGGCGTGAGCGTCCTCGGCACCTGGCCGGTGGGTGAGGGTGCTGTCACCATGAGGAGCGACACACCGGTTGGCCTCCTTCTGGAGGTGGAGCTCCCCGGGCCGGGTCTGCTGGTGGTGCGCGATACGTTCACCGCCGGCTGGAGGGTGGAGGTGAACGGCGATCCCCAGGAGATCGTGCGCACCGATATGGCGTGGCGCGGGGTGGTCCTGCCCAGGGGCCGTCATGAGGTGCGGTTCATTTACACGCAGCCCGGCCTCCTCCCCGGCGCGTTTCTCTCGGGACTCGGTCTCGTCCTGATTGTGGGTCTCCCGGCCGCCGGCGCTTGCCGTCGGCGGCGCTCCGCGGTACAAGCGGCAACGGCGTGAGCCGGCGGCGCCTCATTCTGCTCACCCTGGCGGCACTTGCTCTCCCGGCCCTGGCCGCGGGTGCCGCCGCCATCCGCTCCTATGATTTCGGCTGGCAGGTGCGGGCCGGGAGCTGGATCCTGGAGCACGGGCGGCCGCCGCGAACCGACCCGTTATCGTTCACCACGGCCGGCCGCCCCTGGGTGGACCACGAGTGGCTCTTTCAGGTGATGCTCGCCGGCCTCCTGCGGGCGGGGGGAGTCGGCGCTGCCTGGGCCGGCAAGATGGCTCTCACCCTGGGGGCGGTCCTTCTGCCGGCCTGGTTCCTCCTGAGGCGCGGGCACGGGGCCATGGCTGTGACGGGCCTCACCTGTCTGGCCCTCGCTGGAGCGCGCTTCCGGTTCTTCGCCCGCCCCGAGATGGCCGGACTGGTCCTGTTACCGGTGATGCTGATGCTCCTGCTGGCGGCCATGGAAGCTCATGACCGCGGCCGATCCCCCTGGCCCAGCCTCCTCCCGGTACCGCTTCTTGCCGCCTTGTGGGTCAACCTGCATCCCTCGGCGCTTCTCGGGGTTGGACTGGTGCTGATCACCGCCGTCGTGATCCTTCTTGAAACACGCGACACGGGCCGGGCATGGCCTTTTCTGGCGGTGGGCCTGGCGGCCGCGGCGGCTCTCCTGGCCAACCCCTATGGTGGAGAGATACTGAGGGTCCCGGCCGCCATCGGCAGCGTCCTGCAGGGAAGGGGAATGAGCAACCCGGAGTGGGGAACCAGCCTGCAGCCGGCATTCT
>SMYD01000004.1 GCA_004356015.1 Acidobacteriota bacterium | reverse complement strand
GGGCAGGAGAGGGGGGAGGTGCTGTGAAACGATCCAGAGATGATGGTTTTGCTGCCGACCTGGTGGAGGGTATGCGCTGTGGTCTGATCACTCTCGACAGTCATGGCTGCGTACGCGCTGTCAACGATCGTGCGCAGAAGATTCTCAAGGTCGATCAGGAGAATGTCGTCGGACAGCCGGCGCAACGGGCCTTCTCGGCTTACCCTCCTCTGGCGCGTCTGCTGGCCAAGGCCGCGTCCATGTCCACCCTGCCCGATCGCGCGGAGCTGGAGATTCAGACTCGGAGCGGGGAGGACAGGATCCTGGGGTTCACCCTGTCGCGGGTCACCGCTGCAGATGGGGAGGTCCGGGGGGTGGCCCTCTTCTTCAAGGATCTGACACCTATCGAGCGCCAGGAACAGCGGGAGCGGCTCCAGGAGCGGCTCGCGGCCCTGGGGAGCATGGCGGCTTCACTGGCCCATGAAATCCGCAACCCGCTCGCGGCCCTGGAAGTCACCACCACTCTGCTGCGCCGCAAGCTCCCGGAAGGCGGCACCTGCCGGGATCTCGCAGACACCCTTCAGGATCAGGTTCGTCGCCTCTCGCGCACCGTCAACGATTCGCTGGAGTATGTGCGTCCTCTGCAGATCCACGGCGTCCCGTGTAACCTGGCGGATCTTCTGGATGAAGCCCTTGAGGCCGGCATGCCGGCCCGCATGGCCACCAAGGTGGAGATTGTGCGCTGGTATCCCCAGGAGACGAGGCTCGTGTCGGTGGATGCGGCCAGCATGCGTGCCGCGCTGGTCAACCTGATCCGCAACGCCCTTGAGTCCATGGGGGAAGATGCCGGCGTCCTGCGCCTGTCCCTGGACATCCCCCAGGACGAGGCGTCAGAGCTTGGTCACGCCATCATCCGGGTCTCGGATACCGGACCGGGAATTCCGGAAGACATCCAGCCGCGCATCTTCAACCCGTTTTATTCCACAAAACCCAAAGGCTCCGGCCTGGGACTCGCCTGGACCCGGAAGGTCGTGGACGCCCACGACGGTTTTCTGGACGTGCGCAGCAGTCCCAAGGAAGGTGCCGTCTTCACCATTCGCCTCCCGCTGTCGGCCGCCACGGCAGTTCCTGAGTTGAACCCCGCAGGAGAAATACTTCATGAAGCCCAGGATTCTAGTCGCCGAGGATGAGGCCCCCATCCGCGACGGCATCGTCGCGGCATTTACGGATGCGGGATACGAGGTCGTCGCTGCCAGCAGTGGCCGCGAGGCCATCGACCGCTTGCAGGAACAAACCTTCGATCTGGTCATCTCCGACTACCGGATGCCCGAGAAGGATGGGTTGGAGGTTCTGAACCATGCCCGAGGTCAGAACGAAGATGCCGTGGTCATCGTCATGACGGCCTATGGGACAGTGGAACATGCCGTGGAAGTCATGCGCGCCGGTGCTTATGATTATCTGCAGAAGCCGTTCAAGGTCGAAGACCTGGAGTTCAAGGTCGCAAAGGCTCTGGAGCATGTGCGCCTTCGTGATCAGGTCCGCTACCTGGAAGATCGCATCGGGGTCGAGGTCGATCATGGGATGGTGGGCAGCAGCCGCCTCATGAAGGAGATCTGGGAGACGGTCAGGAAGGTTGCGCCCTCCAACGCTGCCGTGCTCATCCAGGGTGAAACCGGCACCGGCAAGGAACTGGTGGCTCAGGCCATCCACAACAACTCGGATCGCCGGAAAGCCGCCTTCGTGAAGATGAACTGTGCGGCTTTGCCCGAGGGGTTGCTGGAAAGTGAGTTGTTCGGGCACGAGAAGGGTTCCTTCACCGGCGCCGATCGCCGTCATACGGGCCGTTTCGAACTGGCCAGCGGCGGTACCTTGTTCCTGGATGAGATCAGCAATATGAGCCCGGGAATCCAGGCGAAGATCCTGCGTGCGATCCAGGAGCAGGAATTCGAGCGGGTGGGGGGGACCCAGACGGTGCATGTGGATGTGCGCCTGGTGGCGGCCACCAATGGGGATCTGGACGCGGCCATCCAGCGGGGTACCTTTCGCGAGGACCTCTACTACCGCCTCAACGTCGTGAATATCGTGATGCCGACCCTGCGGGCGCGCAAAGAGGATATTGAGCCCCTGGCAACTCATTTCATCGCGATCTACGCCCGTGAACTGAAGAAGGACGTCAAGGGCCTTTCACCGGAAGCCCTGCGCGTGCTCTATCGCTACAACTGGCCCGGCAATGTCCGGGAACTCCAGAACACCATGGAACGGGCCGTTCTCATGGCCGAGTCGCAGCAGATCCGGGCAGAGGATATTTCCACCCTGGGCCGGCAGAGTGCCATCGCCGGCAAGGACGCCATGCCGGTCCACCTGCCCCCGCAGGGGATGGATCTGGAGGAGATCGAGAAGATGGTTCTTCTGGAGGCTCTCACGATGAGCAACTGGGTGCAGAAGGAGGCCGCGGCGCTGCTGAATATTTCCAGCCGCGCCATGAACTACAAGGTCAAGAAGTTCTCCATCACCCACCCGACCTGGAAAAAGAACCGCGCACCGGAAGAGGATGCCGGCGGGGCCCATGGCCCGATCTACGACGGTCTCGCAACCCGCATTACAAACCGGTAAGCGGCACGGGTGCGGTGTCCGGACCGCATCCGGATCGGGGTCAAGAAGCCTATCGTTTTCATGTGTTTAGGTCTCCAGGCGCTGGAGACTATCAGCAACGTCTACCTGGCACGAACGATGCAATGCAATGGGTTCGGACCGCGCGGGAAGCCGAATTGCTTCCCTTCGCCGGCGGAACCGGAAGGAGGCATTGGCATCCATGCATCGTTCACCCGACGGAGCCGGAAGGTCCAGGAAGAAACCAGCCCGGGGAATCATCCCGGGGCTCCTGATGGCGGTCTGTCTGTCCGCGCCGGCGTGGGCCGGGAACATGGATCTGGCCTGGGATGCTGTGCCGGATCCCGATGTGACAGGATACCGCATCTATATCGGCACCACACCCGGCAGCAGTGATCAGGGCATCATCAATGTGGGCAAGGTCACCAGTCTGACCCTCACGGATCTCCCCGATTGCATGGAACTGTTCATCGGTGTCAAGGCGTTGGACGCCGGCGGCCAGGAAAGTCTCGGCTTCGCCGATTTCGTCCAGGGGCTGGCCCAGCCCTTCGTTTCAGATGCCTCGCCTGCCAATCTCTCCCAGGGTGTGGAAGATATCCTGGTCACGGTTCAGGGTGGCAATTTCTCTGCCGACATGCAGCGCACCGATGTTCAGTTCGACGACCCGGATGTCCGGGTTCTATCCATGGATTTCATTGCGTGCGATGAGATCGAGTTGCACCTGTCGGTCGGCCCCTTCCTGTCGGCACCCGGCGATCCCGGATATAACGGGGCCGGGGACACCGTGGAAGAGGTTCCGCCGGCCGAGATCGGTATGCGCGGAGTGATCCTGACGGTCCCCGGTGCACAGGGTGAGGTGATCCAGGGGGACACGCCGTCTTCCCTGCGC
Organism: Acidobacteriota bacterium; assembly: GCA_004356015.1. Taxonomy (GTDB): domain Bacteria; phylum Acidobacteriota; class Polarisedimenticolia; order SMYD01; family SMYD01; genus SMYD01. Next base: position 10,802 of record SMYD01000004.1, on the reverse strand, counting down.
ATCGATTTTGTACCCCAGCGCACCGATATCGACGGCAGCGGGCGCGTGGACGGGTTTGATCTGGCCCGGCTGGCCTCCAGGTTCGGCAGCGATTTTGGCGGCAGTGGGTACCAGCCTGAACTGGATCTGGACGGCAACAAGAGTGTGGACGGGATCGACCAGTCCCTCCTCGCCGAGTACTTCGCCACGGTCTTCTGAGGTTCCCCTCAGGCTGCTACGCCCCGGGCGCCGCTGGCGTCGGCCGTCAGGACCTTCACGTCCACCAGACGGTTGACAGGCGCGCTGCCGGCTGGAAGCAGCACCTCAAAAAAGTTGCCGGTCAGGGCTCGCAGGTCACCACCTCTGGTCGGGTCTCCCAGGGTGACGGCGGAGAGGGTCCGTCCAAGGAACCGGCGCCGGAACTCAACCCCTTTGGCGGCGGCCAGTTGCCGCAGGTGCGCGACCCGCTCCTTGATGACCGGTGGGGGCACGGCCGAAGCGAAGGTGGCGGCGTCGGTGCCGGGCCGGGCGGAAAACGAGAAGACGTGCAGGTAAGCCAGGGGAGACGCCCTCACCACCGTCTCCGTGGCGGTAAAGTCCTGGTCGGTTTCTCCGGGGAAGCCGACCAGGATGTCGGCACCCAGGCCGATGTCGGGAATACTCCGGGTCAGGCGTTCCAGGACAGCCACATAAAAATCACGGCGATAATTGCGCCGCATCTGCTTGAGAATACGGTCCGAGCCGCTCTGCAGGGGGACCTGGAGATGGGGCGCCATCTTTCCGTTGCCGGCAAGAAACGCCACCAGATCCTCGTGGATGGTGCGTGGTTCCAGGGAGTTCAGGCGCAGCCGCCCCAGGCCGGGGATGGCCGTGAGGCGCCGGAGAAGGCTCAGGAGTGTCTCGTCGCCCGGGAGATCGCGTCCATAATCGCCGGTGTTGACCCCTGTCAGCACGATCTCGGCGAAGCCTGCCGCCACCAGACGGACCAGCGAGGCCTCCAGTTGGGCGGACGGGATGCTGCGTGAGCGGCCGCGAACGGTGGGGATGATGCAGTAGGAGCAGGTGAGATCGCAGCCGTCCTGAATTTTCAGAAGAGCGCGGGTGCGACCGCCGCCCACCGGCGCCGCGTGATAGTTCTCCAGGGCCACGGAGAGCTCGCCGGGGAAGGAACGAAGAGCTTCGGCCACCACGGGCGCCGGGTCGGCACCCGGTGCCACCAGGTCCACGCCGGCGATGGCTGCCAGAGCCTCGGGGTCACGGCTGGCATAACATCCCATGGCCACCAGGCGGGCACCAGGGCGGCAGCGTGCCAGGCGGCGCAGGGCCTGGCGGCCATCGGCGTCGGCACGGCCGGTGACGGTACAGGTGTTGACCACGAGAAGATCCGCCTCTTCAGGGCGCCGGGCCGGCTCCATGCCCCGGCCGGCCAGTTCTCGTTCCAGGCGTTCGCTGTCGGCCCGGTTGAGCTTGCAGCCCAGTGTCTCGACGAAATAGCGGCGGATGGTGGCCATGGGAGCCCGGGTCAGGGTGTGCCGCTCTGAAGCGCCTGGCGAACCCTTTCGGCCCGGGCCTCAACGCCGGCAACCATGTCGCGGCGGTAGGCGGTGAGGCGTTGGTCCAGGTCGCTGTCGCTGAGAGCCAGGATGGCGATGGCGGCAAGGGCGGCATTGCGGGCGCCGGGCTCGCCGATGGCGAGAGTGGGCACGGGAATGCCGGCCGGCATCTGCACCGTTGCCAGGAGAGCATCCAGGCCGCCTAAAGAGGTCGCCGCCAGCGGGACTCCGAGGACCGGCCGGGTGGTCAGAGCGGCCACGGTGCCTGCCAGGTGCGCGGCTCCACCGGCGCCCACGATGAACACCTGCGCCTGCGAGGACCTCACGATGTCACGGGTTCGATCCGGTGTGCGGTGGGCCGATGTCACTTCGGTGCGGACCGACACCTGGAACTCCCCCAGGACAGCGATGGCCCCACGCATGACCGGCAGGTCCGAATCCGAACCCATGAGGACCATCACTCGTGATGGCTCGCTGGTGGCGGTTGCTGACATGGCCTGTCCTCCCGGTGGAAAATCGATCTCAGGCATCGGGCCTGAATGGTTCAGGATTCGGAGGCAACGATCTTCTGGTTTTCCCCGGCGATATCCTGGCGGTAATACATTCCTTCAAATTCGATGAGTCCCATGGCTTCATAGGCGCGAGCGCGGGCGTTCTCCTTGTCGGTTCCCTGGGCAACCACGGTCAGGACGCGCCCTCCTGAGGTGAGAACGGTGCGCCGGGGTGCTTTGCGGGTCGCGGCGTGGAGGACCTGCACGCCTTCAAGGGCCTCCGCCTTCTCGATGCCTTTGACCTTGCGATCCACGACCGGAGCGCCGGGATAGCCTTCCGAACACGCCACCACGCCCACCGAGCAGCCGTCGTGCCAGTCCAGTTCCCCACTGGTGAGGCTTCCTTCAGCGATGGAGGCCATTTCCTCCAGAAGGCTGCGGGACAGGAGGGGAAGAATGATCTGGGCCTCGGGATCGCCAAAGCGCGCGTTGAACTCAAGGACCATGGGCCCCTGCTCGGTCATCATGATACCAGCGTAAAGGACACCTCGGTAAGGGCGGCCCTCGGCGGCCAATCCCCGCAGGGTCGGCTGGAGAATGCGGTGCTCCACATCGCGCAGGATCTCTTCACCGACGTTATCCACCGGTGAGTAGGCGCCCATGCCGCCGGTGTTGGGACCCACGTCACCGTCCCCGGCCCTCTTGTAGTCGCGGCAGGTGGGCAGCAGCTTCATGTCATAGCCGTCGGTGAGAACAAAGATGGAGAGTTCGGGTCCTGTCAGGCGGTCTTCGATGACGATCTTGCGGCCCGCTTCCCCGAAGGCGCCCTTTTCCATGATCTCGTTGACCGCGTCCAGGGCTTCCTCCCGGCCGGCGCAGACCATGACACCCTTGCCGGCGGCCAGGCCGTCGGCTTTGACCACCATGGGTCGATCTTCCTGGTGGCGCAGGTGATCCTTGGCCTCGCGGGCCGATTCGAAAACCTGAAAGTCGGCGGTGGGGATCTCGTGGCGGGCCATGAACTCCTTGGCAAAGACCTTGGAGGATTCGATCTCGGCTGCCGCCATGGATGGACCGAAGACCCGGTGTCCTTCCTGCTCCATCTTGTCGGAGAGACCCATGGTCAGTGGTTTCTCGGGGCCTATGACGGTCAGGTCGATCTTGTTGCGCCGGATCCAGCGCAGGAACGTGGGCTGGTCCTCGATATCCAGGTTCGGGCAGTCGGCATCCCGCGCGATGCCGGCATTTCCCGGTGCGCACCATACGCGTTTCACAATGGAACTGCGACGGATCGAGCGTACGAGAGCGTGCTCCCGTCCACCCCCGCCGATGACCAGGATATTCAAGGGAATCCTCCTGTAACGGATGCGGCCATTGTTTCAGACAGAGCCGCGATCCGTCAAGGAGAGGTCCGGCTCAGCGACCGCGATAATAGGAGAGAATGGCGGCCAGCAGGGCTTCCGCCACCTGGTCACGATGCTCATGAGATTTGAGCAGCCGCGCGTCTCTGGCATTGCCGATGTTGGCGACCTCCAGCAGGACCTTGGTGGGCACCTGGTTGCCTCGGATCACCGCCGGGATCCAGGAACGCCCTTTGCGCACCACGTGATCCCGGATCGGCTTATCAGCGTGGATGGCCAGGTCATGATTCCTGAAGGATTCAAGAATATTTTCGGCGAATTTCCGGGACAGGCCCTCTGAACGCAGGCGTTCCGAGCGGGAGAACGTGACGTACGGCTTCTCGCGCACCTCGCTGTATCGTCGATAGACCTTGCCGGATGCGCCGTAGCGGCCGCGGCGAAAGCGTTCGCCCGGCACATAAACCATGGCTCCACGAACCGAGGGATGCAGGGCGTCGGCGTGGAGGGAGATGAAGACGATCTCCTCGCCATCCCGGCCCGCCTGACGTTGGCTGCGGTAGACCGAATTGGCCAGGAAAGTGCGCAGGTTGACCCCCACGTCCACCGACGCTGAATCGGTGGCACGGTGGCGAGGGTGGGTCAGGACATCTTCATCCCTGTCGATGCGGGTGAAGGGGCCGTCATGAGGACGATCCTTCTGGCTGAGATCCTCCACGGTCATGACCACCCGGGCTGATGTCCGCTGGGTCAGTTTCTGCCGCAGGCGCACGGCGATGTCGTACACCGTGTCATCTTCCCAGACGCCATTGGCGCGGGTCCCGATGTCCTTGCCGCCATGGCCGGGATCCAGGATCACGGTGATGCCTGCCAGATCCCGGCTGCGGATGCTGGTCTGGTAGCGGGCAGCAAGGAGTCGATCCATCTCGAGGCGGACCCGGCGCGGGTCCGTGGGCGGCAGAAATTCATCGGCCAGATCCTCGACGGGGATCTTGACCATGAATCCAGCGGGAATATCGGTGACGTCCTCGATCCCGGATCGCCGGGCGATATGTTCGACCATCTCGTCCATATCGTCCGGGTCCACCCGGCCGGTGAAGCGGGCCACCACGGCGGAGTACAGCGCTTCGCCCCGGCGGAGAGAATAGCTGGCATATTCGCCCTCTTCATCCCGCCCGTATTCCAGCGGCCCGGCGCCCGCCCCGGCAGCCGGGCGGAAAGGGGGGGCCAGAAGGGCGGTGGGGATCAGGATTTCCTGGCCTGCCTGCAGAGACGGGTCCTTGAGCCGGTTGGCCGCCAGCAGGTCGCGGAAGTTCTCACCATCGCCCGTGAACCAGAGTGCCAGGCGGAAGAGGGATTCCTCCTCGATGGGCAGGCGGGCGCTGCCCACGTGGTGGTGCCAGCCTTCCCCGTTCAGGAGGTCGTCGGGGAAGAGGGCGGCAATGCCCAGCAGGCGATACTCATCTCGCAGCAGGGCATACGGGATCCTGTAGAAGCGGCCGCGAACCGGCTGGCCGTTCCCGTTGAGGGCCTTGAGCGCCGGCCAGTCATCCCGGGAACGGGCAAAACGCCCGGCCAGATGGGACCAGCCGTCACCGCCCGCGGCGCGCACCTCGAAGTGGAGATCGCCCCGGTCATCCACCACCAGACGCACGGCCGGATGGATGGACAGCTGTCTGCCCGCAAGGGGCGCGGCAGCGGCGCCCAGGGCCAGAAGGCTGAGCAGGAGGACCAGTCCGCGAGCCAATAGGACCAATTCCCCGGCCCTAGCGATCTGCCACGGGCGGGAGCGCAAGAGTCGCCTCCACGGCCCGGCCGGCGCGGATCAGCTCGCCGTCACGACCATGGGCCGCAATGATCTGCAGGCCGACCGGCAGGCCGTCGGCCATCCCGCAGGGCAGGGAAAGGGCCGGGAGTCCCGCCAGGCTGACCGGCACGGTGAAGGTATCGCTGGCATACATGCGTACGGGATCCGAGGTGCGTTCGCCCAGGGGGAATGCGACCGACGGAGAGGTTGGGGTCACCACCAGGTCGACCTGGGTGAAGGCCGCCGCGAACGCCTGCCGCAGCATCTCGCGGACGGTCTGGGCCCGCTGGTACATCGCCTCGTGATACCCGGCAGAGAGCCCGAATGTGCCCAGCAGAATCCGTCGCCGCACCTCGGGCCCGAAACCCGCGGCCCGGGACTCCTCATAGAGGGCCGTGAGATCGGGCGCCGCGGCGCGTGCGCCGAAGCGCACGCCATCGAATCGGGCCAGATTGGCCGAGGCCTCCGCGGTGGCGATCACGTAATAGGCGGGCAGGGCCAGATCCAGGTGAGGGAGATCGATCTCGGTGAGCAGGGCGCCGGCGTGGGCGCAGGCCGAGAGGGCCTCATCCACCCGCCGGGACACTGACGGATCCACCTCCAGGTCCGAAACCTGGCGCGGCACGCCCAGGCGCAGGCCCCTCAGAGAACCTGGACGATCCAGGTCGCCGGGCGGTGGCGTGCTCAGGCAGGTGGCGTCCTTCTCGTCGGGTCCCCAGACGGCCGAGAGCAGCAGCGCCGCGTCGTCGACGTTGCGGGCCAGGGGGCCTATCTGATCCAGAGAGGAGGCGAACGCCACGAGTCCATAGCGAGAGACGCGTCCCCAGGTCGGCTTGATACCGACCAGGCCGCAGAGGGACGCGGGCTGGCGGATGGATCCGCCGGTATCCGAGCCGAAACCACCACCGGCGGCACCGGCGGCCACCGCGGCCGCCGAACCGCCCGATGACCCTCCGGGCACCCGGGAGGTATCCAGGGGGTTGCAGGTGGGGCCGTAGGCTGAGTTCTCACAGGAAGAACCCATCCCGAATTCATCCATGTTGGTTTTCCCGAGGATCACGGCACCCTGGCGGCGCAGCCGGCGGACCACGGTGGCGTCGTAGGGTGGCGTGTAGCCGGCAAGAAACCGGGAGCCGCAGGTCGTGGGCATGTCGCTGGTGGAGATGTTGTCCTTGAGCACCAGCGGCAGACCACTCAGCGGCGCGCCACCGCCCGGGACGCGGGTCTCATCGCATCGTTCCGCCGTGGCCATGGCTCCCTCGCTGTCCAGGTGGAGAAACGCATGGAGCTCATCTTCCCGGGCGGCGATCCGTTCCAGGTGGGCGCTGGTCAATTCCCGTGCTGAAAAATCGCCGGCATCAAGGCCGGCGCGCATGGCCGAGAGGGAGAGGCTGGTGAGATCGGTCACCTCTCAGCCCAGGACCCTGGGGATGCGGATATGGCCATCCTCCACGTCAGGGGCCGCCGCCAGGGCACGATCCCGGGGAAGGGAAGCGCCCACCGTATCCGGTCGCCGGTCCACGGCGGTGGTGGTGTCGGGGGAAGGAGCGGCCGGTTTCAGGTCGGCGGCCTGCAGGGCCGAAAAAGCCTCAAGAATACGGGCCAGTTGGGCAGAGACCTCCGCCACCTGGCTTTCATCCAGCCGCAGGCGGGCGAGATGGGCGATCCGGCGAACTTCGGCGTGAGTGATCTCCTTCATGGCGCGGTGAGCCTAGCGGACGCCGCCTGCTCGGTTCAAGCCGCGGCGTGTGAACCGCATCGATCTCTTTGCCGGTGGCGGGGGATCGGTTATTCTCGCGGTGAGCGGTGGGTGCCAGGCCGGCCATGGCTTTTCGGCCTGACTCGGACCGTCTGCTCATCTGAGAGGTGTCATGCGTCCCCTGGCACGGAAAATTGTATTGACACAGGGTGTCATCATTCTGCTGGTCTTCGGTGTGAGTCTGTTCACCTGGTGGCAGATGATCGATGCCAGCAACCGGGCTGAGCGCCTGCAGGCGGAATACCACCTGGGGACCAACCTGGAGCAGCTGGTGGCCGAAATGCGTGACATCGGCCTCAGCAGGGCTTTCTATTTCCTGGGCAAGAAAGGTGGAGATAAGGATCTGACCAGGCTGCAGGAATCCTTTTATCTGAGCCTGGAGCGTATCGCCCACACCATCGATGAACTGGCCCTGCAATCGGGGCCGCGTGCGGATCTGGCCGGTCTGGTGGACATTCTTCGCCGGCGCCTTGATGAGTACCAGCTCATGGTGGGGCAACAGGAGCTCGCTTTTCTGCGGAGTGAGGACCTGACTTACCAGCGATCCGACACTCGCGCAAGCGAACTGCGCCAGGACATGCTCGAACGGACCCGTGATCACCGCCGGGAGCGACAAGCGGCCATGACCCGGGAAATCAACGCACTGGGCCAGCGTGCCGACCGCGCGGCGGGCCTCGCCCTGGGGTTCTGTGGTGTGGCGCTGGTGGTGGGCCTCCTGGCCGCTTACGGCCTGACCCGGAGTATTCACCGCCCGGTGCGGGACATGCGCGCTGCCACGGAAGCCATCTCCCGGGGTGAGTTCGATCGCCGCATACCGGTGCACAGTCGCGACGAACTCGGAGAACTGGCCCTGGCCTTCAACGAGATGGCGGCCAGATTGCAGGAGCTGGATGAACTCAAGGTCGGGTTCGTGTCCATGGTGAGCCACGATCTGAAAACGCCTCTGACATCCATGAAAGAGGCGGTGGAGATGCTCTCGGAAGGAGTGGGTGGGGACCTGACGGTTCGCCAGAAGCGCCTCTTGACCATTGCCAGCGAGAGCCTTGACCGCCTGGGACGCTACGTGCAGGGGATTCTTGACCTCGGCCGGATCGAAGGTGGCCACATCCAGCTGGTCCGTGAGCCCCTTTCCCTGACCGCAATCGTCAAGGAGCAGGTCTCCCTGGCCGAAGCCCGCTGCCAGGAGGTCGGAGTCGACCTCCGGTGCGCGCTGGAGCAGGATCTGCCTCCTCTGGAAGGGGATCGCTTCCGTCTGGCCCAGGTGGTGAACAATCTCCTGGATAATGCCATCAAATTCACTCCCCGGGAAGGCCGTATCGAGGTGCGCACAGGGGTGCAGCCATGGGACGATGATCTGGGTATCTACCTGGAGGTGAGCGACAGCGGCATCGGGATTGCCGCCCGTGATCTCCGCCATATCTTCGAGAAGTTCTACCAGGCGCCCACGGATTCCAGGGGCAAGGTGCGCGGTGCCGGTCTCGGGCTGGCTATTGTCCGCCATCTGGTGGAGGCGCATTCAGGGCGTGTCACGGTGGAATCCGTCCCGGGACGGGGCACGACCTTCCGGGTGCACTTCCCGGCGGCGCGCCGTCAAGCCGGCGATCAGGTACTGGCGGGATAGAGGGCATGACTCGACAGCACACATACTGGGTCGCCATGGTGATGGTCTCCGCCATGCTGGCGCCGGGCTGTACCAACTTCAGGCGGAAGCCGGTGCCAGAGCCGGTGCCAGAGCCGCCCCCACCGCCTGCGATCGTGGAATCCCAGTCCCCCCGGGAGCCGGTTGAGCGGGCCGAGCCCTATCGCCATGGCCTGCTGACCCGTGCCGCCATGGCCGTCTCGGTCGGGCTGGAAGCGGGGGGAGATGCACTCCTTGAGGAGTTTCTGCGCTCAGGTCCAGCCGTTGGCCCCGAGGAGCGCTCGCGGGCACTGGTGCTGCGGGCCCTGCTGGTTTTTCACCAGGGAGGAGAGCGGGGCGGGCGCATGGCGAAGGCCTACCTCCAGGCCGCCGGGCAAGCCGACCCCGGGGGGGGGAACGCAGCCGGCCTCACTCTGGCACTGGACCTGTTGGCGGCTCTGGAGACGGAGAGGGGTGAGCTGGCGCGCAGGCGGGCCCAGCTGGGTACCAGCCGGGACAGGGAGAGACGGCAGTCTGACGCCGCGTCAGCCCTCCGCACCGAGGTGGAATCCCTCGAGTTGCAGCTTGAGGAATTGAAATCCATTCACCTGCAGATAGAATCAGGCAAGGAAGACGCGCCGTCCCGCTGAAACCGGGGCCGAATGAGGACCGAGACGTGGCAAAAAAGACCATTCTGGTGGTTGACGATGACCCCCAGATCAGGGAACTTCTGGAGACCCGCTTCGAATCGGGTGGCTACGCCGTGGTCACGGCAGCGGATGGCGAAGGTGCGCTGGCGACCCTGAAGCGTGGTGGTGGCACCGATCTGATCATCACCGACCTGAGGATGCCGGTGATGGATGGCCTGGAGTTTCTCCGTCGCCTGGTCAAGGGGAAGACTCATCCGCCGGTGATCTTCCTGACGGCCTATGGGTCGGTGGCGGAAGCTGTGGAGGCCATGAAGCTGGGTGCCTACGACTTCCTGGAGAAACCCTACAGCGGCGCCGATCTCATGAACATGGTGCAGCGGGCCCTGGAGCATGCCGGCGAGGATCAGCTTCTCGCAGGGACGTCCTCGGCAATGAAAAAGATGCTGGCGGTCATCGACCGCGTCGCGGCAACCCCCAGCAGCGTGCTCATCACCGGCGAGAGCGGCACAGGCAAGGAGCTTGTCGCGCGCTCCTTGCACGCCGGCAGCAGGCGCGCCGCGAATCCCATGATCGTCATCGACTGCGGTGCGCTACCGGACTCTCTCCTGGAGAGTGAACTGTTCGGGCATCGCAAGGGTTCATTCACATCGGCGACCCGGGACAAGGTCGGACTGCTGGAGATGGCCGATGGCGGCACGGTTTTTCTGGATGAGATCAGCAATATCTCACTTCCCATGCAGACCCGGCTCCTGCGTTTTCTGCAGAACGGCGAGGTCCGCCGCGTGGGCGACACGAAGCCGCGGAGGGTTGACGTTCGGGTCATTGCCGCCACCAACCGTGATCTGGCGGTCGCGATCTCGGAGGGCTCATTCCGCGAGGACCTCTACTACCGGCTGGAGGTCGTCACCATTTCCCTCCCGCCTCTGCGCCAGAGGCGGGAGGACATCCCGATGCTGGCCGAGGCCTTCCTGGCCCAGGCGGCCAGACAACTGCACCGCAACGTTAGCGCCTTCAGTGAAGGGGTCCTGGATCTGCTTCAGAAGCATGCGTGGCCGGGGAACGTGCGGCAGCTCAAGCATGTGGTCGAGGCCGGCGTGGCCCTGAGCCGGGGTGAGAGCCTGGAGCTGGAGGATCTGAGCCATTCGGGCTTTGCCCTGGTGGCCGATGCGTCCATCAGCGATGAAACGGATGGCTTGAGCCACCTGGAGCGTCAGGAGAGAGAACAGATCCTGAAGGCCCTGCGTGCATCCAGCTGGGTGCAGAAAAGGGCGGCCGACTCTCTGGGCATCAGCGGCCGGGTCATCCATTACAAGATTCGCAAGTACGGCATCCAGATCCCCCGCTCGTGAAGCATCGCCGCCGCACCGGCCCCTCGGCGAAAGACGTTCTGATGGTGATCCTTCTCCTGTGCCCGACCCTGGCCTTACACGCAGGCGACGGGGATGGTTTCGGCCTGCCGCTCCCCGGGAAGGTGGCCTTGCGATGTGAGCTTCTGGCCATGGGCCGGAGCGGAACAAGGCGCCTGGCGGTCCAGCGGTTGGTCCTTGAGCCGGGGATGAGCGGCAACCTGGAATTCGATCTTACGGC
>SMYD01000025.1 GCA_004356015.1 Acidobacteriota bacterium | reverse complement strand
CGCCGTGTAGGAAAAGACATGGGCGAGGATGCGGCGAGCTGCCGCCGCGTCCAGAGAATCCTTGCCGTCCCGGCGGCGCTGCAGCCGGGCGATCTCCAGGGTCCTGAGGGAGCGCGCCGTGACGGGCGGGTTCGAGGCCGAATCCACCTGCTCAAGCCAGGTGGTGAACCGTTGCTGGTAACGGTCCCGGGCCAGGAGGAGTTCCTGCTCGCGCCGCCGCGCCGTTCTGACATCCTGGCTGGCCGACAACTGTTCGGCCCGGACCGACTCTGCGGTGACATCCAGGAGGCCGGCGAAATCCTCGGCGATGGCGGTCCAGGCTTCGGCTGTCATGAGAGGGTCTCCGTCCAGTTCCAGGGCCCGGTTCACCGCGGCCTGGTGGAGCCGCCCCAGGAGACTGTCGCTGTGCGGGCGCAGTCCCGTTCTCATGGCCTGCAGTTCCATCCATTCCAGGGCGGCGGTACAGACCGGGCCGGGGGGCCAGGCATGGGGTCCGTCGAAGGCGGCAAACCGGTGTGGCTGGCTGCCTTCGTCCAGGGTGCGGTTCAGCACGCGCAGTTCCTCGTAGTTGAAGTCGTCGGTTCCGGCGATGCCGAAGAAGGCGAAGGTGGCCGGGCTGGGAGGGTCATAAGCCGGCGGGCGGCCTGCGCCCACACCGATGAGGCCCGCCAGTTTTTTCCCCATGAGGGCACCCACATCCCACGCGAAGCGGGCCGTGCCCGAGAAGCCGGTGAAATAGATTCGTCCCGGCGCTGGCGAGAACCGTGCCTCGATCTCGGGCAGGAGAGCGCGCAGGGCCAGGATGTTGGGCTCCCTCGGTCCGTCGCTGGCCGTGTCATAGGAACTGACCAGAACGTAGCCAAGATCCTCAGCCGCGGGCCGGAACAGCTCCAGCGGCACCAGGGCCCGGCCCCGGGGATCCATCAGGATCATCACCGGCCAGCGCCGGTCGGGGCGGAAGGCGGAAGGAAGGTAGAGAGCGTAGGATCTCTCGGAATCCGCGCCGCAAACCAGATGCTCCATCACCTGGCCGGTGCGCAGAGAGGCCGTGTCGCCTGCCGGGGCTGCCGCGGGCTGGGTGGCCGTCCCGGCCAGGGCCAGAACGACAATCCATGGTGCTGCGTGAACACGGCGCATCTTCAGGAGCATATCGTTTGCAACCGCGGCCATCGCCTTTTTCTGCCCCGGCGGGAGTAAGATGCCTCGCCAGGAGGAGGTCACCGATGCGTTCAGTCTTTGCCGTTGTTCTGCCGGCCGTGATGGCTCTCATCCCTCAGGTTGCGAGCCCCCGTGCTGCCACCCATGACCTGAACTTCGCGGACGTCATCCCCGATGCCGGCGCCAGAAGTGGTCCCGAATCTCTGGCCTGGAACCACGATGGCACCCGTCTGGCTTACCTCTACGACGACGGCGACGGCCTGGCCCTCTGGGTCCTGGTTCCCGGCGAGGGGAGCGCCCGCTCCCGTCTCGCCGACGAAGTCCTGGACGCGGGAATCGACGCCTTCCACTGGTCACCGGTGAACGACACCCTGCTTCTCGAATCGGGCGGGGATCTCTTTCTGCTGCCTGCCGCTGAGAGCCGGCCGCGCCGTCTGACCCGCACGGACGCCGAGGAGAGCAGCCCGCGTTTTTCCGGTGATGGCGGGCGTATCGCCTTCGTCCGGGACCACGATCTTCATCTTCTGGACCTGTCCGACGGGGAGATCCGCCCCCTGACCCGCGATGGCGAAGCCGACTTCCGTCTCAACGGTGAGACCGACTGGATTTACTGGGAGGAGATCTGGGGACGGGATTCCACCGGCTTCTGGTGGAGTCCCGACGGCCAGCGGATTGCCTTTTACCAGTTCGATGAAACGCCTGTTGAGACCTATCCCCTCCTGGATACGGCGCCTCATTACCCGGTGGTGAAGCGGCAGAAATATCCCAAGGCCGGCACCGCCAACCCTCGTGTGCGCATCGGCGTCATCACGCTGTCAAACGGTGATATCAAGTGGCTGGAAACAGGCCGCAATGACGGTAGTTATCTGGCCCGGGTCCATTGGCATCCCGACAGCCGCTCCCTGGTGGTGGAGAGGCTGAACCGCGAGCAGGATCGTCTCGACCTGCTGACCTGCGACGCGCGCCGGGGACGTTGCCGCACGCTTCATACCGAGACCTGGCCCACCTGGGTGAACCTGGGCAACGATTTCGCCTTTCTCGACGACGGCAGCTTCGTGCGCGGATCGGAGCGCAGCGGCTGGCGCCGCCTGGATCTGCATGGTCCCGACGGCCGCCTGCAGCGCACCTTGACACCCGACGGCTGGGTCATGACCTCGCTGGATGGACTTGATGAGGAGCGCGGCTGGGCGATGGTGACCGGTTTTCGCAGTGAAGAAGGCGGCGCGCGGGAGCGTCATGTCCTGCGTGTTCCTCTCGGGGAAGGTCATGACCTGGAAACCTACACCGAGGGCCGTGGCTGGAGCAGCGCCCTGGTGGCGCCTGAGTCCGGTTCCTGGGTACATACCTGGAGCACCGCCGACACGCCCACGGTGCGCACCGTGCGCGGCGCCGGCATGGGGGCCGGCGTTGAACTGCCGTCAGGTCCGCCACCGGCATTCGATCCGGAGAGTCTGCCCCGGTGGGAGTTCTTTGCGATGACCGACGGCAACGGGCAGCGCCTGCCGGCGAGTCTTCTCAAACCTCCCGGTTTCGATCCTGAACGCACCTATCCCGTGATCATGTATCACTACGGCGGGCCGGGCTCCCAGGTGGTGGCGGATCGCTGGGGCAGCCGCGGCCGCAGCATCTGGCACAAGATGATGGCCCAGCGCGGCTTCATCGTTCTCAGTGTTGATAATCCGGCTTCGATCTTCTTCGGCAAGAAAGGTGAGGATCTGCAGCATCGTCGCTTCGGCGAGATCAACCTGGCGGCGCAGAAGACGGCTGTGGGCTGGCTGAAAGCACAGCCGTGGGTGGATGGCAGTCGCATCGGCCTGTGGGGATGGTCGGGCGGCGGCGCCAACACCTTGTACTGTCTGTTCAACGCGCCGGGTCTCTGGCGCGCCGGAGTGGCCGGTGCGCCGGTGACCGACTGGCTCCTGTACGACACCATCTGGACGGAACGCTATCTGGATCACCCCGACGACAATGCCGCGGGCTACCAGGCGTCATCACCCCTGACCCACGCCGCGCACCTGGAGGATGCCCTCCTCATCATCCATGGTACCGCCGACGACAATGTTCACCCCCAGAACAGTCTGAATCTGGTGGCCGCCCTTGTGGAACACGAAAAGATGTTTCAGGTTGCCCTCTATCCGGGCCAGAAACACAGCTTCCGGGGTCTCTCGGCACGCCACTTTTACAGGCGCATGAGCGAGTTCTTCCAGCGGGAGCTGGGCGGGGACGACACGGCTGCCCAGGGGAGTGATTGACATCCTGTGATGCCGGGCTCCGGCACGCGGAGTCCCCCTCATGGTCCACCCGGTTCCATGGTATGGTGGCCGCAGCGCATGCGCCTGTTGATTGCCATGGTGATGTCCCTTGCGGCAGGGGGTGTCTCTTTTGCCGGGCCGGATCCGATCCTTCTTCTGAGTGGAGCGCGGGTTCTGGCCGCCGACGGCCGTTCCTGGCAGACCGGCCAGGATCTTCTTCTGGTGGACGGTCGCATCGCCCGCATGGGACCGGCGGGGCAGGTCCCTCCGCCTCCGGACCGGGAGGTTCTGCGGCTGGATCTTGAGGGGTTGTTCCTCATTCCCGGGCTCATGGAACTGCACTCTCATCTGCTCCTTCATCCTTACGATGAGACGCCCTGGGAGACACAGGTTCTCAAGGAATCTCTGGAACTCCGCACCATCCGCGGCAGCGTGGCGGCCGCGGCGACTCTGGCTGCGGGCATCACCACCGAGCGGGACCTGGGCACCGAGGGCGCGGGCTTCGCCGATGTGGCTCTGCGCCGCGCCATCGACTCCGGTCTGATTGCCGGCCCGCGGCTGCTGGTCGCCACCCGTGCCATCGTGGCCGGGGCAAGCTACGGACCCGGCGGGTTCGACCCGCGCTGGGATGTGCCATTGGGCGCCCAGGAGGCCGACGGTGTGGCCGGAGTGCGTCGCGCCGTGCGCCAGCAGGTGCGTGGCGGGGCTGACTGGATCAAGGTCTACGCCGATTACCGGCGTGCTCCAGGTGCTGTGTCCACCCCGACGTTCTCACAGGAAGAACTGGACGCCCTAGTGGATGAGGCCACTTCGGCAGGGTTGCCGGTGGCAGCCCACGCCTCCACGCCTGAGGGAATCCGGCGAGCTGTCCTCGCGGGGGCTGTCACCATCGAGCACGGCTACGGGGCGACCGACCAGGTGCTGCGCCTCATGAAGACGAAGAACGTCATGCTCCTGCCGACCCTGGCCGCCGTGGAAGCCATGGCCGTGTACCGTGGGTGGGATGGCGAACTGCCCGAGCCGGCCACCGTTCTCGCCGCCCGGGACCTGATCCGGCGTGCCCTGGCCATTGGCGTGCGCATCGGCTTCGGCAGCGATGTGGGTGTCTTTGACCACGGCGACAGCACGCGTGAACTGGAACTGCTGGTTCTCTATGGCATGCCGGTCCCCGATGCCCTGGCAGCGGCCACCTCGGTGGCGGCGGAAGTCCTGGGCCTGGGAGATGAGCTGGGCAGGATCGAAGAAGGGTTTCTGGCCGATCTGGTGGCTCTGGAAGGCGACCCGTTGCGGGATATCAGCGTGCTGCGGCGGCCTGTTCTTGTCATCAAGAATGGTGTCGTCGCCTTCGAGCGCAGGCGACCATGAAACTGTCCGCCGGTCTTCTTCTCGCGTCTCTGCTGCTGGGAGGTGTTGTGTGCTCCTGCACGAACGGTCCGGGGTACGAGGGGAATACCGGCTCTCTGCCGGATACGGAGAACATCGCTTCTCTGTATCTGGACGGGCATGACGACTACATCGAACTGGGCGAGGTCGGACTGGAGGACCCCCTGCAGCTTGCCGGTGAGCCTTTCACCGTGGCCGCCTGGTTCCGCCAGGAGGCAGACGGCGACCCCTATCAACGGATCGTGGACAAGAGTGACGGACCACTGGCGCGGAACGGCTGGGCTCTGGCGGCCGACCCCGAAACAGGCATGATTCACTTCTATGTTCACGATGGCGAGACGGGCGCCGACTTCGCCAGCCGCCGCGACCTCTATGGGGCGGGGGCATGGCATTTCGTTGTGGTCGTGGCGCGCTCGGACCGCCTGGAAATCTGGCTAGACGGTGATCTGGACACCGGGTCATGGTACGAGAGCGGCGCCCACACCCTGCCGGCCGCAGCCGTCACCGGCATGCGCATCGGCACGTGGAATCACAGTGATGGGCGTGAGTGGCGGGGCTGGCTGGACGAGCTGGCCGTGTGGAACACAGATCTGTCGCCTGAGAGCATCGCGATTCTTCATGCCGCTCGTGGCCGGGCCGATCTTGCCGGTACGTGCGATGTGTACGCGCAGGCAGGCAACCTGGTCGGCTGGTGGCGCATGGGGTCCGGTGCCGGGTTGCTGGCGGACCCCACCGCCGTTTCATGGAGTATCGAGGATCACGCTTCTGGTGCGCGCACCGGTTCCTTCCGGCCCGTCCAGGGCCCACGGCTGGATGTGGGTGAGGTGCCCTGAGAAGTCCAGCCGATCTCGGCGTCCAACCAGAATTCACCCGGCTGTCAACCTTCTCCCGCGCCCCTTCGTAGCATGGGTGAGACTTTTCCGCAGACCGATCCCATGGAAAGCCCACGGTCAATGAGGCCGTGGGCTTTCCTGCAGCCGGAGGGAGTTGGGGACCAGGGTGGAGTCCGGCGGCAGGGTAGCCACCACCGTGAGCGGCGCGTGCAGACCATTCCATCCGAGCCTGCAGGGTCGTGGCATCTGTGCCATGATGCGTGCCTGGATGAGGACGGACGGTATGAATTTCGTCGCCATTGATTTCGAGACAGCCGATTACGGTCGGGACTCCGCCTGTGCCGTCGGCATGGTGCGGGTGGAAGACGGTGTCATCACACACCGGAAGCATCGCCTGATTCGCCCCCCGCGACCGGACTTCATCTTCACCTATATACACGGGATCACCTGGGAGGATGTGGCCGGTGAGCCTGAATTCGGTGAGGTCTGGGCGCCCCTGGCTGCGATGCTTGACGGCGTGGATTTCCTGGTGGCTCACAATGCGCCGTTCGATCGGGGTGTTCTGAGAGCATGCTGCGCCGAGGCGGGCCTGGATGATCCGGATCTGCCGTGGGAGTGCACCGTCCGCATGGCGCGCCGGATCCTGAAGATCAAGCCGGCGACTCTCGACAATGTCTGTCGCACGCTGGACATCGAGCTGCAACACCATCAGGCTCTCTCCGATGCCGAGGCCTGCGCACAGATTGTCCTGAGAGCGCAATCGGCGGACGCTGACCGCTCCCGCTAGAAAGATGACTCCGCTGGCCTCCAGGGTGCTCCGTCATGTCCTGATCTTCGCCGCCGTCCTGCTGGTGCTGGTCCTGGGTCTGCGCGGGTGGCTGGGTGTTCGTTCCGGACAGAAGATGACGCAGGCCCTGACCCGGGCGGAAGAGCACTGGGGCGCGCCGGGAGTCGAACCCGAGGTGCCGCCCATGGTTTCCCATGAGGAGAACGCCGCCGTTCTGCTGCGTGGCGCGGTCGCGGCTCACGGCCTTCCCACTTCCTCCCTGGCGGCCATCAACAGGCTCAAGGCCCGTCGCGGCGATATGCCGGCGGACCGAAGTGTGCTTCAGGCCATGGTGGAGAGCAATGCCGAGGCCCTCTCTCTGCTGGATGCCGCTCTGGATCTCCCGGTGATCGACTGGCGCGTCCAGGCGCCGGCGGGCTTCCATCAACCCGCCGGCGTCCCGCCTGTCACCCTGTTGATCTCCCTGGCGACCACCAACTGGGTGAGCGGCATGCTGGCCAGCGCTGATGAAGAGCCCGCTGAGACCCTCGCTGCCATCCGCCGGCAGCTTCTCCTCGCCCGCAGCCTGGGAGACGAGCTGGAGCTCATGTCCCAGGTTGTGCGTCTGCGGATCCTTTCAGCAGCTCTGGACCTGGTGAAAGAGAGCCTGATCAGGACCGCGGCCGGCGAAGATCTGCTGCGACGTCTCGAAGATGAATTGCAGGCCCTGAGTGGTGGTGAAATTCTGCAGCGGGCCATGATCGCCGAGTTCAAGGAGATGATTCGCCATCATCTGGCCCTGGACGAGGATGGTGACGCGGGGGAGGGCGCTGTCCGGCGCTGGCTGCTGAGACCTGTGGTGCGGAGCAGGCTGACTCATGACATCGAGCACTTCAGCTCTCTCCTCACCTGGGTCGAGACACCCCGTTTCACACGGGCCGCAGAAGGCGAGAGCGCCCCGCCGCTTCCCCTCGGGGATTCCCGTTGGCCCGGCAGGGTATTCCCCGACAGGCGACTGGGAGCGCAGCTCCTGGACCTGGCCGATCTTGTGGATGCTCGTCTGGTCCTGGCGCGCACGGCGGTGTCCCTCTGTCTGCAGAAGACATCCATGGGTGCCTATCCCGGGTCTCTTGATGCCGCCCCTCTCGATCCTCTCACTGGAGAGCCTCCCCTCTACCAGGCTGTCGGTGACGGCTTT
>SMYD01000024.1 GCA_004356015.1 Acidobacteriota bacterium | reverse complement strand
TTCTCTCTCTTCCTGGTGCTGTCACGACCCCTTCTCACGCGCCTGGACCCGCTCATGGCCACCGGCTTTCTCTTCGCCTTCGGCAGCCTGGTGCTGCTTCCCCTGGGCGCCCCTCTCTGGCTGCAGATTTCACCATCCACCTTGCAGCCCGCGACCTGGCTCTGGGGCGCCTTCGTCGTCCTGGGCGCCACCGTGGTGGCGTACTCTCTCAACTACCTGGCCCTGCGGCGAATGGAATCCTCGGTGGTGGCTCTGTTCATTCTTCTGCAACCGCTTCTGGCCGCGAGCGCCGACGTCTGGGTCATGGGCAGCAAGTGGACCCTGCGCCTGAGTGCCGCCACCGTTCTCATCGGCGCCGGCGTCGTCTGCGCTCTTCTGGCGGGGCGCAGGCGAGCCGTGACACCCTAGCCCCGGGGCGGATGAGGATCAACCGGGCGCAGATGAGGATCCGCGGGGGTAGCCTGGCGGAATGCTTCCTGTCCAGCGGCGTCATCTACGACGCCGAGGTGGAGTTGACCCTGGAGTGAAGACTGCCGGTGACCCAGGAAGTGGGTCCCGCTGGCCGGACAGCGCCGCTAGGTGGTGCCGCCGGCTTCCCGCAGCCGCGTGCGCACGAAGTCGGCCGGCAGCGCGGCCAGGAAGTGACCGGCTCGCGGCCCCCGTTCCTTGCCGATGAAGGCCAGGTAGATGGCCGCAAAACAGGGGGCCGGCTTCTCCCCTCCCAGTTCCCTGATGAGATCATAGATCAACGAATGCAGTTCCTCGCCCCCGATGTCGTCGGTCAGGCGCCGGGCCAGTTCCGCCAGGAAGGCCCGCTGAGTTTCGTTCAGCACGTTTGCGGCCTGTGGCAACTCCTGGGCCAGAGCGAACCGGACATCTTCAGGAGCAAACCGATCCAGCCAGCAACGGACGTACTCGAGATAACGCTGAAGCAACCCCAGGTCCGAGGCGTCCACGCCGACCCGGCGCAGCACAGAAACGGTGCGCTCGGTGTCGAAGTCGCCGATCTGGGCCATGGTGACGAGCTGGCGGAACGGAATACCGAGCATGGAGCGTCCGGGGATCTGCGCCAGTTCCACGGCGCGCGCGTTGCGATTCTTGTTGGCTGGGTTCTCCAGTTCGTCCATGAGGTTCAGGAGCGCCAGGCCGGGATCGAAGCGGATGGCCCGCTGGGGGTCGGCCCGCAAGACCATGTAGCGCAGAAATTGCGGCGGCACCACCTCCAGCATGCCATGGATGGAGAGAACGTTCCCTTTGCTGGAGGACATGTCGCCTTTGCCGCGCAACGCTATCCATTCATACGGGATGGGATGAGGCGGCTCGCAGGCAAATACTTCACGGGCGATGCGCACGCCGGTGTCGTAGGATCCGCCACGGCTGGCATGATCCTTCCCGAACGGCTCCATGGTGACACCGAGAGCCTTCCAGCGCGCCGGCCAGTCCACGCGCCAGGTCAGCTTGCCGCCACCGGCAAACGGCGTCGTACCTTCCTGACCGCAGTCACAGCGGTATGCCACGGTGTGCGCCTCGAGATCAAACCCGGTCACCGACGTGTGGGTCAGGCGCAGGCAGGACCCACAGCGCGCATCGAAGGGCGACCAGTCGGCGGCCACCTGCTTGCCGGTCAACTCGGTGAGAATACCGGCGATGGTGTCCCGCCCGGCCAGGGCCTGGCCTATCACCTCATCCATGGCGCCTGAGGCGTACAGTTCATGGGCGCGCACAACCTCCGTGGCGACGCCCAGATCCTCCAGGGCCGCAAGGAACGGCGCGAGAAAGTGTTCGCCGTAGGAATCATGCCGGGTACAAGGGCAGACGATGCCGGACAGCGACCGGCCCACCAGCGGCTCGTAGACGTCCCTGTCGAGAAAAGGGTAGACGCGGCGGAGAGGATCCAGATTGTCGGCGATGAAGACCAGGCGCGCGGGAAGTGCCTTCTCTTGCAGGACCCGGTAGACCCCGTCGGCGGTCATGACCTCCCGGAGGTTGCCCAGGTGAATCTCACCGGACGGAGAGATGCCGGTGGCCAGCACCTGACCCTCCTCCCGAGGCGGCAATGCCGCCACCATATCGTCTGCCCAGTAGCCCATGCTTCTCTCCCCAGGCGCAATCCTAGCAAGCGCGGCGCCTGTCTCAAAATTTCACGGTGACCGACTGCCCCGGCGGACCGGGAGTCCGCAGTAGATGGCGGCATGACTTGACCTGCAACCCACGATGGTTATGATGTGCGCAACCTGTCGTGACGGGCGCCCTCCCTGATGGAGGCTGCCGGCGGCAGCCACGGGAGACACACTCCATGCTGATGCTCGGATTCGGCAAGAGCCACCACCGCAACAGGAGCAGTTCCTCGTTCGAGGCCTCCTACCGTTATCGTGTGGACAGCCGCCGCAGTCTTCTGGAACGCTACGAACTGGTGGCTCTGCGGCCGGACCGCAAGAACGACGATGAACGCCAGCGCCTGGCCCGCGTCCTGGAAGAAGCAGCCAGCGACGGCTGGCGCCTGGTGGGGATCTCCGGCGACGACTTCATCTTTCGCCGCCGGAAAGGCCAGTCACCGCGCTGAGGCGGCCAGGCCCCCATTGCCAGGCCGGGGGCAGGTCTACGCTCACAGCCCGCCGGCGCCACTTTCAGGCCCGACTCAGCGGCGAAGCACCCGGAAGGCGGCACCGCTCAGTTCCACTTGCGCGTAATCGGCGTTCAACGCCTGCACATGATCCAGTCTGATCTCCACCGGACCCGGCGCGAGAACGTCCCACCTGATGGTCAGCAGGACCTGGATCTCCCCCGCCGGGTGACCTCCCAGGCCGGTCCGGGCCACGGTGATGCGCAATGTTCCGGCAACGGGATCATCCTGGTGCTCCACCCTCGCCGGGGCACCTGTCTCGGCAAGAAAGGAGCCCGGCACGGGCGTGCCCCGGGGCCGGACCCGGGCAGGGTCATAGTTGAGGTTGAACGAGACCGCGGCAAGGTCGTCCAGACCGGCAACGGGACTCAGGGAGAGATCGAGCTCGATGGGCAGGCCGGCACCACCGTGGGCACGGAAAAGCCAGGGCAGGGACAGATCCGCCGGCGCCGCCGTCATCTCCACCAGAAGACACTGTGGTCCCGCGGGCCGTGCCGCCCCGGAGGAACGATACCCCGGCGCAGCCGGGGTACACCGAGAATCCACCGCCATCAGGTAGTAGAAGGCCGTTCCAGGCGCCGGCTTTTCAGCGTCGTCAGATGTTCCGGTCTCCAGCCCCGTCTCCCGACAGGTATGGTTGAACCGGAACGGCTCGCCAGTCTCTATCACACCCCGGTAGACCATCCACGAGCCCTCTCCACTTCCCCATGACAGCAGCTTCCCCGGTCGTTGCCCCACCATGAGTCGCACTGTCCCCGCCGGCGGCGGCAACCCTGCACCGGGATCGCCGGGGTCACAATCCACGTCATCAGGCACACCATCACCATCGGCATCGGCATCGCAGGCATCACCCAGGCCATCCAGATCCGCATCCCGCTGCTCCGGGTTGCCCAGTCCGGCGCAGTTATCGCTGCGGTCAGCTACCCCGTCAGCATCCGTATCCGGTCCGGCCGCCGTCCCCGCCGGATCGCTCCCTGGAGAGCCATCCACGCCGGCCAGAGTCGATCCCGAGGCAGCGCCCTGCGGCCCGCCACCGCCGGCACCGTCGGCATCCTGCTTCACCGGTTCAGGAGGAGCATCCCCACCTTCGTCCTCCTGGTCCTCCGGGTCATCGGCGAACTCGTCGTCCTCAGTCTCATCATCCTCCGCCTCATCATCAGGATTCTCATCATCAGGATCATCCAGATTCAACGGCTCGCTGTTGGCGGAATAGTAGAGAGATTCCAGGTTTCCCACGTAAACCATTTTGATGACAAACGTGACCTCGCCGTCGGCCGGGAGCCCGGGATGACTGCGCGGCAGTTCAGCGCGGGTTTCGCCGATGGAGGACAGTTCCGCCACCGGGCGCGCCTGCGAGAGAACCGACTGGGAGGGGTGCGCCCCCGGATAGGCATAGAGGCGATAGCCCGCCAGGGCCGATGGCGCGCCGTCGGTGGACACGCTGCCCCGGGCCTGATCCCACTCGAGGCTCACGCTGTCCTCATCGGCGAAGCGCACCCGGGGCACCGGGATGGGCGCCAGACCGCCGATGGCGGAGATGCCGTTCCGCAACACCTGCCCGGTGGTCCCGGACGAGAGAGGTTCGAAACAGGCCACGGCCTGCCCACCTGCATGGCAGTTGACCGTGCTGGAATCCCCGACCTCGCCGAAGCGCAGGATCTGCGACTGGGCACCGTAGTAACCCACATGATCCCGCCCTCCCGGGTTAAGGACACCGTCCCAGACCACGTAGAAGGGAATGTCATAGAAGCCGGACGCCCTGGGGAAGTTGCCGGACAGGGCGATATCGGTCTGATAGGCACCGCGCTTCCGGTAGCGAGGCACGCCATCCATCCCTGCGCCCATGTTGACCTCGGGTCCGGCGACCGTGTCGTACATGCGATAGCGCAGGTTGCAGGCCCCACCGGCGCCGCAACCGAAGACATCGGACCCCACGTCCAGGACCCAGGCATCAAGGATCTCGCCGGATCCCTGGCCCTTCAGCCATGCAGGCGCCAGCAAGGCAAGGAGAATGATGAGGGTCCGGACAACACCACGGCGGAAAGCCGGCCCATGAAAACGGAGACACGCCACAGACTGCAGAATACCACCCTTGCGGTGGCGGGCGCCGACCCTTGCCCGAAAGAGTGGGCTGCCTGGACTCTCAGTCCGTCGCCAGAGTCACCAGTGTGGCGCCATCGCCGCCATCGCCGGGGCCGCAGGGGCGGGATGCCCCCACCGCGGGATGACCACCCAGGTGCTCCCGAACCGCGCTCTTCAGACGCCCGCTGCCGTGACCATGGACGATGCGGACCTGCAGGTGCCCGGCCAGAAGTGCCCGGTCCAGATAGCGATCCAGCTCCTGCAGAGCTTCCTCCACCCGCCAGCCACGCAGGTGGAGTTCCTCCGGCAGGTCCTCGGCGCCTCCGGCCTGGACGCTCACCGCCGGCCTGGCCTGCCGGTCGGCATCTTTGGCCAGGCGCCGAACTTCTTCGCGACGTGTCACCAGGTGGGCATGACCCACGGCCAGAGTCAAGCGGCCATCGTCGTGAACTCTTTCCACGATCCCCTCGCGGCCCAGGCCGACCAGAGCGACACGATCGCCCACCTTCACCGGCTCGGAGTCCCCATGGTCGCCGACCGTGTCCAGGTCCCGCCGCGCATCCATGACTTCCCGGCGGGCCAGGCGGGAGAACTCCGCCCGGGCCTTGGCTTCGGCGCGGCGCCGCCGTTCCCGGCCGAACTCTTTTTCGATCTGATCCAGGGCCGCGCGCCCCGCTTTTTCCAGGCGGCGCCGGGCGGCATCCACAGCCGCATCCACCGCCACAACCTGTGCGTCCTGGGCGCGGCGGTGCAGCAGAGCGGACTCCCGGGCATGACGAGCCGCATCTTCCTCCCGATCCCGGGCGGCGCGGAGTGCCGCCTCCGCCGCGGCGGTGAGTTCCGCGAGACGCGCCACGTAACGCTGGGTCATCCGCCCCGTCTCGGACACCAGAGTGCGGGCATGCCGGACGATGGCTTCGGGCAAGCCCAGGCGAGCAGCGATATCCAGTCCGCCGGAGCGCCCCGCCACTCCCGTCAGCAACCTGTAAGTGGGGCGGAGATTCTCCTCATCGAACTCCACCGAGGCATTGGCCACCCCGCTCGTGGTCTCGGCGTAGGCCTTGAGGCCATTGTGATGGGTGGTGACCAGGACGAAACCACCCTGGGCGCGGAAATGTTCCACCACCGCAACTCCAAGGGCCGTGCCCTCCTCAGGGTCCGTGCCGGTGCCGAGCTCATCCACCAGGACGAGAGCAGGGTTCTCGACCTCGCCGGTCATGCGCACCAGGCTTCTGATGTGGGATGAGAAGGTCGAGAGGTTCTCCTGGATCGATTGATGATCCCCGATATCGGCCAGGACCTGGCGAAAGACCGGCATGACCGCGTGGCGGGCCGGGATGGGGAGCCCGGCCTGGGTCATGAGGGCGGCCAGGCCGACGGTCTTGAGAGCGACTGTCTTGCCCCCGGTGTTGGGTCCGGAGATCACCAGAACACGGCAGCCGTCCGCCAGGAGAAGAGAAATGGGGACCGCTTTGCCGCCGCTCCGGGCGAGACGATCCATGAGAATCATGTGACGGACATCTCCCAGCTCAAGAGCCCCGTCCACCGCAAGCTGCGCCGGGCGTGCGTCGAAATCGCCGCCGAGGCAAACCGCCGCGGCCAGCAGGTCCAGGCGCCCCACGACCGTCGTCGCCGTCAGCAGCTCCGGTCGCAGGCGGCGGGCCAGATCACTCAGCTCCGTCAGGATCCTGACCACCTCGGCCGCCTCCGCTTCCTGCAGGCGCACGAGGTCATTGTTGAGTTCCACCATGGCCAGAGGTTCGATATAAAGAGTGGCTCCGGAAGATGAGGTGCCATGCACGATGCCGTCCATGGACTTCCGGTGATCGGCACGAACCGGGATGACGAAGCGGCTGCCGCGCTGGGTCACATACTCGTCACGCAGATAACGCTCCGCCTCCGGCCCCTCCAGATAGGCGGCCATGCGGCGGCGCAGGTGTTCGGCGGCGGACGCATGCCGGGCGCGGAGAGAACGCAGGCGTGGGCTGGCGCCATCCTCCAGTCCTCCGTCGGCGGCAAAGACACCGCGACAGGCCCGGATCAAGGGCGCCAGATCGCCCACCGACTCCAGGGACCGGAGTACGCGTGGTGCCAGATCGCCATGGGGCCGGACCTGGCCGCGCAGTTCGGCCACGGTGGCGGCCAGGCTGGCCAGGTTGCGCAGACTCTCGCCTGGAAGGACCACGCCGCTGGCTGACAGCCTTCGCAGGTCGCCTGAGGGATCCTGGAGGGAGGGGAAGCGCAGACGGCCGGACACTTCCGCCAGGGCCAAGCCTTCCCGGAGCAACTCCAGGCGCTCCCGGACCTCCTCCTGCTCCGGGCTGGGCGTCAGCCGCGCCGCCCGTTCCCTGCCCATGGGCGTCGCCGCCCGCGCTGCCAGCAGCTCCCTGACCTGCGGGAACCCCAGGTCGTCCAGGGCAAACCGATGCTCCGGAGAGATGAGGCCTCCGGAACCCGCTTCAGGAGTCCGGCTCACCATCACCAGCCAGCTTGCGCACGGCATAGGTGGCGTAGTGCAGTCCGGACCCCACCGTGGCCAGGAGACAGGCGGCGACACACACATTGGCCACCCAGACCCATTGCACCTGAAGAGCATTGATGAGGAGGAAGACGGAAATCGTGGTGATCTGCACTCCCGTCGTGATCTTTCCCGGAAGGGTCGGCGGGAACCGCTTCAGACCCAGGGCCATGTTGAAGAGAACAGCCACCAGCACGATGAGAAAATCCCGGCTGATGACCATGACGGTGAGCCAGACAGGCAGCCGGTTCTGCAGGTAGAACTGCGGCAGGGACTGCATGGCTGGCAGCGAGAGAACCACGAAGGCCGCCGTCATCAGAAGTTTATCGGCGGCCGGGTCCAGGAAAGCCCCGAGGGCGGAGCGCTGGCCGGTCATGCGGGCCACCAGTCCGTCCAGGCCATCGGTCACACCGGCCAGGATGAAGATTCCCAGGGCCCACCCCATATGACCGTAGAGAGTCGCCACCACGAAGAACGGGACGAGAATCATGCGGAACAGGGTCAACTGATTGGGCAGGGTCAGTCCCAACAGATACCTCCGTCGGCGATGGCCAGGGCTGGCCTCAGGATTCACTGACGTCGATGGATCGGGTCTGGATGATGAAGAACTTCCCCATGGAGAGCAGGTCGCCGGGCTGGGCCTGGCGCAACGTCTCGACCTGGTCCGGTCGCAAGACCACGTCGGAGAAGAACTCACCACCCACCTTTTTCACCTTCAGGATGAGGGGGTTGTCTCCCAGGTTCCTGGCCACGCTCTTGGGGAGGCGCAGCTTCTTCCGGCTGCCATCGCCTCGCACCACATAACGAGCCGGCGCCGAAACCTTGGCGTCCAGATCCGCAGGGCCGAACAGAAGAGTTCCGTCCTCGGCAAGGATACGCGGGAAGAAGGCTGCCTGCAGAGTTGTGCCGGCTGCATCGAACACCACGCTGGTGAAAGAACCACCCGATGTTCCTGCCAGCGTACCCTTGGGTGAGTCAGCGAACGCGGCTCTCTGAATCGAGCCGCTCAAGGCCTTACGGCCATAAATGGGCATGCGATAAGTGGCCGTCATGGTGACATCGACCGTCCTCTGATTCTCCAGAGAGGACTGCTTGCCTGCCAGCTTGCGGAGGATTTCTTCCAGTCCGGTGTCCCCGGCGAGGCGCTTCTCCCCGGTCAGGTTGATGCCGCGCAGGAGACGGTAGAGGGACTGCTGGGCCTGTTTCTTGGCCGCTTCGATGGCGCGAATCTTGGCATGGCTGGCACCGAACCGCTCCGTCTGGTAGGGCGCCTCGACGACGACCTCGGCGTATCCCGCACCCCAGTTGACAAAGCCGGTCTTCACCCGCTCGGTATAGACCTCCAATCCGGCCAAATCCGGTGCTTCCTGGGCCATGGCCGGAGAGTGGCAGGCCGGGAGGATCAGAGCCGCCAGGAAGATGACAGACCGAATGCGTTTCACGTGATTCCTTTCAACACTGAG
>SMYD01000023.1 GCA_004356015.1 Acidobacteriota bacterium | reverse complement strand
TGCCGATGGTGATCTGGATCTGTTCGTGGCCAATTATTGTGACGCTTCGCCGGAGAACAACAAATGGTGCGGTCGCAAGGGCAAAGAGTGGCGCGCTTACTGCACGCCGCAGGTTTACACCATGACTGCGGACACATTTTACCGGAACCAGGGGAATGGACGCTTCACCGATGCCACCCTGGAGGCAGGCATCGTCGACCGCACGGGGAAAGGGCTCGGTGTGGTTTCCTTCGACTATGACCATGATGGCGATATCGACCTGCATGTGGCCAATGACAGCACTCCCAACCAGCTCTGGCGCAATGACGGCACCGGACATTTTCGTGAAGTGGGTCTTCTGGCGGGCATCGCCTACAGCGAGGACGGCCGCTCAGAGGCCGGCATGGGCACCGATGCGGGCGATTATGACGGTGATGGGCGCCAGGACCTTCTGGTGGCCAATCTGGACTATGAGACCAACTCGGTGCTGCGCAACATGGGCGGAACTTTCCTCCACATGGGCTACACCAGCGGTCTGGGCGCCTTGAGCCTGGGACGCGTTGGATTCGGGATCAACTGGCTGGATGCGGATAACGACGGCCACCTGGACGTTTTCGTGGCCAACGGTCACATCATCAAGAACATCAGGATGTACAATGATACACTTTCATATGCCCAGACCAACCAGCTCTTCATCAATCAGTTGGACCTCACTTTCAAGGAAGTGGGGAAAACCTCCGGCTTTGAACTCCCCAATGTGGCGCGTGGATCCGCGGTCGGGGATCTCAACGGTGATGGCCTCTTGGATATCGTGGTCAGCCGCAACGGGGGGTCGGCCGGGATCTACATGAATCGCAGCAGCGGATTGGGACACTGGCTGCGGCTGCGTCTCAAGGGCACGCGGAGCAACAGAGATGGCTACGGCAGCCTGCTGGTCCTGAAGGCCGGCGGGCGAGTTCAGACCCGTGAAGTGCGCGTCACCCGTTCCTACCAGTCGTCCTCCGAAGCCACGGTTCATTTCGGGCTGGGAGAGGTGGAAAAGGTGGATGATCTGACGGTGACCTGGCTCTCCGGCCTCCAAGAATCTTTTGAGACTCCCGGCGTGGATCGTGTTCTTACCCTGGTGGAAGGAACTGGACAGAAGCTGGTCGAAAAAAAGGCCCTCCGCCGGGGGGGGCCGGCGAAGGGCACGGCACCGATCGGTTCAGGGGGTAAGGACCGATCAGCGGACTCGTCTACTCTTCCCTCTGGGAAGCGATTAGCCAGTCGGGAAGGGATAAAACCTTAACTGCAAAGAGCAAATAGATAGCGTGTCATCTGCACTGCATACAAACTTATATGTTGACTTCGGTGGTGGATCAACGGGAGAAACACAGCGGTGCTGCATGTGAACCGCAAGGAC
This sequence comes from Acidobacteriota bacterium, assembly GCA_004356015.1. Classification (GTDB taxonomy): domain Bacteria; phylum Acidobacteriota; class Polarisedimenticolia; order SMYD01; family SMYD01; genus SMYD01. Next base: position 5,650 of record SMYD01000023.1, on the reverse strand, counting down.
AAAACCGGGAGCAATAATGGGCTTCACACTTAAATCGATAAGTTTAATGGCGCTGAGGCATGGGCCTTTTCCTCTCATCATTCTGGCGGGCGCGGGGGTGGCATGGGCAGGTATGCCCATGGAATGGTCCCAGGAAGTCATGGAAGTCAATCGATACACCATCGAAAAGGATGGAGTTGTTCAGGGTGAAATCCACCAGCAGCTCGCGGGTGTCATCGGGAAGGATGGGAAGCAGCGCCTCAAGGCCGTCTATGAACTGGCCAGAAACGCGGTGGTGGGAACAGGCCAGGAGGTTGTCGGGCGCATGTCCATGGAGGTGGTGTTCGATCCGGATACCTTCGACCTCTACCAGCGCACAGACAGCTTTGCCGCCGGGGATGAAACAGGCCGGGTTCGTTACACGCGCACTCCCTCCGGTGTGCTGGTGCACAGCGACAGCGAGGCACAGGGCATTCCACGGGAATCAGAGGACTGGTCTTTTTCCTATGATGTGGTCGGCGCGCTCATTGACCAGACGGTTCTTGTCTACTACATCCGGAGCCTGCCGCTGGAATCCGGACATACCTTCTCCGTCTCAACCGTCAATCCCGCCAAGGAAGGGGTGGAACACCTGAAGGGCCTGGTGCGGGCTCCAAGGCTCATCGTCTGGAACGGAGAACAGGTTGAGGCCTACCCCATCGATACGGCGGCGGCCTCAGGTGTGACGACCTATTATGTCCTCCCTGACGCCCGCCACACTCTGGTGCGCTATCTCGCGGCAAGCGGGGAGACTTACTCGTTACGCTCTCCGGAGGAGAAGCCGTTAGCGGGCCAATAAGACCTCCGGCCACATGCTAAGATCGCGCGCCTGTCTCACCACTGGGAGGTGACGCTCCCCTTGACCCCCGGGAGTCGAATTCCGTGATCCGCGAGTGTCGCCTGGACAATGGCCTGGCCCTGTTGAGTGAATCCATGCCGGATCTGCGGTCGGTCAGCCTGGGGGTGTGGCTGCGCCAGGGCTCCCGGCACGAGCCGGCGGCGATCAACGGTATTTCCCACTTTATCGAGCACCTGGTGTTCAAGGGCACCGAGCGGCGCAGTTCGCTGGAGATTGCCCGCGAGATCGATGCGGTGGGCGGGCAGATGGACGCCTTCACGGCCAAGGAATCAACCTGCTTCTATATCCGGGTTCTGGACAGGCACGTTGACCTGGCGCTGGACCTCCTGACGGACATCGTCCGTCACCCGCGTTTCGACCCTGAGGATATCGAGAAGGAACGCAAGGTCATCGCGGAAGAGATCCATATGGTGGAGGATACGCCGGAAGATCTGGTCTACGACATGCTCTATAGCTCACGCTGGGCAGGACATCCCCTGGGCCGTCCCATCCAGGGTTCTCTTGAAACAGTGGCAGACATGGATCCGGCCACGTTGCGTGAGTTTTTCAGAGGTGCTTACGTGCCCAACCAGATGGTCCTTTCCGTCGCGGGCAAGCTGGATCTCGAAGCCATCGTCGGCACGGTACAGGAGGCCTTCGTATCCATGCCCCGGGCCGCGGCTCCGGCGGTGGGGGAGCCGCCTCTGGACCGGGGTGGCCTGGTGGTCCGTGAAAAGAGCGAGCTGGAACAGATCCATCTGGCGGTGGCACTGGGCGGACTGCCCCAGGTCCACCCGGATCGATATGTCCTCATGGTGATGAGCAATATTCTGGGAGGGACCATGTCTTCGCGGCTCTTCCAGAAGGTGCGAGAAGAGAGGGGACTGGTCTACACGATTTATTCCGGGGTCAGCTCGTACAGCGATCAGGGGTATCACTCCATCTACCTGGCGACCCGTCCTCAATCGGTCGGTGAAGCCCTCAAGGTGATCGGTGCTGAGATCCTTTCCCTTTGCCATGAGGAGGTGCCCGAGAGGGAACTTGCCGAATCCAAGGAGAACTTGAAGGGAAGCCTCATGCTGAACCTGGAGTCGACCTACAGCCGTATGGCCAATCTGGCGCGCAACGAGATGGCCTTCGGACGCCAGTTCAGCCTGGAGGAGATTCTCTCGGGAATCGACGCTGTCCAGACTGCCGATCTTCTCCGCCTGGCCAACAAGACTTTGAAGGGTGGCGACCTGACGCTGGCGGCCGTCGGCCCCGCCTCGGGTCTGCCCTCGGACTTTTCTGACCTGGGGCTGTCATGAGCTCGGAGCGTCCCGTGGCCAGGGTCATGATCCAGAGGCTTCCGGGCGGCGAGGGGCTACCCTTGCCGACCTATGCCACGGATGATGCGGCCGGCGCCGATATCCATGCCGCTCTCCAGGAGCCGCTGGTCCTTCAACCGGGCGACCGGGCCATGGTGGCGACCGGCTTCCGCATGGCCCTGCCTCCTGGATGCGAGGCGCAGATTCGCCCCCGGTCCGGCCGTGCCCTGCGTGAGGGCCTGACCCTCCTCAACACTCCAGGCACCATCGATGCCGATTATCGGGGCGAGGTGGGTATCCTGGTCATCAATCTGGGCCGGAAGCCGCTGACCATCAGGCGGGGAGACCGCATCGCGCAGATGGTCATCGCGCCTGTTCTGCGGGCGGCCTTCATGGCCAGCGAGGTGCTGCCGGCCAGTGAACGTGGGGCCGGCGGCTTCGGGCATACGGGGACCTGAGGGAAAATGGCGTTTGAATTCATCAACCTGGGCAGCGGCAGTGCCGGGAACAGCTCAGTGGTCCGGGCCGGGCGTACCACCCTGCTCATCGACATCGGCTTCTCGGCCCGGGAGACCGAACGGCGCCTGGCGCGAGCGGGGGTTGCTGTTGAATCCGTCACGGCGATTCTGCTGACCCATGAGCACAACGATCATGTGGCCGGGGCGGCCGTGGCCTCCCGTCGCTGGGGAGTGCCTGTTTTTTGCCGTGCCAGTGTGGCCAGGGCCGCCCGCCTCCATGAGAAGGGAGTGGTCCATCTGGAGACACTGCCTGAAAGCCGCTTCGACCTGGGTGACCTCCGCGTCACACCGTTTCCTGTCCCCCATGATGCAGTGGAGACGGTCGGCTTTGTGGTGGAGGGGGAAGGGATACGGCTGGGATATGCCACCGACATGGGGGAGGTGACGGACACGGTTGTTGAGCGCCTGACCGGCAGCCACATCCTCGCCGTGGAGGCCAATCATGATGTGGACATGATGCGCCATGGTCCCTACCCGTGGCACTTGAAAAGACGAATTCTAGGTGATCGGGGCCACCTCTCCAACGAAGGGACCGCTGAACTTCTGGCCCGGGTCACCGGCACAGAGACGACGCAGGTGGTCCTGACCCATCTCTCGGAGACGAACAATACGCCTGAACTGGCCCTTCTGAGCGCCAGAGATGGCCTGGAACGCTCCATGAATCCGGAGGCCAGCCTGAACGCCGCCTGGCAGGGGGGGTCGGCAGGCCCGATTCGCCTTTGAAGATGCATCGCTCATGATCCCGCGTTACAGCCGCCCGGAGATGGCAGGCCTGTTCAGCGAGGAGGCTCGGTTTGGCCGCTGGCTGGAGGTCGAGATTGCCGCCTGTGAGATTCTGGCGCGCCATGGCAAGATTCCGGCCGAGGCGGTGGAAGTGATCAAGGAAAAGGCCTCCTTCGACATCGACCGCATCCACGAGATTGAAGCCGAGGTGAAGCACGATGTCGTCGCCTTCCTGACCAGTGTTGCCGAGAGCGTCGGTCCCGAGTCGCGCTATATCCATTACGGGCTGACCTCTTCGGACATTGTGGACACAGCTCTGGCGCTGACCCTCTTTGCCGCGGCAGACCTGGTGCGGGCAGGTGTCGAACAACTCATGGGCACATGCCGCCGCCAGGCGCTGGCTCATCGCTGGACGGTCATGATCGGGCGTACTCATGGTATCCATGCGGAACCGACAACTCTGGGGATGAAATTTCTTCTCTGGTATGCCGACCTCGATCGCTGTCTGGTGCGGCTCGATGCCGCCCGGGAGGGGCTGCGGGTGGGCAAACTGTCAGGCGCCGTCGGCACCTATGCGCACCTGGGCCCCGAAGTGGAAGAGGATATCTGCAAATTGCTGGGTTTGAAACCGGCTCCTGTCTCAACCCAGGTTCTCCAGCGGGATCGACATGCGGAATACATGGCTGTTCTTGGCATCCTGGCGGCCAATCTTGAAAAGATAGCCATGGAAATCCGCAACCTTCAGCGCACCGACGTGCGGGAGGTCGAGGAACCGTTCGGCAGCGGGCAGAAAGGCTCATCGGCCATGCCCCATAAACGGAATCCCGTCGGGGCGGAGAATATCACCGGTTTGTCCAGGGTGGTGCGGGCCAATGTTCAGTCTGCCATGGAAAATATTCCCCTCTGGCACGAACGAGATATTTCCCATTCCTCGGTGGAAAGGATCATCCTGCCCGACTCTTCCATTCTTGTGGACTACATGCTTCACCGGGTGGACGGGATTTTATCGGGTCTGCTGGTTTATCCCGAGCGCATGCTTGAGAACATGAACCGTCTGCACGGCCTGACTTTTTCTGGAGGCGTTCTCCTCGCTCTGGTGCGCACTGGCCTCACCCGGGATGAGGCCTACATCCTTGTCCAGCGCAATGCCATGAAGGTGTGGGACCAGAAGGGCTCTTTCAAGGACCTGCTGCTCGCTGACGATGAAGTCACCGCACGCCTGAAGAGTGAGGATCTGGATCGCTTGTTTGATTTGAACTATCAGCTCCGCCACGTAGATCAGATCTACGAGAGAGTGCTGGGAGAAAGGCCCGAGAGAAGATGAAAGCGCGCATCTACGTCACTCTGAAGCCTGATGTCCTGGATCCGCAGGGGAAAGCGGTTTTTCATTCTCTGCAGGAACTGGGCTACCGTGAGGTCGCCGATGTGCGTATTGGCCGCTTTCTGGAGATAGAACTGAAGGGCGAACCGGCCGATGCCCGCCAGCGCCTGGACGAGATGTGCCGGCGCCTGCTGGCCAATCCGGTGATTGAAGATTTCAGGGTGGAGCCATCTTGAAGCTCGCGGTCATCGTCTTTCCCGGCAGCAACTGCGAGCACGACGTCCACCATGTTCTCAAGGAGCTGCTGCAGGTGGATGTCCAGTTTGTCTGGCACCAGACGGAAGATCTATCCGGCTTCGATGGTGTGGTTCTACCGGGAGGCTTCTCCTATGGCGACTACCTGCGTTCAGGCGCCATGGCAGGGCGCTCCCCGGTCCTGAACGGCGTACGCCGCCTTGCGGCCGACGGCATCCCTGTCCTGGGAATCTGCAATGGGTTCCAGATCCTTTGCGAATGCGGGCTGCTTCCCGGCGCACTGCTGCGCAACTCGGGCCTGCGGTTCCTGTGCCGGCAGGTGGCCATGCGGGTGGAACAGACCGGGACACCCTTCACGGGCCTCTATCGGGAGGGGCAGCAAGTGGAGATGCCTGTGGCCAATTTCGACGGCAACTATTTCGCCGGCGCGGAGGATCTGGAGCGGTTGGAGGGCGAGGGACGTGTGGTGTTCCGGTACCTGGACAACCCCAATGGCTCCGCCCACGACATCGCAGGTATCGTCAACCAACGGCGAAATATCCTGGGTATCATGCCCCACCCTGAGCGGGTTTGCGACGAGCTTCTGGGTGGCAGCGACGGGCTGTCTCTGTTCAAGGCCATGGCCGGGCACCTGGTAGGCGCCTGAGGGTCCCAGGCGGCCCTCAGCGCC
>SMYD01000022.1 GCA_004356015.1 Acidobacteriota bacterium | reverse complement strand
GCGGAACGGCCAGTGGCAGGCCTCCATGCCCGGGACCACCGGCAGGGTGACTTCCGGGAAGCCCATGGCGGTGTTCTCGGTGGCGACGACGACGTGACAGTGCTGCATCAGCTCGAGCATGCCGCCCAGGCAGCGCTTGCCCTGGATGAACCCGACCGAGATCTTGAAGTCGTCATGGAGACGGCGCGCCGTCCGTGACCAGGAGGCGGCGAGGTGCGTGCCGGCCGCTTCCTCTTCCAGCGCCGGGTAGAACTCGCTGGTGTCGGCGCCCACGAGCTGGGTCGCCAGGTGAAAGTCGCCGCTGAGAATGACTCTCTGGATTCCTTCCTGGACCAGCCAGTCCATGGCGCGATTCAGTTCGGCGTCCACGTCGCTGTTGTAGCTTTCACGTCCCAGGGTGATGACGCCCACCTGGCCGTCATGTTCGGCGTTGACATAGAGCTGTTGGCCTTCGGGGCCGGCGAGAAGTTCCAGGGCCTCAGGGTGCCAGGCGCTGTCGGCGGCCTGGGGGTGGAGACGGTGATAGGCCGCCACCCGGTCAATCACAGCCTGCGGGCCGATATCGCGCATGACGGCCAGGATCCCCTTGCGGAACTGGGCGCACAACTCGCCAATGACATTGATATGGGCCAGATGGCCGCGTTTCTCGTGCAGCATGAGACTGGTCATCTGGAAGAGCGGACCCAGGATCCACGTGTTGAAGGTCTCTTCGTCATCACCTTCCAGAGGCCAGTCCACCATGGGCCGGAAGTCGTTCCCGGGATACCAGTCGCGGCCAGCATCCTTGTGATGGGTCATTTCCCCGGTGGGCGTGAAGACGGCGCCGTAGGTCTTGCCCAGATGGTGTAGGCACGACCAGGTGAGGAAGTTGGCACCCTTGGCGCCGATGGCGTCATGGGCGCGGAACGGGTTGGGTCCTACCAGCCGACGGATGTACTTGTCGATCTTCCAGTACGGCATGTTGCAGGCTTCGTGGTAGCGGGTGCCCGCCAGGGTGAGCCCGCAGAACAGAACGTCGAGAACGAACGACCAGTTATCGCTGACCGGTATGGGCAGCAGGCCCAGGCTCCAGAACAGCTTGCTCACGGCGGAGGGCTCGGACTCCACGATCTCCCAGACCTTGTTGATCTCGTGGGGGAACGCCGGATGGGCCACACCCACGCCCAGTTCGGAACTGGGGAAGCCGGAGGTGACCGAGCGGATTTCAATATCGGGGAAGGTGGCGCGGAACGCCTCGTAGTGGGCCTTCTTCAGTTCAAGGATCTCGGGGATAGCTTCCAGGAGAAAGCGCGGCTTGAGCGTCTTCAGTTCGTCGGGGAGTTTCTTGCCGTCATAGCTCAACCTGATGGTGTTGGCCATGATGCGGTCGGCCTGATCGCGGCCGAAGGTGCGCACCAGTCCTTTGTAGTGGCGGCCCAGTCCGTCGGGGGCGCTGGGGAGATCCAGGGCCACCACGCGCACGCCGTGGGGTTCCAGCCGTGAGCCCAGTTGCATGGTTTTCCCGGCCCCCACGATACCGTTGGCGCCGGAGATGACCAGGGACCCGCGGTCCCCGGCCTTGCCGAAGACCTCATCCACCAGGTCGCTGGTCGTCACCGGCAGCTTTCCGCGGCTGAAGATCTGAAGAACGGATCCAAGGCCGAGAGTTTCGAGAGTCGGGGTTCTCATGGTCTTGTTCATGTCCGCTCTCTCCTCACGCAACCTTGAACAGGGATGCGATGCCGACGTCACCGGCGGCGCAGCCGAAGACCAGAACATGGCCGCCGCCCAGGTCGACGGCTTCCTCCAGGGCTTCGATGATGAGACGGGTCAAGGTGGGTCCCTGGGGGTGCCCCCACACCAGGGAGCAGCCGGTGTTGTTCATCTTGTGCCAGTCGTAGTCGAGCATGCGGGCGAACACAGCGTCATTGATTGCGAAAGGGTTGTGATTCTTGACCACAACCATGTCGTCCATGGTCATGTTCAGGCGGCGGAGCAGTTCCTGGGTGGCAAGCGCGGGTGCTTCAGGCATGTAGCCAGGATCTGCCCTCACTTCGGCCTTGCCCACGAAAGTGATATCGATTTCGGGGCGAGAGCTGAGTTCCTTGACCTTCTCGGGACGGCAGACCAGCAGGCATGCCATGCCGTCGGAGGTGTGGGTCTGGGTGCCGGAGGTGACGCAGGTGTCCAGTTCGCGCATGGCGCGCAGCGAATCCAGAGTCAGGTGCCGCACGCCCAGGTCCTTGTCGACCCGGCCCATGGGCCGCCCCTGGATGTTGAGCAGGTTCAGCGGCACCAGGACTCTGTCCAGAAAGCCCGAGTCTCTTGCTGCGAAGTACTGGTCATAGCGGTGAATGGTCAACTCCTCCACTTCTCGCCGGTCGATGCGGTGCTTGCGAGCCGTGTTCCCGGCCGTGGCGATCATGGACCGTCCCGTGGCCGGGTCGCAGCCGAAGTTGTCCCAGACGTCACTGATGGTCTCGGTGCGGCGGTAGCCCCGGCGCTCGGGGAAAACGCCCACCGGCGAATCGCTGGTGCGGTCGAAGGTCACCACGCCCACCACGTCATGGGCGCCTCCCTGTACCTCGGCACCGGCAAGCAGGGTGGCCTGCAGGCCGGTGGCGCAGGCCTGCTCCACGTGGTAGCCGGGGATGCGTATGTCCATGCAGAGGGAGATCAGGGGAGCTGTCCAGAATTTCCGGTGCCAGGGGATGGTCGATCCCAGGACCAGGTAATCAAGGCGGCTCACCGGCACGCCCCTCAGGCCCAGGATGCGGTTGGTGGCTTCGCCGGCGAACTGGCCGATGTTGACCTCCGCCAGAGGCGATGTCTGCCAGGCCGGGAAGGCGCTGCTTCCCCAGGTCCCATAGGGGATCCGGGCCCCGGGAAACATCGGTTCTGCTTCCGTCATGAAGTACTCCTTGCTGACGATCTGTTCGTCGAGGGGAGCTTCATATTACTGCATGGGGCCATTCCCCGGTAGAATGCCGGGAACCCGGATATGGAGGAAATCATGAGACGAACCTGGCTGGTGCTGGCTGTGATGGTGGTGGCTTCCCTGATGGCTCTGAGCGTCCTGGACCTGGCTCTCGCTGGATCGGGGCGTCAGCGTCTGAACCTGTCCGGGCGCAGTGACACCCGTCCGTTCAGCCACGCTGTCCTGGCCGGCGATACCCTCTATGTGGCGGGCAGCATCGGCATTGACCCGGCCACAGGCGCGCCTCCCGCCAAGATCGAGGACGAGATTCACCTCGTCCTCGATGCGCTGAAGAGCAAGCTGGCCCTTGGCGGCATGACCATGAACGATCTGGTGTCGGTGCAGATTTTCTGCCCCGATCTGGCCCTCTACGGCCCTTTCAATGAGGTCTACGCCACTTATTTTGACGACGGCTTCCCGGCCCGTGCCTTCGTCGGCTCGGGACCGTTGCTTTTTGGCGCTCACTTCGAAGTGACGGGCATCGCCGTGAAGCAGTAGGGAGAGTATTGCGTCAGGAACGGCCGCCCCGGCTCTTGCTCAGTGCCAGAGCCCTGGACCGGATTGCGGTGCGCACCTGAAGGTTGCAGGCCAGGGCCGCCAGGCGGGGGGCGGGAAGAAGCTGCATCTCGCTCAGCACCTCGCTGACCATGGCGTTGATATGGACGCAGAACAGCCAGCGGGCTTCTTCATTGAGAAGCCATTTGCGGTTTTTCCTGATGAGGCTGAGAACCTGAGTGGGCAGACTCATGTTGCGCATCATGCTCTGGACATGGATGATGGTGAGGCGCGGGCACTCCAGGAGGCGGGCCGCGACGCTGGGATTGCCATCTCTGATGAGGGCCGTGATTTCCTTGTCTCTTGCGTGAAGGGCCAGCATCATTTTCTGATCGGCGGGGCGCCTGCGCAATTCCTGCTCCAGCGTCCGCGTTCCCTCCTGAATACTCCTCCTGATCGCGCGGACTACCGAGCCGTCCCGCGTGCCACCCACAAGTTCACGCAGCCTCTCGGCATCCTGTTCCGTCAGTTCCAGGAACTTCAGGCCGAGCCCGGCCGGCTTGTCCGGATCTCCGGTGGGGGCCGTGCGCACAACCTCAGCCTGGAGCGTGAATGGATCGTCGAAGCTGGAGACTCTGAACGTCATGGTGCCGCGAGTGCCCACAGAGCACAGCGTCTCGGTGTTCAGAAACATGCCGCCTTCGCTCAGGTTGAGGGTGAAATCGCGGGCGGCAAAGGACGCCGAGGAGAACGATACCAGGATGGGGATAGCGACACGATGGGGTCGTGGCTGGTCCCGGCTATTCATCAATGTGGCTGCCCGGACAGAATCGAATCCTCCAGAGGGCCGATGGGCCTCCCGGCAGATTATCACGGTCCCATGGCGAGGGTGGACCCGGCGGGAGTGAGGACAGCACCATCTTCACGGGACCAGTGAGCCAGGTCCATCCGGCTTTCATCCACCAGGATGAGTGTGTGGAGGCCCCGTGCCGCGGCAAGCTCTCCCAGCAGATCGACTCTCCTGGTCCGTTCTTCCAGGTCCATGGCATTCCAGTTGAAGACGGGGATCACGGCGTACATGGCCGGCCCCATCCTGGTGGCCGTTTCCAGGGGCATGGCTGCGGCAAGTTCATCCAGGACGAGATTGGGGGCTGGTGAGCCTGTTCCCAGGAGGGAGATGTTGACGCCTGCGGACATGATGGCGAGGAACGCCATGCAGGCCAGGAGGATGTTGCGCCGGCGTCTTCGCTTGCGTGGGTCGATGCCGGCGGTCATGGTGACATCACCGTACCCCTGCTCCTCGTCACGCATTCTGGTCAACGCCTCCAGATAGATCTTTTCTTCAGTGTGGTCCTCGAGGACATTTTCTTCGGCCGCCGCGGCTTCTGAGAAGAGATGATCCAGCGCGCTGTCCACCTCGTCGTCTTCCTGCTCGGTGACGGGATCCGGGTTGCGCACAACGCCCAGGACCTGGGAGTAGACAGCGAAGAGCAGGCGCTGCGCAGATGAGATCCGGTCGAATGAGGCCTTGTCACCCTGGGAGAGGGTGGCACTCTGCTGATATTGGATCCTCTCCAGAAGGACATTGTAAATGGACATGCCAACGCTCAGGCGCGCGAGTATCTTCTTGCGCCGGTTCTCTCTTTTTGAATCCTGTTCGTGGGAAGAGTCGTCATGTGCAGAGGCGCTCTCGGCCAGCCCGTTCCATTCTCCCAGCGCCTCCTGCAGATCGCAGCGCAACGCCACCGTGTCCAGGATGACACGGCCGGCTGGACCGGCCTCGTTACCACGATTGAGAGCCGCGGTAAGAAGGGCCGCCTCATGCTGATTCAGGTATACGATCCTGCCCGCTCGGCCGGCTACCGCTTCCCTGGCCAGGGGCTCGAGCATGGAGATGAGGAGGCCATATGAGTTCAGGCGATCCGTGGCCGGCATGAGGGCGCGCATGAGTCCATTGAACTGCTGAGAATCATGATGATTAAGATCCAGAATCCTGGTGCCGAATTCGTTGCGCAAGGCGCTGACGAGTTCGATGAGGGTTGTGATGGAGCGAGAGGCGACCCGAAGAGATCGGGGCTCGATGCAGGATGAGAGGTTGAGCGCCTGCAGGTGTTTGTCCACCAGCAGGCGCAAGAGAACCAACTTGCGCAGCAACTCTCCCCGCAGTGGTTGTGCCCTCCCTGGCCTGGCCAGGAGCTGGAGGGCGCGCATGAGCTCTGGTTGCGGTCGCAATTCCAGGGCCACTGCGGCATGAGCCGCGGCCGCGTCAGAGTCTTGAGGCAGGTTTGCAAGGAGGTTGTCCAGACTGCGTTCGATTGAGCTTTGTGTCTCGGTGAGGGTGGAGAGGTTCGCAGCCGGGGATTGACCGCTGAGGGCAGACGCCGGTTCCATGGAGTCGGTCATGGAGTGTACATCACGGCCGCTGGGGGCTGGTCGACCCTCTTGTGCCGGTGGCACCACGGACTCGGGACATTCCTGGTCCCGGAGGAAGGAGTTCTCGTTCAACTCTTCACCTTGTTCACCTGCACCAGCCGTCCGTCCCGATAAAAGTAAACACCGTCCAGAGGGCCGTAGGAGTCATCCAGCAGATCCGTAAAAAAGAAATACAGAACTTCTGTGGGGTCGTACTTGGGGCGCACGGCCATGAGTATGTCTGAATCAGCGCCGTTGATATCAGGTGCGATGTAGATGAAGATCTGGTTGTCCTTTTGTTTGCGCAAAAAGGAAGCCGCTGCAACTTCATCGAGGTAGTTCTGGGTGGTGAGGGGTGCCAGAGTCGTGACATCCAGGGGCTGGGTACCGTATTCAGATGGGAACCTGGATTGATCGATGTAGAACTGCCGGAACGCGGCATAGACAATGTTGGCGTCGGCAACAAAGGCGTTGCGCTGGGAACTTTTTACTGTACGGGCATAGACGGGAATGGCGATAGAGGTCAGAAGCCTGATGATGGTCACAACCATCAGCAACTCAATGAGGGTGAACCCTCCGCTTCGTTTCTGCCTGTCTGCACTCGGCATGGTGGGACTCCCCCGTTGATGCGCGGCCTCCCAAGATTGAATCTAGGCACGGCCGACGGAGGAGCAAGTATCCCTGGAAACCCTGTATTTTTACGGTCTTCTACTTGCTCTTGAGGGACTTGTAATATTCGAGAGCGTCCGCGGGTGCCATGTTCTCATGGACAACCTTGCCCACCGCCTGGATCATGGCCGCAGGGGCGTCGGACTGGAAGATGTTGCGTCCCATGTCCACGCCGGCGGCGCCCTGGCTCACGGCATTGCTGGCCATGGTGAGGGCATCGATTTCCGGAAGTTTCTTGCCACCGGCCATGACCAGGGGCACGGGACAGGACGCGGTCACCGTCTCGAAGTCCTCGGCCACGTAATAGGTCTTGACGACGTGGGCACCCAGTTCGGCGCAGATACGGCAGGCCAGTCGGAAGTAGCGCGCATCCCTGACCATCTCCTTGCCCACGGCGGTCACGGCCAGGACCGGAATCCCATAACGGTTCCCCAGATCCACCAGTCGGGTCATGTTGTTGATGGACTGGGCCTCCCCCTCACCGCCGATGAAGACCTGGACGGCCATGGCCGCCACGTTGAGACGGCAGGCGTCTTCAATGTCCACGGCGATCCGCTCATGGGATAGCTCTTTGAGAATGCTGGACCCGCCGCTGGCACGCAGCACGGTCCCATGGGTGAAGGTGGAGGGAATGGTGCTGCGGAGAATACCGCGGGTCAGCATGAGAGCGTCGCAGTAGGGGAGCAGGGGCACGATATTGATGTCGATGCGTTCAAGGCCCGTGGTTGGTCCCTGGAAGTAGCCATGGTCGATGGCCAGCATCACCGTGCGCTTTGAATCTGCGTTGAAGATCCGTGCCAGGCGATTCTGCATGCCCCAATCCAGAGAGTGGCAGCCTTTCAGGGTGAAAGGCGTGGTCCGCGGCGGGATGTCCACGTGGAAATCCTTGGCTTCTTTACCTGTATCGGCTTCAGGCATGATGCGTACTCCTTTTTAGCGACGAGGCAGGATATCACGGGAACAGCGCGCCTGATCCGGCGGGCGTAGACGATCCTGTAGAGTGGTCACATGCGCATAGCCATCTTCGGTGCCGGCGGAGTGGGTGGATTTTTTGGTGCCTGTCTGGCGCGGGCCGGCGAGGATGTGGGGTTTGTGGCCCGGGGCGAGCACCTTCAGGCCATGGCGGCCTCAGGCTTGCGGATCAGGAGTCCGGGCGGCGACTTCACCCTGGAAAGGGTGCGGGCGACCCATGACGCTTCTCAGCTCGCCCCTGTGGATCTTGTCATCCTCGCCATCAAGTCCTGGCAGTTGCCCGAGGCGACACCGGATCTGGCCGGGCTGCTGGGGCCCGAGACGTATGTTCTGCCGCTGCTCAATGGCATCGAGACTTCGACCTGTCTGGAAGCGGCCCTGGGGCCTGGGCGGGTGCTCAAGAGCCTTGCACGTATCGTCAGCCGCATCAGCGCTCCGGGAGTCATCACCCACGTGGGTGTCGAGCCCACCATCGTGTTCAAGGAGACTGACAACAGCATCAGCGCACGCGTTCGGCGGCTGCACGATCTGCTGGAGAACGCGGGCATCCGGGCGGTGATCCCCGACGATATAGACAGGGCGATGTGGGAAAAATTCATGTTCGTGGTCGCAGTGGGTGGGGTGGGGGCCGTCTCACGCGCCCCCGTGGGCGTCATGCGTGAGGTGCCCGAGACCCGGGGACTGCTCACCCGGGTCATGGGGGAGATCGAGGATCTCGCCCGGGCACGCGGCATCAACCTCAAAGAAGACACCGTTTCGCGTGCCATGAAATTTCTGGACGCCATGCCTGCCGATGCCACCGCATCTCTGCAGCGTGATCTGGCTGCCGGCCGTCCTTCGGAGTTGGATGCCTGGACCGGGGCTGTCGTGCGCCTGGGCAGGGAATCCGGTCAGCCGGTGCCATACAACGACTGCATTCTAGCGAGTTTGCTTCCGTTGGAGCGCCGCGCCCGGGGTGAGGTGGAGTTCTGAGAGCGCCGGAATGGTTGAGGTTAAACTTTTTTCCCCGGCATCTTGTGTGAACGGACGATCTTCCGGATCTCGTCACTGGTGATCACCCCTTCACCGAACCCGTCGTAGCCGCCCTGCCCGCGCATCTCGACGGCGACCTGGCGCATGGCCTGGAGGGCGGCTCTGAGAAGGTTGGGTCCCAGGCTGAGACGCCGAACTCCCGCGGCTTCAAGGTCGCTCATGGAAGCCACACCCTGGCGAGCGTAGATATTGATGGGTGCCCCAGTGCCTTCCACGATCTGTGACACTGTGTCGAGATCTCCTGCAAAAATGGGATAGAGGCAATCGGCGCCTGCAGCCATGTATTCCTTGCCGCGGGTGATGGTCTCTTTGATGCGATCCTGGAGCGTTGCGCTCGAATCGATGATGAACACGTCGGTGCGTGCATTGATCACCATGTGGACACCGGCCTCCCGCGCCATGGCGCGGATGGCGGCAATGCGCGCGCATTGCTGATCGGTCGCTCGCAACAGGGCGCCCTCGCTGAAACTGTCCTCGATATTGATGCCCACGGCCCCGGCTGCCAGAACCCGGCGCGCATTGTCGGCCACGCCGGCAGGACTGTCGGCGTAGCCCCGTTCAATGTCGGCGGTCAGCGGCACGCGAACGCTGTCGGCGATGGGTCGGATAACGGCCAGCATGGCGTCGAACGTGATCTTCTCGCCGTCGTCATAGCCCAGCGAGAAGGCCACGGCGGCGCTGGCCGTGGCCACTGCCGGATATCCCAGCGATTGCAGAAGCCGCGCCCCCAGAGGGTCCCAGATGTTGGGCAGGACCAGCAGCCCGGGGCCGGCATGAAGACTGCGCAAGCTCCTGGCCTTGTCCGCGAGTTGTTGCCGGTCGCTTGTAGGGGTGGGTTCGTGGTTCATGAGTATTCTCCCGATGACCCGGCCGCATGGCGCCCATAAGCGGCAGCGCCCTACTCCAGGCTGGTGGCGAGGTAGAGCTGGGAAAGCATACGGCGGTAGGAGTAGACGTACGCCTGCGCATCATGAGTCATGAGAATGATATCGATCTTGAAGACGCCGGACGTGTCGGCGGGCATCAGTTCGCGGACCAGCTCTCGCTCTCCCGTTTCGATGTCCACACGAAAGATGCGTGCCGGCAGGTGTTGCAGAGCGTAGACGTAGAGGTACCGGCTGTCGGCGGTCCACTGGATGGGGACCTCCCCGGGCTCAACGCCGGGAACATCTGTTCTCTCGCCGCCTGCGATGGGGTAGAGAACGGTTTGTTTTTCGGGTGACGTCGTGGCGAGCCAGCGTTCGTCGGGCGAGATGGTGTTATAGGGGAGGCCGCGACTGCTCCCTTCAGGTGTGATGGGGCGTAGCTGTCCGCCTGCGAGATCGACCAGGAAAATCCGATTGGCCTGTCCCTCCAGATGACCGTTCACCAGGATGCCATCGCCGCTGGGCAGCCATTGGGCCCACATGGAGGGCCGCAGGGTACCCCAGTCCAGTTGCCGCGCCTGGCCGACACCTGTGGGGATCAACTCGGGTTTGGGGTCTGTGAACGCATCGCGGAAGGACAGCACCCACTCCCCGTCCGGCGACAGAGCCACCGCCAGACCCGTGCCAATCTGAACAGGTTTACTGCCGTCCAGTCCACGGGTGTAGAGAAGATAGCCGCCAGGGGTGCCGAGGCCCTCTTCCTCGAAAAGGACGGTCCTGCCGTCGGCAGAAAGGCCACGTGCGGCCGTCCAGTTGAACCAGGAGAGGATTTGCTCTTCTTCTCCCGGGGCGCGCCCTGCCATCTCCCGGCGGATATTGGATGTACTCAACAGGGCGCGGCCGTCTGGTGAGACATCCAGAAGCACGCTGGGGAGATCGCTGTTTCGCAGGACGCGGGCCTCACCGGTCAGGGAGATGGCCCGCAATGTTGCTCCGTCCTTGGCCCAGATCTCCGAACCATCAGGGGACCAGGCGACTCCCGCACTACCGTAACGCCCGAGAGAGGTCTTCTTGCCGGCAAGATCGATGAGGGAAAGGGACCCGACATTGTCTCCACGGACCGGGTGATCCCGGAAAATAATGTGCCGGCCATGACGCCCCACCCGCATGCCACTGATCCAGCCCTCGGTTTCATAGAGCACATTCCCCAGGGGATACTCGATGCGATAGCGGCCATCCACTTCCCGTACCACGGCCAGTGAAGCACCATCGGGAGACCAGTCCGCCTCATGGACATTTTTGAGGACTTCCCGGGGTGCGTTTCCTTGCATCGACGCCTGGGCCAGGATTCCACTGGCTTCCCAGCCGTAGGTGAAATGGCGGTTCATGGAGATGGCCATCTCGCCCGTGGATGAGACGGAGAGCAGGTCGGCAAAGCCCAGTTCCAGGGGGCGGGAGCCCGGCACACCGGTGCGGGCGCTGAACAGTTCGAACGGTTTCCCGTTCCAGGAGGCGCCATAAATAACGGTCTGGCCGTCGCCGGCGAAGCGTGCCGTGCTCACCAGGCCCTGACGGAAAGTCAGGGGTGTGGTGTTGGTTGCCCGTAGCCTGGGCCGTGGTGGTGTGAAGGTGAACATGGCCAGGATACCGATGAGAATCCCCATCATGGTGGCGACACCTATCCAGCCCCAGGGGAGAGCGCGAGGTGGGAATGATCCCTCCAGGGTGGAGACCGGCTGGGAACCAGATGCCGTTGACGACGAGAGGGCGCCAATCTGAAAGGCCAGATCCCGGGCCGACTGGAAGCGTTCCTCGGGGTTCTTCTCCAGGCAATGAAGGACGATCCTCTCCAGGTTGGCGGGAAGGGGCTGGCCGGTGGCCGAGAGCTCCGGCGGGTCTTCCTTGAGAATGGCGCTCATGGTTTCAACGGCCGAGTCGCCGCTGAAGGCCCGCTGGCCTGTGAGCATCTCGTAGAGGGTGGCACCCAGGCTGAAGATGTCCGAGCGCGAATCGACGCTCTGGCCGCGCACCTGTTCGGGAGACATGTAGCCGGCCGTCCCCATGGCCACGCCCGGTGTCGTTTCCATGGCGGCCGTGGGCGCCTGGGTGGGCATCTCGGCGCCGCCTTCGGCACCGGTCACCCGCGCCAGTCCGAAGTCGAGAATCTTGACCCGGCCGTCGCGGCTGATGAACAGGTTGCCGGGTTTGAGATCGCGATGGATGATGCCCCGCTCATGCGCTGCGGCAAGGCCGTTGGCGATTTGCCGCCCGAACTCCATGGCCTTTCTGTGAGGAAGCGGTCCCTGGGAGAGCACCTGGCTGAGGGGTTCGCCTTCCAGGAGTTCAGTGACCGCAAAGGCAATATCGTCTTCATGGCCGAAATCGTGGATGGCCATGATGTTGGGGTGTGAGAGGGCAGCGACCGCTTTGGCTTCGCGCTCGAAGCGGCTGCGGCGCTGGTCATCGGCGGCAAAGGCCGGAGGCAGAATCTTGACGGCCACGTCCCGGTCCAGTCGGGTGTCCCTGGCCTTGTAGACCTCCCCCATGCCGCCCTCGCCGATCTTGTCGCCGATGCGGTAATGGCCCAGCATCTGCCCTGGCTGCAGGGTTGAAGGTTGCTTTGTCACTGGCCCGCAGCCTACCACGCAGTGCCGATGCTATGCTCCCTTCGGACCAGCGAACCAGGGAGAGGCCCACAACCGTGAATAAGAGCAGCGTTGCCGTCCTGACTACTTCACCGCGCCGGGTATTTGCCGATTACCACCGCCTCATGAACCTGGCCGGCTATCAGGACCATCTGGACAAGGCAAACGACACAGCTCTCAAGATCAATATTTCCTGGCATTTCTTTTTTCCGGGAAGTTCCACCGTGCCCTGGCAGCTGGATGGTGTCATCCGGGCCATGAAAAAGGACGGGTTTGACCCGGATCTCATCCATGCCTGCCACAACCGCACGGTGGTGATCGATGCCCATCTTGGTGAGCGGGAGAACAAGCAGATCGACGTGGTCGAGGCCCACGGGCTGCGCAACGTCCATCTCTATGAGGGCGAGGACTGGATCAACGTTCGTGACGCCGTGGGCGATCTCACCAAGGACTTTCTCTGTCTCAACGAGGTCTTTCCCCAGGGATTCAGCATTCCCAAACGTTTCATGGGTGAGAACATCATCCATCTGCCCACCATCAAGACCCATGTCTTCACCACCACCACCGGCGCCATGAAGAATGCGTTCGGCGGGCTGCTCAACGAGAGGCGGCACTGGACTCACCCGGTCATTCACGAGACGCTGGTGGATCTCCTGATGATCCAGAAGAAGATCCATCCCGGCCTGTTCGCTGTCATGGATGGCACCTTTGCCGGTGACGGTCCCGGACCTCGATGCATGACGCCTTACGTCAAGAATGTGATCCTGGCCAGTGCCGACCAGGTGGCCATCGATGCCGTGGCGGCGTCCATGATGGGGTTCGACCCTCTGAATATCAAATTCATTCGACTGGCTCACGATCTGGGTCTGGGCTGTGGCGATATCAAAGAGATTGAAATCGTCGGTGACCAGGAAGCTGCTGCTCAGCGCTGGAATTTCGACGGCCCGTTCAAGAAGATGACATTTGCCTCACGGATGCAGCACAAGATCTACTGGGGCCCCCTCAAGAAGCCCCTGGAGTGGTCGCTGAAGACCGTCCTTGCGCCGTGGGCCTACCTGGCAAGCGTCCTTTACCATGACTTCTTCTGGTACCCGGTTCTGGCCAGAACGAAGATGGCCTCCATCCTGGACAGCGACTGGGGCCGTCTGTTCCGTGGCTGGGGCAACCTCAAGCCTGATGCCGATGGATTCCCCGTCGTCGGCCGGCAACCGGCCACCATCGGCCGCGCTGGTTGGGCCGCCTTCCGGCGGTCCTTCAAGATCCTGATCACCTGCATGAAGGAAGCCCCCGAGTTCGCCCAGCGCCGTCGCCTGAACAGGGGAGACCAGAAGTAGGGCCGGGCGTGCACCCTCGTCTCTGCCATCCTCCGTCAAAACTGCGTCTCTCCATGTCCTTCACCATGGGCCAGCAGTATGAAATTGCGAAAATCGAACACCAGGTGCCGCGGATAGTCCTCTTCCCGGGCATGGGCCCTGAGGATGCTTCCCACCAGCGCAGCGGCGCCCAGAGTCGTATAGAGAATGCCCCGGTGGGTGCAAGGTTCCTGGAACGCCTCGTCGGGCCGGGCGAGGCTCTCTTCATAGAATTCCCTGGTGCCGGGTCCCGCCGGGCGAGTGGTTCCCCGTCGGGACGGGCGCGGGTCAAGGCAATGGATTTCAAGGACTTCGGCGCCCATGCGGGCGTCCACGAGGAGTTGGACATCCTCTCGGTTCCGCAGGTTGTTCCAGATCAGTTGGCGCTCCCTCAGGCTGTCCACTGCCAGAATGACCACGGGCCCCAGGCGGCGGGATTCATCGCCCCGGAACCGGTCGCAGGCGGTGGTGATGGGCCGGTCGCAGACCCAGCCCACCATCTCTGCCAGGGCATCCACCTTGGCCTGGTCCATGAGGACGTCACTGGGCCGAAACCACTGGGTGGGAAGGTTGTGGGCCTCGCAACGATCGAAGTCCGTGACCGTCAGGGTGTTGGTGATTCCGAAACCCATCTTGCACAGACAGAGCAGGATGGCGCCGCCCAGAGCGCCGGCGCCTACGATGTCCACCGACATGCCTGCGAGCTCTGCAGGCGTGAGGATATCCTGCTGGCGCCGGAAGGTCCCCAGAGAATCGCCCAGGGACGTCTCGCCGGTCGCCGGCGCCTCGCTCCCCGCGGTGCCACTCCTTGTGTGGCTCAAAGGACACCTCGACAGAAAAATTCGTCCTCAAGCAGATGCCGGTCACGGGGGATGGGCTTGCCATTCACGGCGAAGGTGCCGATACGGTTGGTCTCGAGAAAGCCAAGAACAAAGTCCACGGTTCCGTAGATGTCCTGTGATTTCTGGAAGCGAAGGAAAACCGTGGTGGCCTGGCCCAGGCAGACACGGGCTCTTCTTGGCTCGGGAGTTCGTGGATCCCAGATGTCCAGGGACATCTGTTCCCCATGGCCCGGCAAGCGCAGACGGAACAGGAAAGGAAGCATGCCAAAGCCGGGAGCCATGCGGGGGTTGGCCAGGCCGGTGATTTCCCCGGGTGAGATGCGGATATAACCGCAGGCGCGGCTGGCGACCAGGTGGGCGAGCCGGGAGCCCTCCCCGTCGATGGATGGAGGGACAGGCAGGTCCATCTGGGGCTCTTTTGGATTTTCAAGGAGCCAGAGCTGAATTTTGTCAACCCGATTTTGCAATGACGAAGCTATCTTGTCGTCCTGAAGGAGAGTCCTGAGCAGTCGCAGCTCTTTCTCCAGGGCGTGGTGGCGTGAATTGCGCAGACTGCTGAGCAGGTGGAGCGTCGTTTGTGCCACCTGCTCGCCGATCCGGAGCGGCTGGCCGCGGCTCAGGAGGTCCCTGACGGGGACACCGTAGATCGAGTCGATGAGAAGCCGTGCAGCGGTGGCCAGTTGTGTGGTCACCGGCAGCGCCCCGGCCAGATCCACCAGCACGTGGAGCGTGCACGTTTCAAGATCCAGACAGCTGACAGCGATCCGGCGACCGCTGCGAAGTCGGGTTTTTTGAATCACACAGGGGCGGCCCTTGAGATGATTCGGGACCGGGCGCGTGCGGGCCAGGATGACGGCCGTCCCGCCCGCACCGTCAAAATGAAGGCGCCGCCGCCGCCGCGAACAATCGTCGGTCCGGTCATCCACACGGACTGTGAGCACGCCTGAGATGATGGCGGTCGCATCGTCGGGCCGCACCAGCGGCGGTCCTGCCTGCAGCAGCGTGATCCGTTGTCTGGCCATGAGAATATCGATCTCAAGATCCATGCGGACCTGCAGGTCGGTTGCGCTGGGAGAAGATTTTGAACCGTTCTGAAGGAGCATGATTGCAGACGTCAGTCCTCTCTGGCCACAGCCAGTGATGAAGCGTTGACCCCG
>SMYD01000021.1 GCA_004356015.1 Acidobacteriota bacterium | reverse complement strand
CCGGTAGACAGATGCAAATCTTACATAGGCAACCTGGTCCAGCTCTCGCAAACGATTCATGACGACTTCGCCGATCCGTGCCCCTTCCAGCTCCCGATCAGAAGTGTCATGCAGCATGCCGGTCACCTCGTCAACAATTTCATCCAGCGCCGCCATGCTCACCGGCCGCTTCTCCACCGACTTCAGCAGCCCCGCCATGAGTTTCCCTCGCTCAAAGATTTCCCGCTTGCCATCACGCTTGATCACCATGAAAGGAATATCTTCGATGCGCTCATAGGAGGTGAAGCGCTTCTGGCACGCAAGGCATTCCCGCCGGCGTCTGATGGTGTCGCCGCCTTTCCCCTCCCGGGAATCGACCACCCTGTCTTCAACGCCACCGCAGAACGGGCATCTCATGGCTGCCCCTCCACTGGCGCCTCAGTCATGTCCGGCGCCCTCTGGCCCGCCAGTTCACCCAGCGAGATTCCTTCCCGGGCCAGAACCACACCTCCCAGAATGATGGAGGGGACCACGGAGATCAGGTGCAGCACCAGAATGGCGGCCACAGCCAGGCTTGGATCCACCCCGTAGGCCTGAATGAGGAAGGCACCGCCGACCGCGTGAAAACCGCCGGCCCCTGCCGGCGTGGGAATGGCGATCCCGACGGCCAGGACCGCGATGAGGCCGAATGAGGAGGTGAAGGGCAGGTCGATCCCGAAGGCCCGGATCCCGGTCCATGCCTGGGCGGCCAGGACCAGCCAGATGAGAAGCGATCCCAGGATGGCACCGGCCAGGGGGCGGACGCCATGAAGAGCCGACAGGGCCTCCAGGCTGGAGCGCAGCATGCCCAGCGCCCGATCCCGCCAGCTCCCATCCAGGCGCAATGCGGGAAGGCGCCGCCGGTAAAGAGCGGCGAGGCTCAGGCCCATCAGGAGAGCCGCCATGCCACCACCCACCACGATTCCCCCCAGGCGCAGATTGCGTGCCATCGCCAACGGGATGCCGTTGGCGATGCCCGGCGCGAGAACGAGGAAGACCACCAGGAAAACGGTCAAGGTCGCCCCGTCCAGCAGCCTGTCCACCCCGACTGTGGCCAGGGTCCCCGTCATGGAGAGGCGCTCGCGTCGCGCGAGAAAGGCGGGACGCACCAGTTCGCCCAGCCGGCCGGGAAGAAGAAAGCTGACGGCATAGCCGGCGAGAACGCCTTCCACCAGAACCTGGATGGAAATTCCCCGTTTGAGAGGCCGCAGGAGAAGCCGCCAGCGCAAGGCCCGGAAAAAATAATGGAGAAGGGTCAGGGCCAGGCAAGCGCCGAGCCATCCCCAGCGGGCTTCCCCCACGTCATGAGCCACCGACTCCAGGTCCACATCCCGAAAAAACCACCAGAGAAGGCCACCTGCAAGAACGAAACCCAGGACCAGCTTGAGAACATTCTTCACGACAACACCCTTTGCCAGCGACGATGCTCCCCACGGGAGCATCCGGAGAGGCCCATTTTAGGGCCACTCTCGCCGGTGGGGCAACCCGGCCTCACCGGCGAAGATCCCACGCCGCCA
The DNA here is from genome assembly GCA_004356015.1 of Acidobacteriota bacterium. Classification (GTDB taxonomy): domain Bacteria; phylum Acidobacteriota; class Polarisedimenticolia; order SMYD01; family SMYD01; genus SMYD01. Next base: position 10,934 of record SMYD01000021.1, on the reverse strand, counting down.
GCAGGTCCGTGGCGGCGCTGGTACCGAGGCGGGAAGCACCGGCCCGGGCCAGCTCAAACGCCCCCTGGAGAGTGTTGATGCCGCCGGCAGCCTTGATGGCCACCTCATCGCCGGTGACGTCCCGCAGGCGGCGGACCTGTTCCACCGTGACCGGGCCGGCGTTGACGCCGGTGCCGGTCTTGACGAAGGCCGGGCGCAGGCGGCGGAGGGCCTCCCCCAGAGACCGCCAGGCAGCCGCCGGGAGCCAGGCCACCTCGATGATGAACTTATGCACCGCCTGAGGCGTGCAGGCCATCAACTCCCCCATCTCTCTTTCCAGCGCGTTGATATCACCTCGCCGGACACTGTCCAGGTCACAGACCACGTCCAGTTCGTGCGCTCCCAGTCGCACCGCTTCCTGCGCCGCGAATCTCTTGGTGGGGAGGGTTGCATGGCCGGCGGGGAAGGCGATGGTGGAGGCGAGCAAGGTGCCGGAATCCCTCAGGATCCGGGCTGCCGCGGGGAGGCGCTGCGGGGTGACGCACACCGCGGCACAACCGTCCCGGCGTGCCTGCCCGGCCAGTTTCACCACCTCTTCATCGCCTGCATCGGGACGCAGGAGAGTGGCGTCCAGGAGGGCGGCCAGGTCTTCGCGGCGGGCGAACACGGGTTGATTCTACCTCCCTGAGAGCTGCCATGCTCAACGAGGCGTCGCACCGCCGGCGGACAGAGTCTCGAGAAGTTCCTGCATCTCCCGGGTTGTGCGCATGACCTGCTTCATGGAGACATGATTTTCCACGCCTATGGCCAGGAACGTATCAAGGGCGACAGCAACCCGCTCATTCTCTCTGTCCTGGCGCAGAGTCGCCTGATGAATGGAGCCCACGCTGTCGGTGACAGAACGGATGGCCTCGGTGATGAGACGGCCTCCCTTGGCCTGCTCCATGGTGGCTCTTTTCACCTGCTCACTCAGTTCCCGCATGCGCGTCACCGTTCCCATGATCGACCCTGACCGCTCCGTCTGCTCGGTGGTGATGGCCGACAACTGGGAAACCATCTCCTTCAGCCGCTCCACGGCCGCCACGACGATCTGGGCGCCCTGGCCCTGCTCCTGGGTGGTCCGTGCGATCTCACCGGCCACCCGGGAGGACTCGCGCGCCGAGTCCAGAATCTTGGTCAGGGCCTGGCCGGCGCGTCCGGTCAGGGATGTCCCGGCCTCCACCTGCCGGGAGCCGTCTTCCATGCTCTGCCGCGCCCGCCCCGCCTCCTGCTGGAAGAACTCGATGAGCGAGGAGATTTCCCGGGTGGAACTTCCGGTTCGCTCCGCCAGCCCGCGGATCTCATTGGCAACCACGGCGAATCCCTTGCCGTGCTCCCCGGCCTGGGCAGCGATGATGGCGGCGTTGAGGGCCAGGAGATTGGTCTGTTCAGCGACTTCATCGATGACGTTCAGAATGCTGCCCATCTCCTGGCTGCGCCGGCCCAGCTGGGCGATGGCGTCCGCGGCTTCACCCACGGAGCCGCGAATCCGTTCCATCCCCTCGATGGTCTGCTGCACGACTTTCATGCCTTCCTCGGCATCGGCAGCCACCTGCTCGGACAGGAGATTGCTTTCCGACGTGCGGCTTTCCACCTGGCGTATGGCGGCAGTCACCTGTTCCATGGTGCCGGAGGTCTCCGTCACGAAGGCCTGCAACCCGTCCACACTGGCGTCCACGCCCTTGATGGTGTCGACCAGCGAAGCCGTGGCGGCGGCTGTTTCGTTGACCTGACCGGCCATGCCCTCGATATGGCCGGCCACCTCCTCGATGGTTGCCACCATCTCGAACACCGAGGAACTGGTCTCTTCGGTGGAACTGGAAAGATGCTCGATGGAACCGCCCACGTCCTTGAGCCAGGAGGACATCTCCCCGGTGGCTTGTTCCAGGACCTGCGCCTGCTCGGTGCGTTTGCCGCCATCGTCAATCAGGACCTGCACCTGCTCCCGGAGCGCCCCGTGGAGACGGTTCAACTCAGCCTGGGTGTTTGCCAGGCGTTCCTCCAGGGCCGTCATCTGCTGCCGGGTTGCCCGGCACCGGTTTCTCTCCAGCTCCAGTTCCCTGCCCCAACGCCGCCGGGCAACTGCGGTGAAGCCCGCCAAAAACGCGGCGCCACCGCCGGCCGCCAGCCACAACCCCCAGGGAGAAGCCACCATGAAGGCCGCCGCGACAGCGGCCACACCTCCTGCCTGCAGGGCGAGCTGAACCCGGAGTCTTTTCCCCCACATCTGGTCTGCCTCCTGGGCGGCCATGCCATATCCTCCCGCCGGGTCGCCTGTCTCCCCGTGGATCGCAAATCACCGGCAAGATGCAACATACGTGCGCCACGGGGGCGATTCAAGCACCTCCGAACTCAGGGAGACGGGGCGGCTCGGCGGCCTCCACGGTCAGGGTGGAGAACCGGGGCAGAAGGACCATCCCCACCGGCATCCCCTTGCCCTTGCGCAGGTAACGCGCCTGGGTCCAGCGGACATCAACCGGCCCCCGGCCACGGGCTTTGCTGAACCAGGCCGCGACCTCGGCCCAACGACGAAGGGCGGCAGACGGGGGATCCGTGATCCTGCGGGGATTCCGGACCACCACGTGCGCCCCGGGGTAGTCGGCCACATGCAGCCAGAAATCGGCGGGCGAAGCGAGGCGAAAACTGACGTAATCGTTGACATCCGCCTGTCCCCCTACCAGGAGGGTCCAGGGACCCGGCAATTGGTACCGCCGCACCTTGCGCTCACGGGGGTCGCGGCCGCGCCGCCCGGATCCTCCCCTGGGAAGGAGCAGAGGAGCCCGGCGCCGGCGCTGGCTCTCGCCACGCAGCCAGGCAGGCGCCGAACCCACGGCCCGGGCCAGATCCTCCTCCCTGCTCAGGTCCTCAGCTCCCTCTGCCAGACGGAGCACCTCCGCCCGCCGCTGGCGGGTCACGGACAGGTTGCGCCGGATCGTCTCCCGTGCCCTCTCCAGGCGGCCGGCGCGGTGAAAGAGCCGATCCATGGCCGCCCGCGGCGACTCACCCGGGTTGAGTTGTATGGCCACGTGGGATCCCGGCGGCCCATAGGGGTCCGGCACCTGCACCCTGAGTCCGTCCCGCTCGACCCGGTGAAGGCCGGCCGCCAGCGCCTCGGCCTTGTGCCGCAAGGCCTGATCCCCGCAGGCCTCCCGGTCCTCCTTCTCCTGGCGCTCCTCCAGGCGAGACAGGCGCCGGCCCTCCCGCGACAGGCGCCGTCGCCACGCGGCCAGGCGCTGTGTCGCCTCGAGATGCTTCTCCCGTAACCAGGCGCGGCGCAGGACCGCATCGCCCAGGAATTTCGACGGTTCAAAAACCGCCGGCGCCGCCGGCGGCCCTTCCAGGCAGACCACCAGGGAGGCCGCCGCCTGCTGATCCAGCGGCTCGATCTCACGGGTGGCCAGGGCGGCGCCCAGACCAGGACTGCGGGGCATGGCCGATGGCCCAACGCTCTCCCACACCCAGGGGCAGGCAGGTTCGCTCCCCTGCCGACCCACCGGCGGTCGCCAGGCCTCACCGGCGGTGAGGACACCACCAGGCCGCTTCACCTGCCGCAGAGCGAGCTCCACAATTCCAGCCGGTGCCAGCAGAAATAGATTGCCGGCGGCCCCGAGCAATTCCAGAATGAGGGAGTGGCCCTGGTCCAGCTCCAGCTTGACAATTCTCTCGCCTTCCAGCACGGTGACCGTGGTCACCACCTGCCCGGCCAGGGCCTTCATGAGCGCGGCACGGCCGGGACCTGAGGGGCCGGTATCAGCCCGCAGACGAATCGAGGTGACTGCGAGCCATGCCCGCGGCGGCAAAGGAGCCAGATCCAGAGCCGGCCCCCCCTCTCTTCTCTGCAGAAGAGCCAGGCCCTCACCCGGACGCGGCAGAACCCGCTCGATGCGCCGCCCACTCCAGGAGATCGCGGCTTCCGCCGCCAGACTGTGGATCAGCGCGCGGTCCACACCGGCAAAACTCAGGCCGACGAGGCCAAGGCGCTCTTGACGGAGATTTTCACGGCGCGATCCAGCTTCTTCTCCGCTGCCTCCTCGGTGGAGTCGACCACCAGGGCCACCTCACTGACGATGAGATAGCGCGCCCGATCCAGCATCTTGCGCTCGCGGTAGGACAGTGGCTTGTGCTCGGAGAGCAGCATCAGGTTCTTGTACACCGATGCCACCTGAGTGATGCTGCCGGTGCGCATTTTCTCGGAGTTCTCCTGGTACCGGCCTTTCCAGTCGCCATAAGTATCGATGGAACCATCCCGCAGAAAACGAAACAGCTTATCGACTTCTTTCTTGCTGGCAATGGGGCGCAGGCCTACTTCCCCTATGTTTCCCACCGGCACCATGACCGTGGATTCATTGGAGTAGATATGCATGCGGTAAAGGGACTGCTTCATCCCGGCGATGGTTGTCGTGATCACGTCCTGGATGATCCCGATGCCATGATTCGGATAGATGATCTTGTCACCCTTTTTGAACTCCAGCGCCACGATCAACTCCCTCAATTTTCCCCGAAAACTCAGGCTAACAGTTTATTCTAGCATAATTCACCACTTCTCCCCTCTCCCCGAACCCTTGACGCCGGGCGTGAAGCGTTCGATGATGGGCTTGTCTTGCCGGAGTGGTGGAATGGTAGACGCAGGGGACTCAAAATCCCCCGGGGGCAACCCTGTGCCGGTTCGAGTCCGGCCTCCGGTACCACGCGGTTCTTCAGCACTTCTTTCTCTCTCCGCCCCGTCCGGGACGGGCCGGGGCCTTGCGCTCAGGACCGTTTCACGATACAGATCGTCGGCTTGCCCAGCCATCCACAGCGCCATGCTTCTCGCGAGATCCAGAGGAGATCCACAGGCTTGCGTGATGTCTGCGCACCGGAAGTTCTGATGACGTCATTTCACCAGCCCATGGGCACCGGCGCGGCGTCCGCGCCGGAATCCCTGCGCACACAGGAAACGGCATGACCGTCACACGGGTCGCTCTGATTCTGACGGCCGTGGGCGCAGGAGGGTTCTTCATCCTCTTCTCCGCGATCCTGTTTACGATCCTGCGCCGGCCGCGGACACCGGATTCCGGTGTCCGCCCGGCGACGCGCCTGGTCTGGACACTGATCCCGGCAACCGTCCTGGCCGTGGTCCTGGGCTCTCTGATCCTCACCGGCCGGATGGCACTGTGACCCGCGGCCGCCGTATCTTCCATGGCCTGGTTCTGCTGACCCTGTCGGCAACTGCGATTCTGGTCTTCGCGGGCGGCATGGTCACCAGCACCGGTTCAGGCCTGGCCGTACCGGATTGGCCTCTGTCCCACGGCACACTCTTTCCACGCATGGTGGGCGGTGTCTTCTACGAGCACGGCCACCGTCTCATCGCCGGCGCGGTCGCTCTCCTGACCACGCTCCTGATGGTCATGGCATGGCGCACCGAACCCCGCGCCACGGTGCGACATCTCACCACTGCGGCTCTGGGCCTGGTGCTTCTGCAGGCCGCCCTGGGTGGCCTGACGGTTTTGCTCCTGCTCCCCACGGCCGTGTCCGTAGCCCACGCCGCCATGGCCAACCTGTTCTTCGCCGGACTTGTTCTGCTGTGGCGCCTCACATCCAGGACTCATGTGCGGAACGACCCCGTGCAGCCGGCACCACGCGCCCTCAGACGGGGCTGGCACGTTCTGGCGGCTGTTCTCTACGGACAAATGCTCATGGGCGCTCTCATGCGCCACTCAGGCGCCGGTCTGGCCATCCCCGACTTTCCCCTGGCCTTCGGCCGCCTGCTGCCACCCCTTGAGACCTGGCCTGTGATCCTTCATTTTTCCCATCGTCTCGGGGCTCTCCTTGTTCTGGCCGTGTCGCTACCGCTGCTGGCCGCCAGTATGCGTGCCAGCGGACGGTGTGCCCGCCTGCTGGCGCCGACAGTGAGCCTCGCCCTGCTCCTGCCTCTGCAGGTGACCCTGGGGGGGCTGACCATCTGGACGGGCAAATCCCCGCTCATCACCAGCCTGCACGTCCTCGGGGGCACGCTCTCCCTGGGGGTTGCCGTATGGGGCGCCATCGAGACCCGTCGCAGGCTGCAGGCCAAGGCAGCAGGCTCGGTGGCCAGCCTCCATCCCTCCCAGGCCGTCCTCTCCGGGAGCCATGGATGACGGTTCTCGAGGCACGCATGGCGCTGGTCCGGATCAGCATCCAGGACCTGCTGGCATTGACCAAACCGCGCATCACGCTCTTGATCGTGCTGACGGCTCTGGTGGGTTTCGTCCTGGCCGGCGGCGCCTTCGGGCTGACCGCCATCGCCCTGCTGGCCGGCACCGCCCTGGTCTCCTCAGGCAGCGGCGCCCTCAACCAGGTGCTGGAGCGCGAGAGTGACGCCTCCATGCGGCGCACCGCGAACCGCCCGCTGCCGTCGGGGCGTATACGGCCGGCCGAGGCTCTCTTCCTGGGCCTCCTGCTCAGTGCCGGCGGCCTTCTGATTCTCGCTTTCGCGGTGAATCTCCTGACCGCAGCGCTGGCGGGCCTGACCCTGGTCACCTATGGCTTGATCTACACGCCCATGAAGAAATTCACGTCTCTGGCCACCGTCGTGGGGGCGATTCCCGGGGCCCTGCCGCCGGTAGGCGGCTGGGCCGCGGCCACAGGAACCCTCGCCTCACCGGCCCTGGTCCTGTTCGCCATCGTCTTCCTCTGGCAGATGCCCCACTTCCTCGCCATTGCGTTCCTTTACCGCGACGACTATCGCCGCGGGGGCATGCCCATGCTGCCGGTGGTGGATACCGACGGGCATTTCACCGCCCTGCAGGTGATCATCTACAATGCGGCTCTCCTGCCGGTCAGCCTCCTGCCGTCGACCCTCGGGCTCGCCGGCGGAAGCTATCTGGCAGGGGCCGTCCTGCTGGGCCTGGGGCTGAACGTCGCCGGCTTCCTCTTCGCGCGGCAACGTACTCGGGAATCAGCCCGCAGGCTGCTCCTGGCCTCGGTCATTTACCTGCCTCTTCTCTGGGGGCTTCTTCTCATGGACAGGACGGGAGCCTGATGATGAACCGAGTGGAACCCGCGGATGTGCCGGTGCAGGTGAGGGAACTGGTCCATACCTATGGCAAGCACCGCGCCCTGGACGGTGTCTCGTTCCAGATGTCTCCAGGTGAATTCTTCGGCCTGCTGGGGCCCAACGGCAGCGGCAAGACGACTCTCTTTCGCATTCTGTCGACGCTCCTGACTCCGGCTGCGGGTCAGGCCTCGGTCTTCGGCCACGATGTTGCAACGCATCCGGATGCCGTGCGTTCACGGATCGGGATCGTCTTCCAGGCTCCGGCCCTTGACGACATGCTGACCGTGGAGGAGAACCTCCGGCATCATGCCCGCCTGCAGGGGGTCCCGCGTCGCCAGCGGTCCCAACGGGTCACAGAACTGCTGGCCAGCCTCGGGCTCTCAGACCGCCGGCGACAGCGCGTGGGACAACTCTCCGGAGGCCTCAAGCGCCGCGCCGATCTGGCCCGGGGCATTCTCCACCGGCCGGGGTTGCTCCTCCTGGATGAACCTTCCGCCGGACTGGATCCTCGCGCCCGCCGCGACCTCTGGCGCTACCTGGACAAGCTGCGCGGCGAAACCGGCCTGTCTGTCCTGGTCACCACCCACATCATGGAGGAGGGAGAGTTCTGTGACCGGCTGGCGATTCTGGATGAAGGCCGGCTGGTCGCCCTGGACACACCGGCGAACCTGCGCGCCGCCATGGACGGCACCATTGTCACCATCCGGGCCGACAAACCCGGGGACCTGGCCCGAGCCATCAACGACCGGATGAAGATCGACGCCCAAGTCCTCGACGGCGCAGTGCGAATCGAGCACGCTGACGGCCACGCGCTGGTACCGCGCCTGGCCTCAGCGTTCGCCTCCCAGATAGCGGCGATCACCGTGCAGGCTCCCACCCTCGAGGATGTCTTCGTGAAACGAACAGGCCACCGGTTCGAAGACGATCCGGCCCGAGAACCATCATGAACGCCACCCTGGCCGCCCGCCCCGGCCTCCTGGGGCCGATGATCTCCCTCCTGGAGCGGGAAATCCTGCGTTTCGTGCGCCAGCGCAGCCGCCTCATCAGTTCCGCCCTGCAACCGCTTCTCTTCTGGATCCTGCTGGGCACAGGCTTTCGCGCCTCGTTTCAGGTCCCCGGAACCAGCGCGGGAAGCGATTATCTGACCTGGTCATTCCCCGGGATCCTGGTCCTGGTCATCCTGTTCACGGCCGTCTTTTCAACCATCTCCATCATCGAGGATCGCCAGGCCGGATTCCTGCAGGCGGTTCTCGCCTCACCGGTGCCGCGCCTGGCCATCGTCCTGGGCAAGGTCCTGGGCGCCACGATCCTGGCCGTCGGCGAAGCGGGCCTGGTCCTCCTGGCGGCACCCCTGGCCGGCCTGCCCCTCTCCGTCAGCAGCATCTTTCTGGCCCTCCTCGCCTTGACCGGGATCAGCCTGGCGCTGACCGGTATCGGCTTCTGCATGGCGTGGCGCATGGACTCCACCCAGGGCTTTCACATGGTCATGAACCTGGGCCTCCTCCCCATGTGGCTTCTCAGTGGCGCCTTTTTCCCGCTGGCTGGAACGGCGCCCTGGCTGCGACTGGTCATGACCATCAATCCACTCACCTATGGTGTGCGCGCCGTGCGCCTGGCCCTTGGCGCTCCCGCCGCACCGGGGCCGAGCCTGGCCATGTCTCTGGGGATCACCGCACTGTTCGCCGCCGCCACCCTGGCCACCGCCGTCCTGCTGGTGCGTACCCGGGCCGACGGTCCCGGAAAGTGACCACCACCCAGCTCCCGGCACTCAACGCGGCACTCAATGCACTCAGCGGCATCCTGATCCTCACCGGCTACGGCTTCATCCGCGCCGGGCGTGAACGCAGCCACAGGATCTGCATGCTCGCGGCCTTTGCCACCTCCACCCTGTTCCTGGTGAGCTACCTCACCTATCATGCCATTCACGGTTCCACCGCGTTCACTGGCACCGGCGTCATCCGTGCCATCTACTTCAGTATTCTCATCAGTCATACCTTGCTGGCGGCTATCGTCCCCCCCCTGGCCATTCTCACCATCGTGGCCGCCCTTCGCAACCAGCGCTCCCGGCACCGCCGCCTGGCCCGCTGGACCCTGCCTATCTGGCTGTACGTCTCCATCACCGGCGTCACCGTCTACTGGCTGCTCTACCGTCTCTGAGCCGCAGCTCCGGATTTCCACGGCCCGGTTTCTCCCCCGCTCTCACCATCCGGACAGTGGACATCTTGACTTTCGTGTTTTATTCGTATACTTTGTTTTTCTCACCCATGAATCCGGCAACGAGCCAGAACAGGAATGGAACGGCGCATTCTCCATCTTCAGATCACCGCCTTCCCCGTGGCGGTGCAGAGGGTCCACGACCCCTCCCTCCGCGGGCGCCCGGTGGCCATCCTCAGCCGGCGCTCGCCCCGGGCCGTCATCGCCGCAGTTTCTCAGGAAGCCCGCGGCGACGGTGTGCGCACCGGCATGTGTCTTGCCGAGGCGCGGGCCCTCTGCCGGCGCCTGATCCTCGTCCCGCCCGACGCCAATCTGCAGGACCGCGCCCGAGCCGCTCTGACCCACCTCGCCGCTGCCTATGCGCCCCTGGTTGAACCGGTGATCGCCGGCGGCATCTTCGCCGACCTGACAGGCACGTCCCGCTTGCTGGGAGACAGCCGGGATACCGCCGCCCGCATCCAGCGCGAGGTACTCTCCCGGCTCGGCCTTCCATGCAGCATGGGCCTGTCCAGCAACAAGCTGGTCAGCGGTGTGGCCTGCCGCATCACCCCGGCGCGGGAACTGGCCGACGTGCGCCCCGGCCAGGAAGCATCCTTTCTATCGCCTCTGCCGGCGCCTCTTCTGCCGGCGGTCCGCCAGTCCCACCAGCGGCGCCTGTTGGCCGATCTCAATCTCCGCCGGATCCTGGATATCGCAGCCCTGCCCCTTTCCCGCCTGCTGCTGGCCTTCCAGAGACATGGTTACACCCTGTTCCGGCAGTCCCGGGGACAGGATGATGCGCCGGTGCGGCCGGCAGCGCGGCAACCGCTCATCCGCGTGGAAGAAACCCTGGCCCGGGAAAGCCTTGACGACGACATCCTGCGCGCCACGCTCTTCCTGCTGGTGGAACGAGGCGGCCGCCTTCTTCGCCGCGCCGGCCTGGCCGCCACCACGGCACGCCTGCACGTGCGTGGCGGCGACGGGCGCTACGCAGCGCGCGGCGTACGCCTTGAGTCGCGCACCGCCGGGGACCGGGATCTTTTCCTGCGGCTGTGCCCTGCCCTCGATGCTCTCACCACCCGCAGGGTGCGTATCCGCTGGATGGAGCTGGTCCTGACCGATCTACGCCGCCAGGAACAGCAGCTTGCTCTTTTCCAGGACGCTCCCGGTACCCGGGATCGGGCCCTGTCCCGGGCCCTGGATTGCATCCGCCAGCGTTACGGCGAGGACGCGGTGCGCCGCCGGGGGCCCGCACCCGGTCCGGAGGGCGCCTGAGGATCCGAGGCCCGTGTCCCCAGGGCCGCAACGAGCAGGCCACCGACGATGAGTGCCGCACCCAGGGTCTGAGTCCGTGAGAGATCCCAGTGGCCGCCTGCCAGCAGGGCTATGACCAGTGCTGCGAACACCGGCTCCATGGCGAAGATGATGGCGGTACGGGCTGCAGAGGTCCGGCTCTGGACTTTGTTCTGCACATAGAAGGCCAGGGTAGTGGCCAGGCCACCGGTGAGAAGCACCGCACCGGCCAGACGGCTGCTGGGCTGCCAGCGGACCGCCTCCAGAGGCGTGACCATGGCCAACAGGACAGCGGCCGTGGCGATCTGAACCACGAAGAGACGGCGGAAATCGTGCCGGGCCGTGAGCAGGCCGACACCCAGAATATGCAGGGCGAAAGCCAGGGCGCAGCCCAGGGTGAGCAGGTCCCCCGGCT
>SMYD01000020.1 GCA_004356015.1 Acidobacteriota bacterium | reverse complement strand
TGACACCCCCCCCCTCGCAGGCCTCGCAGCGGCCGCCCTTGACGTTGAATGAAAAACGCCCGGGCTGGTAGCCCCGCAGGCGTGATTCGGGCGTCTGGGCCAGCAACTCGCGGATAGGAGTGAACAGGCCGATGTAGGTGGCGGGATTGGAGCGCGGCGTGCGGCCAATCGGCGACTGGTCGATGGCGATGATCTTGTCGATACCGTCCTGCCCGTCGATCTTCAGGTGCCGGCCAGGCACCACCGGCGAATCATAGAGCGTCCGGGTGAGGGCTTTATAGAGAATGTCGTTGACCAGCGTACTCTTCCCCGATCCCGACACGCCGGTGACGCAGGTCAGAACTCCCAGGGGGAAGCGCACCTGGATGTTCTTGAGGTTGTGCTCCGCCGCCCCGCAGACCACCAGGGCGCCGCCCGATCCGGACCTGCGCCGCGCGGGGATCTCGATGCTCATGGCGCCCGAGAGGTACTGCCCGGTGAGGGAGCGGGGCTCGGCCAGGATCGCCGCTGGCGTTCCGATGGCGACGATCTCGCCACCATGCTCGCCGGCACCGGGACCCAGGTCCACCACGAAATCGGCACTGCTGATGGTCTCCTCGTCATGCTCCACCACAATGACCGTGTTCCCCAGATCCCGCATGCGCTCCAGGGTCTTCAGCAGACGGCGATTGTCCCGCTGGTGAAGGCCGATGGACGGCTCGTCCAGTACGTAAAGCACCCCGGTGAGCTGGCTGCCTATCTGGGTGGCCAGGCGAATGCGCTGCCCCTCGCCGCCCGAGAGGGTCGCAGCCGAGCGATCCAGGGAGAGATATCCCAATCCAACGTTGCGCAGGAAACCCAGGCGCTCACGGATCTCCTTGAGAATCTGGCGGGCGATGGTGCGCCGGCGGCGATCCAGCTTGAGCCCGGCGAACGCTTCCACAGCAGTATCGATGGAAAGGCGGCTGTAGTCGCTGATGCTCCTCTCACCCACGGTCACCGCCAGTGACTCGGGACGCAGCCTGTGACCCAGGCACTGGCTGCAGGGACGCAACGACATGAGCTTCTCGATCTCCTGGCGGCGCTTGCCTGACGATGTGCGGTTATAACGCTTCAGGACCCAGGGAATGATGCCGTCCCAGCTGTTGCGAAAGTTGTAACTGCTGCGCTTTCCTTGCCAGCGGAAATTGTATTCGCGCCCACCGGTTCCTTCCATGAGCATCTTGCGCACCTTGGCAGGCAGCTTCCGCCAGGGCACATCGGTACGAAACCGGTGCACCTTCCGCAGGCCTTCCATGTAGACGTTGAAGAACGAGTTGCGCAGGCCCGGCACCTGGATGGCGCCCTCGTCAATGCTCAAGCCCGGGTCCGGGATGATCTTCCTGGCGTCCAGATCCCGGCTCACCCCCAGACCGCCGCAGTCGGGGCAGGCCCCATAGGGCGAGTTGAACGAGAACATCCGCGGCGACAGATCCGGCACCGAGATACCGCATTCAACACAGGCCAGGCGATCCGAGAGAAGCAGCTCCTCCGTCTTGCCCTCCCGGGGCGCCACAGTGACGCGCACCAGCCCCGCGGCCAGGGTGATGCAGGTTTCCACCGCTTCCGTGAGCCGCTGGCGCACGCCGGCGCGCACCCCGAGACGATCCACCACCACATCCAGATCGTGCTTCTTGTTCTTGTCCAGGACCGGCGGATCGGTGAGTTCGATCATGGACCCGTCGAGACGGGCGCGCAGAAATCCCTTGCGTGCCAGCTCCAGCATCTGCCGCCGGTACTCCCCCTTCCGCCCCCGCACAACAGGCGCCATGAGGGTCAGGCGAGTCCGCTCCGGGAAGGCCAGCAACTGGTCCGTGATCTGCTGCACGGTCTGGGCGGCGATGGGACGCTTGCAGACATGGCAGTGGGGCTCACCCACCCGGGCGAAGAGAACACGCAGATAGTCGTGAATCTCGGTGACGGTGCCCACGGTGGAGCGGGGGTTCCGGGAGGTGGTCTTCTGCTCGATGGAGATGGCCGGCGACAGCCCTTCGATGAGCTCAACATCGGGCTTCTCCATCATTTCCAGGAACTGGCGGGCGTAGGCCGACAACGACTCGACGTAGCGGCGCTGGCCCTCGGCGTAGATGGTGTCGAACGCAAGGGATGACTTGCCCGACCCCGAGAGGCCGGTGAAGACAATCAGCCGGTTGCGGGGCAGGACCAGGTCGATATTCTTGAGATTGTGTTCGGCCGCACCCTTGATGCGGATCTCTTCCAGTGCCACGGCTCGACCCTCTTCAGGCGTTGTCCTTCAATGAATGGTAGAGGGTCTCCAGCCAGCGATCGGTCTTGATGAATCCTTCGCCCCAGGCATCCCATTCTTCCGGCAGGCCGGCTTCCTTGATCTGCTCCAGGCTCTGACCGGCGTCCATTTCCTTCTTCACCACGGCTTGCGTCTCCACGAGCATCTCCCGAAAAACCCTGAGGTCGTTCTTCGTGCTCAGAGGGCCGTGCCCCGGGATCAACTTGGTCTTTTTCCCGATGCGGCCAAGGATGACCTCCAAGTTGCGGATCAGTCCTTCAACGTTGCCACCGGCGGAGAGATCCACGAACGGGAACATGCCCGCGAACATGTCGTCACCCATGTGCACGACATCCGCATTCTTGAAGAAGACAACGCTGTCGCCATCGGTGTGGCCGGCCGGGAAGTGGACCACCTGGATCTCCTCGCCGTTGAAATGAAGGGTCACCTCTTCGCTGTAGGTGATGACCGGCAAAGCTTCAGGCGGCGCCGGCTTGTCCTCGCCTCCCATGGGCTGAATTCCCGACTCAAGGCGGACGCGCACGTTGTCATGGGCCAGAATGATCGAGGCGGCCCCGAACTCGGCGTTACCGCCCGTATGATCGCCGTGATAGTGCGTGTTCAACAGAAAGGTCGGTGCGCCGCCGCCCAGTTCGCCGATGGCGGCCCGGATTCTCCCGGCCAGTTCAGCAAACTGGTCATCGATGAGCAGGACACCATCCTCGCCCACCAGGACGCCCATGTTGCCGCCGGCTCCCTTGAGCATGTAGAGGCCGTCGGCGACCTTCTCGGCCTCGATCTTCACCTCGTCGAAGCGCGACTGGGCCACATAAGAATGCAGTGCCCCGGCACCCAGAACAACCATCGTGACCGCAGTGAACCACACGGCCTGGCGTGACCCTCGTCTCATGAACCTATCTCCTTCTCACAACTTGATGAGGCACCAGTCTTCCGACCACGGCAACCGGGACATCTGCCGGGCCGGGCCCTTGGCGCGGATAAAATAGTCATCGGACCAGTTGATTCCGAACCCATTTTCAGGATCGTAGAGGCCCGGCTCCACCGAGAACGCCATGCCTTCCTCCAGCATGGTGTGATCGCCCAGGGCCAGGTAGGGCGGCTGATGCCCTTCGCTCCCCTCGCCATGAGCCGGCCTGTGGTAGATGTAATCCGCCATGCCGTTGTCCACCTGGTACTTGTGAATCCTGTAGGCCACCATGGAACAGGTCACCCCGGCCACCGATTCTTCCCGTTGAATCCGGGTGCAGTCACGGCTGATGGTCCAGACTTTCTTCATGTGATCGGTCCAGGGATGGATCAGAAACGCCCGGTAGAGTTCGCCGCCGCAGCCGCCGATGCGGATTCCCCCGGCAATCTGCAACGCCTGCCCCCGGGCCACCCTGTTGTGATGAAACTGGTTGGGATGAGGATAGGCCGTGCCCGCCCCGGTGCGGCAGGCGATCCGCAGGCTGAAACCCACCGAGGAATGGGGGCGCCCGTCCCGTTTCAAGTCAGCCATGATCAGATCGGTGCCCCATCTGGTGGCGGCGGCGGCGATGTCGTAGTCAGTCAGATCGGTACCATGTTCCAGCAACATGTCCCTGGCGTAGGCATGGACACGATTGAAATAGTTGTAGGCCCGGCGCCAGAGAGCCTGCTCCTGGGGCGTCTTGCGCATGCGCATGTCCATGCACCGGCCGGCGGCGGAGGTCATCTCTCCGCCCAGTTCGGCCACCACCGCTTGCTGGCTGGAGGGAGTCAACTCCCGATCCACCGCCAGGGACTTGCCCGCCCAGCCCCTCTTCTTGAGCCTCTTCATGACCCAGGCCCAGAGGTCGACCTGCGCCCCCATCTGCACCTTGCCACGGTGAGGGAAGGCACCCTCGCCGTGGTGCCAGTCGAAATACATCTCGCCGTCCTCATACCACCAGGACGTGACCAGGTCCCGGTCCAGCCCCGGGTAGAACCAGATGGGCCGCGGGTCCTCGGTGGAGAAGAAGACATGGAACAGGCGCTCGGTAGTGCTGTGCCACAACCCGGTGAAGTAGATGATGTTCCAGCGGTCGGTGAGAAGAACGCCCTTGATCCCGTCCTGGCGCAGGCGGGCACACAGGATCCTGATGCGCTCCTGATTCCACGACAGCGGGAGCCGGTCCACCTGGGCCCCATCCAGGTCATCGGCCGGCAGGAACAGACTCGCCGACGGACCTGCGCCCCGGGCACCCGCCGCCCTCGCGGCACCTGCGCCCAGAACCGAGGCCGCCAGACCGCCACCGGCGGCCCCCAGAAAATCTCTGCGCTTGACCATGTGGGTTCTCCCCATGGGCCAGCATACCCGAAAGGCATCCCCCACGGCAGCCGGTACCCCGGGATCCCCACCCAGGGAAGGCCTATAATGAGATCCCGCAGGCGGCATCCCACCCAGGAG
This sequence comes from Acidobacteriota bacterium, assembly GCA_004356015.1. Classification (GTDB taxonomy): domain Bacteria; phylum Acidobacteriota; class Polarisedimenticolia; order SMYD01; family SMYD01; genus SMYD01. Next base: position 20,647 of record SMYD01000020.1, on the reverse strand, counting down.
AGTTCAGTTGAAAAATGGACCGGCGATTGTTCTGTTCCTGGCGCTCGTGAGCATCGCACCCGCTCTGGCCGGGAGACACCCGGCAACGGCCAACTGGCAACCCTACGCCGACCAGAAGGGTGACACGGGCCAGGCCCTGGATAAAGAGCGGGTCACTTTCAGAAACGACAACGTGGAGATCCGGATCGAGCTCCTGGACGACGAAAAACGGAAGATCTTTCTCCAGTCGGCGGGCATCGAGACCGCCGACCCGTTCAGTACCAGGAACATTGGCTGGCGGACCTTCACTTTTCTCATCCGCATCACCAACCTCGGAGATCAGGAGGTCCAGTTTCGCCCCCAGTCGTTCTTCTTCATCACCAAGGGACCGTTGAGCAACTCCACCCCCTGCGATTTCACCTGCCTGATCGCCGCAGGTGAGCGGGCGAAGCTCACCGGAGACGAAGGCAGGCGCCTCCTGCGGGCGGTCATGGATACCGGTGAAACCGTGACAGGGGGAGGAAAGATCAGCAAGCTCCTGGTGTTCACCCGCATGCCCGACGCCTTCAAGAAGTTTGTCCTGGACCTGGACGGCTTCTCGGTGGAAGGTGAGGTTTTTCGTGTCGCCATACCCTACGCGGTGCCCAAACCCGAGAAGAATGCAAAGAAGGATCGACCATGACCGCTCGCAAACTCGATGGCACAGCCCTGGCGAAAACGCTGCGCGCTGAAGCTGCCGCGGAGGTTGAGAAGATCATCGCCGCCGGCGGCCGGCGCCCGGGACTGGACGTCGTCCTGGTGGGCGAGAATTCCGCCTCGGCGGTCTACGTGGCCAGCAAGGACCGGGCCTGCGAGGAGGCCGGCTTTCGTTCGGCCATTCATCGCGAGCCGGCCGGCATGAGCACCCGGGACCTGCTGGCCCTGGTCGAAAAACTCAATGCCAACCCTGAAGTGGACGGCATCCTGGTGCAACTCCCCCTTCCTGAACAGGTGGATGCCGACCAGGTCCTGGAGGCCATCGACCCGGCCAAGGATGTGGACGGTTTCCACGCCATCAACGCCGGCGCCCTGGCCCAGGGCCGGCCGCGACTGGTGCCCTGCACACCGGCGGGCATCATCGAACTGCTCCGCCGGGAAGAGATCCCCATGGTGGGCGCCAGGGCCGTCGTCATGGGCCGTTCGCTGATCGTCGGCCGGCCCATGGCCCTGCTGCTCATCGGCGAACATGCCACCGTCACCGTGGTCCACTCCCGGACCCGCGACCTGCCGGAGGTCTGCCGGGAGGCCGATATCCTGGTGGCCGCCATCGGACGGCCCGCCATGGTCACCGACCGGTTCGTCAAGCCGGGAGCCACGGTCATCGACGTGGGGATCCACCGCGTCACCGACCCCGACCAGGCCCGCGATTACTTCGGCGCCGAATCGCGGCGCTTTGCCCGCATGAGCGAAAACGGCTCAACCCTGGTGGGCGACGTACACCCACGCCTTGTGGCCCCGGTGGCCGGCGCTCTGACACCCGTCCCCGGCGGCGTCGGCCCCCTGACGGTGGCCATGCTGCTCAAGAACACACTGGCCGCCTACCGGGCGCGCTGCTCCCAGGGGGCAGTTTCCTGAACCGGGAAGAATCAGGTGGCAACGGCCTCCTGGAGGTCGGCCTCACCGGCGGTATCGCCTCGGGGAAATCCAGGGTGGACGCCATCATGCAGCGTTGTGGCGCCGTCATCATCGATGCCGATGCCCTGGTCCACGACCTGCTCAAGCCGGGCACGCCCCAGACCCGCCAGGTGTCCGCCGAGTTCGGCGAGAAATTCCTGACCGCCGACGGGGCGGTGGACCGCCGCGCCCTGGGAGCGAGAATCTTTCGCGACGACCCGGCCCGGGCCCGCCTCAACGCCATCATTCACCCGGCGGTGCAGTACCAGGAGGAAGAGATGAAGGAAGCTCTGCGCCACGCCGGTGGCGGCATCGTCATCACCGACGCGGCCCTTCTGGTGGAGACCGGGCGCTACAAGACCTACGATCGCCTGGTTGTTGTGGCCTGCACCCGGGATCTGCAATTGTCGCGGCTCCTGGCCCGAGACCTGGACCTGACTGTGGCCGCTGCCCACCGGCGCCTGGCGGCACAGGCCCCTCTTGAGGACAAGATCGCTCTCGCCGACTACATCATCGAGACGTCGGGCTCCCTCACCGACACCACCCGCAGGGCCCAGGCGGTTCATGCCCTCCTGCGGGAAGACCTGGCGTGCAAGCGACAGGGCATGGCCCTGCCGGAGCGGCGCCGCGCCGAGGAGGAGGAATAATGCCCGCCGACGCCCGCCGCCTGCTGGCCATCCTGATGAGCACCGGGGCCGGGTTCGCCGAGGTCTACCGTGAGACGACGAGGCGCACATCCCTGGCCCTGGACGATGGGGATATGGACAGCGCCTCGGTGGTCCGGGACGGAGGTACAGCGCTTCGCCTCGTGCAGGGCGACCGCACGTTCTTCGCCAGCGCCAACAGTGACGACCCGGACCTCCTGCAGGCTCTGGCCCGGGACCTGGCTGCCACCCTCAAGGGCCGGTCGCGCCCGGCACCGGACACCTTCCATCACCTGCCGGCGCCTCCCGCGACCGCCGTGGAACGCTCCCCGGCTGATGTCACCGTGGATGAACTGGTCAGCCTCCTGCGCCGGGCCGACCAGGCCGCCCGCAAGTGCGACCCCAGGGTCAGCCAGGTCACGGCCCGCTATCTCGACTCGGTCCAGGAGGTCGCCATCTTCAATTCGGACGGCGAGGAGGCCCGTGATACACGGGTGATGACGACCCTGGCGGTGCAGGTGCTGGCCCGCCAGGGAGAAGATCTGCGCACCGGCTACGAGGCCTCATCGGAGAGCCGCGGCCTGGAGATGTTCGACGGCACTCCGCCCGAGGACACGGCTGGACGCGCGGCCCGTCAGGCGCTGCTGCAACTGGAGGCCGAACCCGCCCCGGCCGGCACCTTCATGGTGGTGCTGTCGTCCAGGGCCGGCGGCACCATGGTGCATGAGGCATGCGGTCACGGGCTGGAAGGTGACTTCGCCGAGAAGGGACTCAGCGTCTACACCGGCCGCCTGGGTGAAGAAGTCGCCTCTCCCCTCATCTCGGTCATCGACGACGGCACCCTTCCACGGCGGCGGGGCACGTCCCGCTACGATGACGAGGGGGTGCCCACATCCAGAGTGGTGCTCATTGAAAACGGCATACTCAAGGGGTTCCTCCATTCCCGGCGCAGCGCCCGCAACATGGGGTGTTCCCCCACCGGCAACGGCCGGCGCGAATCGTTCCGGCACCTGCCGATCCCGCGCATGCGGAACACCATGATCGCGCCGGGCACCGACGACCCGGAGGCCATCCTCGCCTCGGTCAGGGACGGCATCTTCATCGCCCACATGGGCGGCGGCGAGGTGGACATCGCCAGCGGCCAGTTCGTCTTCCACTGCGCCGAAGCCTACCGTATCCGCGAGGGCAAGCTGGCCGAACCGTTACGGGACGTGACCCTGGCCGGCAACGGCCCCGAGATTCTCCGGACCATTGATCGGGTCGGGAATGACATCGGGTTCCAGGTGGGAACCTGTGGCAAGGACGGCCAGGGGGTGCCCGTCGCCGACGCCCAGCCGACCCTGCGCATCCCGGCCATCGTGGTGGGTGGCGCCCAGGCGGCCTCATGAGCCATGGGAGCCGGCAGCCGGTCGAAGAGGCCCTGGCCGCCGCCCGGCCGGGAGAAATCATCGAAGCCGCTCTCGAGGAGTCCTTCAGCACCACCGTGACGGTGGCGGGCGGCGTCCTGGAAGCAAGCGAGAACAGCCGCGAGCGCGGCCTGGGCGTGCGGGTATTCCGGGATGGGCGGATCGGGTTCGCCGCCACATCCCGCCTGGACGGTGAGGGCGTGGCCGAGGCCGTCGCCCGGGCCAGGGACCTGGCCGCCTGCGGACGCCAGGAGGATGAAAACAGGCCGGCCGACGGCGCCCAAACGGGCGAGACCACCGGCCGGGGAGACATGGACCACATGCCCGACCCCGTCCCGCCGGCCCCCCTTGAGGAGCCGGCCCTTCGTCTGGAAGAGGCCGCCCGCCGGCGGGGCAACGATCTGCGCACCCGCGCCGCCAGCGTCACCGCGGCGGGAGGCCGCTGGCTCATCGCCCATTCCGGCGGTCTCAGACGGGCGTGGTCGTGGCGACGGGCCTGGGCCTCGCTGGAAGTCGTGATCCTGAGAGACGGCGTCCGCCAGACCGGCTGGGAAAGTGACTGGTCGGAGAGGTGGGAAGACCTGAGCCTGGAGAAAACCGGCGCGGCGGCGGCCGACCAGGCCGCGAGAAAATTCGGCGCCGGACGGCCGCCGACAGCCCGCATGCCCGTCGTCCTCACGCCCACGGTCACCGCGGGAATGTTCGAGGCGCTCGCCGGAGCTCTCTCTGCCAAGGCGGTCCTGCGCGGTCGATCCCTGTTTGCCGGACGCCTGGGCGAAACCATCGGCTCAGCCGTCGTGACCCTCACCGATGACGGTGCCCGCCGGGACGGGTTTGCGTCGGCGCCCTTCGATGGCGAGGGCAACCTGTCCCGCCCGGCTGTGCTCATCGAGAACGGGGTTCTGACAGGGTTCCTGCACAACACCTACACGGCTCTCAAGCTGCAATCGCCCCCTACCGGCCACGCGGTCCGGGACGGGTTCAGCACCCAGCCTCATATCGGCAGCCGCAATCTCCTGCTCAAGCCGTCGGGCCCTTCCCGACTGGCGATCATCGCTTCAGTGAGCCATGGGATCCTGGTGGACGAAGTCATGGGTTTGCACACGGTGGACCCGGTTTCAGGGGATTTCTCGCTGGGAGCCACCGGCAGGGAGATCCGGGCGGGCTCCACGGGCGCGCCCCTGGAGGGCTTCACCGTGGCCGGAAATATCAGGGATATCCTCGCCGCCGTGCAGGCTGTGGGCGATGATGTCCGCTTTCTCCCGGGAGGCGCCGGTGGCAGTACCGTCCTCCTGGACGGCCTGACCGTCAGCGGCACCTGAATACAGGCTTTTCAAGTTGCTCCTGGGCCATCTGTCTGTTATATTTCGACTTGAGTGCTCCTGATAGGATCTATTCCCACAGACGCTGGCGAAGCGGTCACCGCTTCGAGGCGTCTTTTTATGTCTAAATTCACCTGTTTGAGGGAGGTGCCCGATCGCGTTCCAGCAACGTACCCGCATTAACCACCAGATTCGTCTGAGCCCCGTCCGCCTCATCAGCGATGACGGCGAGCAACTGGGTATTCTCACCATCGAGGAAGCCCGCCAAACAGCCCAGGATAAAGGCCTGGATCTGGTGGAGGTCGATCCCAATGCCCGTCCCATCGTCTGCAAGATCATGGATTGGGGTCGCGCCAAATATGATCTCGCCAAGAAAGAAAAGGCCGCCAAGCGCCACGAAAAGGTGCTGGAGATCAAGCAGGTCAAGTTCCGGCCGGGCATTGACAACCACGACTACGAGACCAAGCTGAACCACGCCCGCCGCTTTCTGGAAGAAGGGCGGCGCACCAAGATCACCATCATGTTCCGGCGGCGCGATCTGCGCCGCCCCGAGAACGGCGTCAAGATCCTGAAACGGGTGGCCAGCGACCTGGCCAACGTGGGCAAGGTGGAGACCCGGCCCGGAAAGATCGAGAACCGCGATCTGACCATGGTCATGGTCCCGATCCTGGGTGTCGGCCACTCGGTCAAAGACGCCGCAAAAGCCGCTGCCGAGAAGGCCGAAGCGACTGAACGCAAGCGCCTGGCCCGCGCAGCGGCCAGGGAGGCAGCCGCGACCGGTGATGGCGACGCACCGACGACGCCTGTCGACGAAGCAACCGAGGGCACCCCTGCCGAGGCCAGCCCTGTCGTGGCCAAAGCGGCCCCTGCCAAGGCGACTCCGGCCGTCGCCAAGGCTGTTCGTGCCAAGTCCACGCTCGCCGCGGCCAAGGCGATTCCAGCCGGAGCGGCCAAGCCGGTGCCTGTTGCCGTCCCCGAAGCCACTCCGGCGACGGCCGACGACGAGTCCGAGGCGGCCGATCCCGGCGTCGAGACCTCCGAGACGGTGACCAGTAACTGACCACCCCATCTGCATGGACATGGAGCCCTGACCGGGCTACAGGCGCTGCGACAGACAGGGACTGGCCTTCGCCACGAAGCGCCAGGGAGCCAGGCGATCACGGGCCTCGGCGTAGTCGATGCCGATGCGGGGTGTGGCGGTGATGGCCCGCTGCGCCGGCGGCTCGCCTTCTTCCAGCAGCAGGCCGTCATGCAGAGCCAGATCGACACCGTTGAGGCGCAGGTCGATATCCAGGGCCTGGCAGAGACGCGCCGGCCCACCAGCCAGCCAGGACGGGGGTCGCTCTCCCTGTCTCCCCCGGCCCTGGCCGGTGCCACCCCGCAGGCGGGTCATGGTCTTGAGCCCTTCTTCCGGTTCAAGGGCGCGCAGGAGGACCGCGGCCGGGAAACCTTCCTCTTCCGTCACGCAGTTCAGAAGATGGTGCAGCCCGTAAGAAAAGTAGACGTAGGCCCGACCGGGCGAACCGAAGAGGGCCCGGTTGCGGGCCGTGATTCCGCTGCGGCCATGGCAAGCGCTGTCGGAGGCACCGATATAGGCTTCCACCTCCACGATGCGCCCGGCAAGACGCCGGCCACGGCGGATCCGAACCAGCCTGCGCCCCACCAGATCCCGGGCCACCTGCAGCGTCGGGCGGGCAAAGAAATCTCGCCCCAGACGTCTTCCACCGGGGCGAAAGCCGGTGGTCATCCGTTGTGGTGAGCCTGCCTGCCACGCGCCGGCCGCTGCGGGCGCGGCTTCTGCGCCTTGTGCCTGGGGAGACAAGTACGGCAGTAGACCGGTGAGTAACCGTTGGGTTTGAACGGCACCTGCGTCGCCGTCGAGCAGTCCGAGCAGATGGCGTCATGGAGCACCAACTGCTTCGGATCCCCGCGATCATTCCTGGAGTTGCCGCTGCGTTGACCGCGACGCTCCTGCCCGTTTCCCCGCAGGCTCCGGTCACCGGCCGAAGGCCCAAAGCTTGCCTTGAAGAGGGGCGCATCCATGGGCAGGCTCTTGCCGTGACGTGGTTGCCAGATGCCGGCCCGCCGTGGCTCACGGTCCTCCCAGATCCAGGGTATCCGGCTCGTGCTGCCATGGCTGTTATGCCGGCTGTGGCGAACAAACGGGCCGCCACCATGCCGGGAGGATTCCTGCAGGCCGACACCTGAGGAGCGCGGCTGCCCCTGGCGTCCGCCCCGCTTCGTGTTCCTGCGCACTGTGCGGCACTGTTTGCACCGCCGGGGATCATGGTCAAGCCCCTTCTGGGCGTAAAACGATTGCTCCTCGGCGGAGAATCCGAACTGGGTGCCACAGTCGTTGCACTGGATCTCCCTGTCCTTGAACGTCATGGTCAGCCTTCCGTTGTGATGGCGCCTGTCCGGTGTGGAGATTCAGGCCGGTACCGGTGGTTTGACGCCGGCATTTTTCAGATCCTCGAGGGTGACAGGCCGATTTTTCTCGTCCACAAAAACAAGACGGGGTACGAAACCGACAAATTCATGCTCTTCAAGGCGGCAGTAGGCGGCAATGATGATGCGATCTCCCGGGCGGGCGCGATGGGCGGCCGCACCGTTGATGCAGACCTTGCCGCTGGCACGGGTGCCCTCGATGATGTAGGTGGAGAACCGCGCACCGGAGGTGACATTGTAGACATCCACCCGCTCGAAAGGCCTCAGGTCGGCGGCATCCATGAGGTCACGATCCAGGGTCAGGCTGCCCACATACTGGCTGTCGGCCTCGGTCACCGTGGCGTTATGAATCTTGGCGCGAAGGTACTCCCGAGTCATGACGAGGTCGCTCCCTGGTTGGCCCCGCCGGCAAGGGCGCCGGGAGGATGGATGATGTTATCAATGAGCCGGATCCCGCCGGCCAGCACGGCACCGGACATGATCACCGGGTGACCCTGGCGCAGCGGCAGAGTCAGCGTTTCCAGGTCGACAATCTCGAGATACTGGACCTCCATGACGGAACAGGGTTCCAGCAGTTTGAGCCCGGCAGCCCGGATCTCCCCCGCATCCTGCTCACCCGCCTCCCACCGCTCACGGCAGGCTTTCAAGGCCCCGTAGAGGGCCGCGGCCTGCCGGCGTTCCTCGGCGTTGAGAAAGCGATTGCGGCTGGACAGGGCCAGTCCGTCATCGTCGCGAATGGTGGGCGCCACCCGGATCTCGATGGGAACGTCCAGATCCCGCACCATCCGCCTGATGAGCAGGGCCTGCTGGGCATCCTTCTCGCCGAAGACGGCCACATCCGGCTCCATGACATGGAACAGCTTGAGAACCACCGTGAGGACGCCCCGGAAATGACCTGACCTGTAGACCCCTTCCATGGGCCGTGCCAGCACCTCCTCCACCACCCAGGTGGAGTGGTTGGCCGCGTAAACCGCCTCCGGCGACGGCGCATAGATGGCTTCGACCCCTTCCTGGACACAGATGGCCAGGTCGGCGTCCAGGGAGCGCGGGTAGCGCCCATAATCGTCCCCGGGCCCGAACTGAGCCGGGTTGACGAAGATCGACACGATCACCGCGTCGGCGGATTCCCGGGCAACGCGCAGGAGAGAGCGATGCCCCTCATGAAGAGCCCCCATGGTCGGCACCAGCGCCAGGGTCCGGCCCGAGGAATGCAGTTCCCGTGACCAGGCATGCATGGCCATGGGAGTCTCGTAGACGAGGGGCCGCACCTGATCCTGGTTGAATTCTCTCATGCCTCTTCGCGCCCAAGACCCGGCTTGCGCGCCATCAGCCAGCGGCGGACCGATTCGGGTGTCGGGTAGGTCTCGCCGGCGGCCGGGTAGCGGCCGGCACGCACATCGCCGGCAAAGGAGATGATGGCTTCCTCGGCGACCCGGCCCAGTTCGGCATACCGGCGCACGAAGCGCGGCGATGGACCGGGACCGCTCCAGCCGACCAGATCGTGGAATACCAGAACCTGCCCATCGCACCCGGCACCGGCCCCGATGCCGATGGTCGGCACCGGTAACTCGGCGGTGATGGCGGTGGCCAGCTCTCCGGGAATCCCCTCCAGCACAACACAGAAGACGCCGGCCCCGGCCAGAGCCAGGGCATCATCGAAGACATCCCGGGCATGATCCGCCTCGCGCCCCTGCACCCGGAAACCGCCCATCAGATGGGCCGACTGAGGTGTGAGGCCCACGTGACCCATGACCGGGATTTCCGCGTCCAGCAGGGCCTTGATGACGTCCACGCGCTTGCGTCCGCCTTCCAGCTTGACGCCCTGGGCCCGCCCTTCGCGGATGAAGCGGCCGGCATTCTTCACGGCATCCCGCCAGCCGGTGTGGTAGGAGAGATACGGCATATCGCCGATCACCAGGGCCCGATGGGCACCCCGGGCCACGGCGGCGGTGTGGTGGACCATCTCGTCCACGGTGACGGAAAGAGTGTCGGGGTGGCCCAGGGCCACCATGGCCAGGGAATCGCCCACCAGGACGATATCGACGCCGGCGACGTCGGCGGCGCGCCCGCACGGGGCATCACAAGCCGTCACCATCACCAGGCGGCGGCCTTCGGCTGGCGCTGCCATGATGGACGGGATGGTGACGCGTCTGAAAGACGATTGTTGGGTGGACATATGGGCTCCTTCCTCCCCGCGGATGTCGAGGGGACGGGTCCGTTTCAAATCAGCCTGGAAAGCGGCTCAGTGGCGGTCCTGTCCAGGTCACGCGCGTGATCCCAGCGGGACGTAATACTGAACTCCTTTTTCCATGGCCCGGATCTGTTCTATGAGATCCTCCAGGTCCTCCTCACGATGGACAAAGTCGATATCGCTGGTATTGACCACCAGCAACGGCGTCGCATCATAGTGAAAGAAGTAGTGATTGTAGGAACGATTGACCTCTGAGATGTATTTCTCCGAGAGATTGGCCTCGACATCGCGACGGCGCTTGCGGATGCGGCTCATGAGAACATCGTTGCCGGCCTGCAGGTAGATCACCAGATCCGGGCGGGGCACCTTCGGCTCAAGCAACGAGAAGAGCTTGTCATAGATGAGCAGTTCATCGTCGGTGAGGTTCAGGTAGGCAAAAATCTTGTCTTTTTCGAACACATAGTCGGCGATGACCAGCCGCGAGAACAGATCCTGCTGGACATGGTCCGTGAGCTGGCGATAGCGGCTGAGCAGGAAGAACAGCTGGGCCTGGAACGCCGCACCCTGGCGATCGTTGTAGAAATCGACCAGGAAAGGATTTTCGATACTCTCCATGACCTTGGCCGAGTCGAAACGGGAAGCCAGTGCCTCCACGAGACTACTCTTCCCGACGCCTATGGCGCCCTCAACCGCGATGTACTTGTGTTTCATGGGCTCGTATCCATGATAGATCGGCCGTCCCGAAACCCACAAGCGAAACGGGACTTCGCCCCGGCGGCGTAAGGCCACAGGCGGGCCGTGTCAGGGCAGCCGGCCAGCAGGCCGGCCACCGTCCTGCCCGCCACGGGATGGAGAAGGTCCGGAGCCAGGTCGGCCAGGGGCATGAGCACAAAGCGACGGAGATGCAGGCGCGGATGGGGAATCTGCAGCCCATCCTCCCTGAGGACGAGATCGCCATCCAGAAGCAGGTCCACATCAAGCGTGCGTGGGCCACCGGGCTCCAGGCGCACTCGCCCCACCTGGCGCTCCACCCCGAGGGCAACCTCCATGACCTCCTGCGGGGACAGCCGGGTCTCGACTTCCGTCACAAGGTTGAGAAAAAACGGCTGATCCTTCACGCCAACCGGTTCCGTCTCGTAGATCGGGGAGACTCGTACAGGCGTAACGCCTTGATTTGAAAGGAATTTCAAGCCCTCGGCCAGATGCCGGGCGCGGTCGCCGAGGTTGGCGCCCAGACCCAGGAACAGCCGCCGGGCGTGACCGGGGAAAGTGCGGATGACCGTTCCTCCGCGGCTTGTGGCCCCCCATCAGGGGGCTCGTTGACACTGCCGGAAAGCGTCTGTTACCTTAGCGCATCTCTCTTGAGCCTGGATAGATCTTCAGCCTGTTTGGCAGGGGCCGTGGGGTCCCAGGAGGATGGCCGTGAGCCCCGTCAAATCGTCCAAAACGCGCCGCAAGACCGGGGCAGGCCGAGGCTCCGCCACGGGCCGGAAGGTGGCCATGAAAAAGACGCCTGTGGCCGGAAAAAAGGCAGCCGATACCGGGAAGAAGGCCCCGAAGGCCAAGAAAAAGGCTCCCGGAAAGCCGCCGATCACCAGGAAAACCACCGGGAAGACTGTCTCCAAGAAGAAGGCGGGCACCCGGACAGGCGGCGCGGGTGAGACGCGCATGCGGACTGAGCCCCAGACCTTCCCCCCCCGGCACCACGCCGAGAGCTACAAGGAGGCCCTGGCGCTGTACGCCTCCGCCATGGCGCTGATCCAGAAGAAGGACTGGAAGCCGGCCGCCGTCATTCTCGCCGACTTTGTCTCCCGCCACGCCCGCGAACGCGAATTGTGCCAGCGCGCCCGCACCTATCTGCGGGTCTGCGGAGCTCATCTGAATGTCACGGAGGAGAAACCCGACACCGTGGATGAATTTCTCCTTCTGGCCACCGTACGCGGCAACGACGGCGACCTGAAGACAGCCCTGACGCTCCTGAGCCAGGCCCTCAAGCGCTTCCCCGGCGACTTCAAACTGCTTTACCTGCAAGCGTCGACGCTGGCTCTGACAGGCGACTACCGCGCATCTCTCAAGGCCCTGGCCACATCCATCGCCGCCGATGAACAGAATCGCATCTATGCGGCCAACAGCCCCGACTTCGCCGATCTCCGCGACAATGAAGAGTTCATCACTCTCACCACGCGGGAGGACGAGGAGTACTGACATGCCCAAGGGGACTGCGGCAACTCTCACCGCGCTGGTTCTGGCCGCCGGCCAGGGCAAGCGCATGCGCTCCGCGACCATCAAACTGCTGCACCCTCTCTGGGGGCGGCCCATGGTGGCCTGGACCCTGGATTCCGTGCAGGCCCTCGCGCCGGATCGGCTCCTGGTGGTCATCGGGTACCAGGCCGACGCCATGCGGCTCGCCCTGGACAACGAAGACATCCACTGGGATGCCGTGGTGCAGGATGCTCCCCGGGGAACCGGCCATGCCGTCATGTGTGCCCGTCCGCACCTCCCCGGCACCGGGGGGGATCTGCTCATCCTCAACGGCGACCTGCCCCTGCTGACCGAAGATACCCTGAGATCGTTCCTGGCCGCGCACCGGGCAGCGGGAGCGACCCTGAGCGTGCTGTCCACCGAGCTGGAGGACCCCTCGGGTTATGGCCGCATGGTGCGCAGCGGCGGCAGCCTGGTCCGCATCGTCGAGGACCGGGACACCACAGTTGAAGAGCGCGCGGTGAAAGAGATCAATTGCGGCGTCTATCTGGTGCAGGCACCGGCGCTGATGGCGGCCCTGGATGATCTGGGAACCGACAACACCCAGGGTGAGTACTACCTCACCGATGTGGTGGCCAACCTGGTTGGCAGCGGCAAGACGGTCCAGGCCGTCCTGCATCCTGACGCCGCCGAAGTTCTGGGGGTCAACGATCGCCGCGAGCTGGCCGCAGCCGCAGCCATCCTGTCGGCGCGCAAGAACCGCGCGCTCATGATGGCTGGTGTGACTCTTCTGGACCCGGCACGCACCTACATCGATCCGCGCACCGAGATCGGCCCCGATACTGTCATTTACCCCGATGTCTGGATCGAGGGCACGTCGGTGCTGGGCACCGGCTGCACGGTCCGCCCCAATGTCCACCTCACGGACGTCCGCGTCGGCGACAGGGTGACCCTCAAGAATCACTGTGTGATCGAGCAGTCGGAGATCGGGGACGAAGCCCAGGTGGGGCCGTTCGCCCATCTGCGGCCGGGAACCTATCTTTCCCGTCAGGTGAAGGTGGGCAACTTCGTGGAGACCAAGAAGACGAGCATGGGCGAGGGCAGCAAGGCTTCCCATCTCTCGTACCTGGGCGACGCCCAGGTGGGCCGCGACGTCAATGTGGGCGCCGGCACCATCACCTGCAACTACGACGGTCGCAAGAAACATGTGACCATTCTCGAGGACGGGGTTTTCATCGGCTCGGATACCCAGCTTGTGGCACCGGTGAGGGTGGGCAAAGGCGCCTATGTGGGCGCCGGCAGCACCATCACCGAGGATGTGCCGGCAGGCGCTCTCGCCCTGACCCGAACACCCCAGAAGAACATCGATGGCTGGGTCAAGCGCAAGAAGAAACAGCAGGACGAGGAGAGCTGAGGAGCCATGTGCGGCATCGTCGGTTATATCGGCCCGGGGGACACCGTCCCTATCATCATGGAGGGGCTCCGCCGCCTTGAGTACCGCGGCTACGACTCGGCCGGGGTGGCGGTGGTGGATGAAAAGGGCGGCCTGCATGTCCGGCGGGCTCCCGGGAAACTGTGCGAGCTGGACAAGGTCCTCAAGGAAAATCCCATGGCCGGCAGTTACGGCATCGGTCATACACGCTGGGCCACCCATGGCCGGCCCAATGAAAACAACGCCCATCCCCACCGCGACTGCACCGGCCGCCTGGTGGTCGCGCACAACGGCATCATCGAGAATTACCGCGAACTGAAGGAAGATCTGACGGCCAAAGGGCACCGGTTCACCACCGAGACCGACACCGAGATCGTGGCCCACCTCATCGAGGAGCAGTTCAAGAACGGCATCAAACGCCTGGACGACGCGGTGCGGGCCGCACTTCCCCATCTTCAGGGCGCTTACGCCCTGGTGGTTCTCTGCGCCGACCACCGTGAAGAGCTGGTGGGCGCCCGCCAGGGTCCGCCCCTGATCATCGGCCTGGGGGAGAACGAGCGTTTTCTGGCGTCGGATATTCCCGCAGTACTGACCCACACGCGCCAGGTGGTGTTCATGGACGATGGCGATGTTGCCCTGCTCACGCGGGATGGAGTCACCCTCACCGACGTCGCCGGCAAGAGCCACGAGCCCCGGATCACAACCATCACCTGGGATCCCATCCAGGCCGAAAAGGGCGGCTACAAGCACTTCATGCTCAAGGAAATTCACGAGCAGCCCAACACGGTACGGGACACCCTCATGGGCCGCTTCAGCCGCGAACGAGGCGAGGTCTTCCTGGAGGAAGTCAACTTCACCGTCGCGGAGATGCAGAACTTCCGCAAGGTGAATCTGGTGGCATGCGGAACCTCCTGGCACGCCTGCCTGGTCGGCAAGTTCCTGCTGGAGCAACTGGCCGGCATCCCGGTGGAAGTGGACTACGGCTCCGAGTTCCGCTACCGCGACCCGCTGGTTGATGAAAACATGCTCACCGTGGTCATCTCCCAGTCGGGAGAAACCGCCGATACCCTCGCGGCCCTGCGGGAGGCCAAGGAGAAGGGTTCGCGCACCATGGCCATCTGCAATGTCGCCGGATCCATGGTCACCCGCGAGGCTGAAAACACCATCTACACGCACGCCGGACCCGAGATCGGCGTGGCCTCCACCAAGGCGTTCACAGGCCAGCTCGCCGCACTGCAGCTTCTGGCCCTCTTTCTGGCCCAGACCCGGGGCACTATGACCATCGAGGCGCGGCGAGCGCATATCGAAGCTCTGACCGAGTTGCCAGTCCACCTGCAGAAGGTCCTGGAGCTGGACAGCATGCTCGCCGAACTGGCCGGTGAATTCATCCACGCGGAAGACTTTCTCTACATCGGCCGCGGCATCAACTACCCCATCGCCCTTGAAGGAGCTCTCAAGCTCAAGGAGATCTCCTACATTCACGCCGAGGGCTACCCCGCCGGCGAGATGAAACATGGTCCCATCGCGCTCATCGATCAGAACATGCCGGTGGTGGCACTCCTTCCCGACGACGCAACCTTTCACAAGATGCGCGGCAACGTCGAAGAAGTGAAAGCCCGGGGCGGCCGCTGTATCGTCCTGACCACGGCCGAACGCGCCGGCGATCTGAAGGGAACGGCTGACCATCTGGTGCTCATCCCCGACGTGCACCCCCTGCTCAGCCCCATCCTGCAGTCGATCCCGCTGCAGTTGTTCGCCTACCATATCGCTCTGCGCCGCGGTTGTGACGTGGATCAGCCACGCAACCTGGCCAAGAGCGTCACCGTCGAATGAGCCCCAAGGTTGTGCTATTATTCTTAGCGATAATTCACCATTGAGTTGGTGCCCTGTCTTTTGTCGCGAGAGTATTTGTTTCGTGTGTCTTCAGGCTTTCATGTTGTGGGTCTATTCCACCTGACGGGATCTCTGGTTCGAAGGGTCCTTGACGCATCGCCAAGCCGGTCTCTTCTCCTTCTCCGACCGGTTCGCAGGCACCTGTTCGCAGAAGGAGGAACCTTTGCACCACGCAACCGGGCTGAACAAGGGGGACCAGTGCCAGCCTGAGTCCCAGGTCCTACCAAAGTTCAAAGCGTACACCCTCGCCAACTTCCACCAGCTCCCGCAGATCCAGAAGCTTGACGAGGAAACCCGGTTCGCCATGGAAGTGGTCGGTCGGGTCCTGCCGTTTCGGGCCAACAGCTATGTGGTCGAGCAGCTCATCGACTGGCACCGGGTACCCGACGATCCGATCTACAAGCTCACCTTCCCCCAGCGCGAAATGCTGCTGCCCCATCATTTCCAGAGCATGGCGGCAGCCCTGCGGCGGCACGCCGGCGCCACCGAGCTCAACCAGATCTCCCACCGCATTCGCCTGTCTCTCAACCCCCATCCGGCGGGACAGCTCCACGACAACGTCCCCCTCCTGGATGGCCGCCGGATCGAAGGGGTGCAGCACAAGTACCGGCAGACGGTTCTCTTCTTTCCCAGCCAGGGACAGACATGCCATGCCTACTGCACCTTCTGCTTTCGCTGGGCCCAGTTCGTGGGGCTGGACGAGCTCAAGTTCGCCACCCGTGAGAGCGCAACCCTCATCTCCTACCTGCAGGAGCACCCGGAGGTCACCGACGTTCTCTTCACCGGCGGCGACCCCATGATCATGAAAACACAGGTTCTGGCGGCCTATCTGGAACCCCTGATGGCGGCCGACCTGCCCCATCTGCGCACCATCCGCATCGGCAGCAAGGCCCTGGCCTACTGGCCCTATCGGTTCACGACCGACCGCGATGCCGGCCCACTCATGGATCTGTTCAGCAGGGTCACCGAGAGCGGCCTGCAACTCGCCTTCATGGCCCACTTCACCCATCCGGCGGAGCTGTCCACCGCCGCCGTGAGGGAAGCCATCGGCCGCTTGCGAGCCAGCGGTGCCCAGATTCGCACCCAGTCGCCGCTCCTGGCCCACATCAATGATGACCCTGAGGTCTGGTCACAGATGTGGCGAGAGCAGGTCCGCCTGGGCTGTGTCCCTTACTACATGTTCGTGGTGCGGGACACCGGTGCCCAGCATTACTTTGGTATCCCCCTGGCGCGGGCCTATGACATCTTCCGGGAAGCCTACAAGGACGTGAGCGGCATCGCCCGCACCGTGCGAGGTCCCAGCATGTCGTCTCATCCCGGCAAGATCGAGATCCTGGGCATCCGCGAAATGGCCGGCGAAAAAGTGTTCATGCTGCGCATGCTGCAGGGCCGCGACCCCGACTGGGTTCTGCGTCCGTTCTTCGCCCGTTACGACCCTGACGCCATCTGGCTCGACGACCTGAAGCCCGCCTTCGGCGAAGAACGATTTTTCTTCGAAGAAGAACGCCCTCCAGGGGCAAACCCTGTTCCGCCCGTGGGCGCCGTGGGTTAGACTGCTCCCATGCCCATGGATCTCCTTGCCGGTCTCAACGACAGCCAGCGTGAAGCAGTCACCACCGAGGGCGGCCCGCTCCTGGTCCTTGCCGGGGCCGGCTCCGGCAAGACGCGGGTCATCACCCGCCGTATTGCCTACCTGATTCGCGAACGCGGCGTGGCGCCCGGCACCATCATCGCCGTGACGTTCACCAACAAGGCCGCCCGCGAGATGATGGAGCGGGTGGCGCAGCTCCTGGGCCTGCCGGAGGAGATGATGTCCCCGTGGTCCACCGGCGCGCCACGCCTGGGCACATTTCACGGCTTCTGCCTGCGTCTCCTGCGCCGCGAGGCGGAACTGCTGGGGTACAGGTCCGGGTTTGTGGTGTATGACGCCGACGATTCCAAGGGCCTCATCAAGGCCTGCCTCAAAGAACTGCAGATCGATGACAAGACCTATCCGCCGGGCCGGGTCCTGGCGCGTATCGGCGAGGCCAAGGATCACCTGCGGACACCCAAGCAGGTCCTGGAGGCGTCGGGTGACCTGGCCGCCGAGACCATGGGGAAGCTCTACCTGCGCTACCAGCAGCGTCTGCGCCAGGCCAACGCCATGGATTTCGACGATCTGATCATGAAGACCCTGGAGCTCTTTCGCGACCACCCTGAGCGGCGTGAAGAACATGCCGGCCGCTGCCGGCATCTCCTGGTGGATGAATTCCAGGACACCAACCGCTCCCAGTATCGCCTGGTGCGCGAACTGTCCTCGGTCCATGGCAACGTGTGCGTCGTGGGCGACGAGGACCAGTCCATCTATCGTTTCCGTGGCGCCGACATCACCAACATCCTGAACTTCGAGAAAGATTTCAAGGGCACGCGCCTGGTCCGGCTCGAGCGCAACTACCGCTCCACCCGGAACATCCTCGCCGCCGCCAGCGCCGTTGTGGCCAATAACAGCGAGCGCATCGGCAAGACTCTCTATACCGAGGAGAAAGGGGGCGATCTTCTGACTCTCTTTCAGGCCGGAACCGAACGGGACGAGGCCGCCTGGGTGCTTGATGAGATCCGCCGAATGGAGCGGGAAGACGACATGGAACTGGCCGACGTGGCCATTCTCTACCGGGCCAACTTCCAGTCGCGGCCCCTGGAAGAAGCCCTCACCCGCTCCCGCACCCCCTATGTCATCTTCGGATCGGTAAGATTCTATGAGCGGCGCGAGGTCAAGGACATCCTCGGTTATCTGCGCCTGCTTCACAATCCCGATGACGACATGGCGCTGGTGCGCATCCTCAACGTCCCGGCCCGGGGCATCGGCAAGACCAGCCTGGAAGCCCTTGACAAGCTGAGGCGTGAGCGGGGCAGTTCCCTCTTCGCCGCCCTGCGCGACGCCGTGGACGAAAAGATCTTCTCTGCGCGCCAGCACTCTTCCCTGGCCACCTTTCTGGATATGATCGACGAGCTGCGTGATGGCATGAAGGGACAGCCCATCCGCCGCCTCATGGAAGACGTCATGCAGCGCACCAGCTACCTGGACTACCTGGAGCGCGCCGAGCCCCTCACCTTTCAGGATCGCACCGACAACCTGGAGGCCCTGGCCACCGCCGCCGACGAAGCCCAGCGCGAGCATCTTGACCTTGAGGGATTTCTCGACCGGACGTCTCTCACCGGCATCACCGAGTCGTCCGAGGGCTCGGGAGGGGTTGCCCTCATGACCCTCCACTGCGCCAAGGGCCTGGAATTTCCCGTGGTCTTCATCATCGGCCTGGAAGAGCGGCTTTTCCCCCATGCCCGCTCGTCCGAGAGCCTTTCAGGCATCGAAGAAGAGCGACGGCTCTTCTACGTGGGAATCACCCGCGCCATGAAACGACTGAGCCTGACCCACGCCGGCATGCGCTCGGTCTATGGCCGCATGCAGATCGCCGAACCATCCCGCTTCATCGATGAAATCCCACCGGAAGTCCTCAAGGTGGAGACCAGCACCACCCTGGGCCTGTACAACAGCGCCGCCCGGCGCCGGAGCGAGAACAGAACAAGTCCACGCCGGCGCTTCAAGGACGGAGACCCGGCGGATGCCGGCGCTGACCTGCCCTTCATCAGCCACAGGTCCAGGGGGACGGCACCGACGCTCAAGGCCTCCAGCCGGCAGGCGGTCAATTCGGCAGGAGGAGCCGGCAACCCCATCGTCTCGCGTGGAGCCGGGCGCGGCGGCGAGGTCACCGTCGAATACGACCCAGACGCTGACACCGACGCCTTCACACCCGACGACTTCCGCCTGGGCATGGAGGTTCTGCACGGCAAGTACGGTCGCGGCACCATCATCCAGAAGGAAGGCCAGGGGGAGAGCATCAAGCTGACGGTCTCCTTCCCCGGCTTCGGCCGCAAGCGCCTCATGGCCCGCTACGCCAACCTGCGCGTGGCGCTGTGAGGAAACCGGACAACCGGCCGGTTCCACCGCCGCCAGGTTGATCCTCAGGCCATCAACATGCAGAGCCAGCCGGTGGCGATGCCCAGGTAGTTCCCCAGGCCGTAGCCCAGCAGGGCCAGCATGATGGACACGGGGACCAGATCCTCCCGGTGATAGGCGGCCGCTACCGGCGCCGATGCGGCCCCGCCCACGGCGGCCACACTGGCCACAGCGGCCATGCTGACATCCACCCTGAAGATGCGCGCGCCGATCACGATGAATGCGAAATGAATGATGATACAGAAGGCGCCGGCCACCAGGAACCAGGTGGCGCCACCAATCTTGCTGAGATCCGCCTGGGCGCCGATCATGGTCATATAGATGTAGACAAACGTCATGGCCACCGGCTCGCTGCCGGCCACCTTCTTCAGGGGCGTCGCCGACAGGAGAATGCCGATGGTGGTCACCAGGAGAATGGCCCAGGTCTTCCCGGTCATGACCGGTGGGATGGTGGGCAGAAATTCGGAAAGCTTCTGGGCAACCAGAATGCCGGTGAAGCCAAATCCCAGCAGGGTGAGGATGTCGCGGAAGTGCACCTCATTGCTCTTCTTTTCCACCGCATTGACGCTGTCGGCAATGGCCTTCATCTGCTTGAGGGAGACCTTGGTGAAGCGGTTGAACCATCCGGCCCAGCGCTTGCTTGTGAGAATGATCGGAAAGTAGAGCAGGTAGATGAAGTTATCCACCAGCACCACCAGGCCGACCATCTCGCTGGGCGTATTGAGACCTTCCGCCACGGCCGCCAGGTTGCCGGTGCCGCCGATCCAGCTCCCGGCCAGGGCGCCGAATCCAAGCCCTGTGTTCTCGGGCAGCCCGGAACGAAAGAGGGCAAACGCCGAGACCGCACCGACCACGATGCCGAAAGACCCCAGCACCAGAACGCCGGCGCCACGCCACGCCACCTTCACCGCCCGCCTGATATCGATATCCAGCAGCATGAGGACGATGAAAATAGGAACCGCCAGGGCCTTGAACTGATCATAAACGGGTGATTCGTGGGGGATCACACCGAAGAAACTCAGCAGGACCGGGGTCATGAAGATCCAGATGATGGCCGGCAGAATATTGAAGATCTTCCAGCGAGTGGTGCGCTCCAGCCAGATGAAGAAGACCGGCACCATGGTGATGACGGCCATGATACCGATGGTGTCGTGAAAGATCGCCTCTGTTTCCATCGCTCCTCCCGGGATCCTCAGGCATCACACCCGCCGAGCGGGTTCCGGATAAATTACCACAACCAGCCCGATCCCCTTTGTTCCGGGCGGGAACGCCCGTTCTTTGTCCGGGCGAATCCCTGAACCTATATTGTCATTCGACCCCTTACCGCCGCTCCGGAGGCAAGAATGAAGAAACTCATGGTCGTGATTTTCCTGCTGGTCGGTGGACTCCTGGCCTACAACTATTCTGCCACAGGCGAGGTGACTCTCATTCCCTCGTTCACCCTGTCTCACGAGGAACAACAGGTTCAAGTTCTGGAAGACCG
>SMYD01000019.1 GCA_004356015.1 Acidobacteriota bacterium | reverse complement strand
TCGGGAACGGTCAGGGATTCTGGGGTGACTCCGTGGATGCTCCGGTGCGCATGGTGGAAGATGGGCCTCTGGATTTTCTCGGCCTGGATTACCTGGCAGAAGTCACCATGTCCATCATGCAGAAGCTCAAGGGGCGTGATCCGAAGGCGGGCTACGCCACCGATTTCATCGAACTCATGGCGCGGATTCTTCCCACCATGAAGAAGAAGGGCGTGCGCCTGCTGGCCAACGCCGGCGGTGTCAATCCCCAGGCCTGCCGCAAAGCACTCTTCGCCGCAGCACGCAAGAGCGGGGTCAGGAAATTACGCATCGGCACGGTCCAGGGCGACGACATCCTTCCTGATCTCCCCGGCCTGGTGAAAAAAGGCGTCCTTCTCCACAACATGGATGACAATCGACCGGTCACCGACATCATGGACCGCCTTCTCTCGGCCAATGTCTACCTGCCCACAACCGGCATGGTGGAGGCCCTGGACCGTGGCGCCGAGGTGGTGCTCACCGGCCGCTGCACCGACCCGGGCCTGACCCTGGCACCCATGGTCCACACCTTCGGCTGGGCCTGGGACGACTGGGACCGGCTGGCGGCGGGAACCGTGGCCGGGCATATCATCGAGTGCGGCGCCCAATGCACCGGCGGCAACTTCTCCCGCTGGTGGGAGATCAAGGGCTGGGACCGGATCGGCTACCCCCTGGTGGAGGTGGCCCCCGACGGCACCTTCGTGGTGACCAAGCATGCCGGCAGCGGCGGGATGGTGAGCGTGGACACCATCGCCGAGCAACTGGTCTACGAGATGGGCAACCCCCGCTCCTACATCACTCCCGACGTGGTGGCCGACTTCACCTCCGTGAAAATCGAGCAGGCAGGCCGCAACCGGGTCCGTGTCAGCGGCATCAAGGGCGCGCCGGCCACCGATTCATACAAGGTCTCCATGTCCTATCGGGATGGCTACAAATCCACCGGCCAGCTCACCCTGTCGGGGCCCGACGCCCTCGCCAAGGCAAAAATATGTGCCAGGGCCCTGTGGGGACGGCTGCGGCGCGCCGGCTTCACCTACCAGCAGACCCGCACCGAGTACCTGGGCGTCAACTCCTGCCACGAGGGGATTGTCGGTGAGGAAACCCTGACACCCGAAGTGGTCCTGCGTGTGTCGGTGAAGGACCCGGACCGGAACAAAGTCAATCGATTCGGACGCGAGATCGCACCTCTGGTCACCTCTGGGCCACCGGGAGTCACCGGCTTCGCCGGCGGGCGGCCCAAGGCCACCGAAGCCATTGCCTTCTGGCCGGCCCTCATCCCCAGGGAACTCGTCCGGGTTGATGTGCGCATGGAGGATCTCACATGAAAGTTCCTCTTTATCGTCTGGCGCATGCGCGCTCCGGCGACAAGGGTGACGGCAGCAATGTCGGCCTCCTGGCCTACAACCAGGACTGCTACGAGATCATGCGGCAGCAAGTCACCCCCGCCGCCGTGCGCCGCCACTTTCGCGGCATCGTCCGTGGCCGGGTGGAGCGTTTCGCCGTGCCCAACCTGCTGGGCTTCAACTTTCTGCTCCACAACTCCCTGGGCGGAGGTGGCTCGGCGAGTCTCAAGAACGATGCCCAGGGCAAGACCCACGGCATGGCCCTCCTCCTCATGGAAGTGGACGTGCCGCCACGCTTCAAGCTGCCAAGGGTCGGCAGCACAGGCGCCCTGGCTCCCGCCGGCCAGCTGCGGGAACCATCCCGGCGCGGCGGGGTGGCAACGGGCGGTCGCCGCAGCCCCCGCCGGGAAACCTGAACGGGAGAACCCCGCCATGCCCACACCCACCCAGCCAGCAAGCAGGAGTTTGGCCTCTCTCAAGAACCTGCGTTACAGCCAGGACGACCAGGGAGCGGGACTTCTCCTCCTGGATCGGCCGCCGGTCAACGCTCTGGGCCGCCAGCTGGTCGCGGACCTGGACACGGCAGCGACCGCCCTGGCGGCCGACCCTTCCGTGCGCACTCTGGTCCTTGCCGCTGAGGGCCGCACCTTCTGTGCCGGCGCCGACCTGAAAGAGCGCCAGACCATGAACACGGACGACGTACGCGCCTTCGTGCACACCCTTTCCGCCACCTGCCAGAAGATCGCCGAGCTGCCGTTCCCCACCGTTGCCGCCATTCACGGCACGGCCGCCGGTGGCGGCTGTGAACTGGCGCTGGCCTGTGACTTCAGGGTTCTGGACACGGTTGGCCGCCTGGGCCTGCCGGAGACAACCCTGGCCATTGTGCCCGGTGCCGGCGGGACCCAGCGCCTGCCCCGCCTCATCGGCACGGCCCGGGCCAAGAAGTGGATCTTCAGCGGACGGCTGTTCTCAGCCGACGAAGCCCTGGCCGACGGCGTGGTGGACCGGATTGTCCCGGCCGAGCAGGTCAGGCAGGCGGCGCTGGAAATGATGGCCGAGATGGCCCGCTCCGCCCCGCTGGCCCTGAAGGCCGCCAAGAGTGCCATCGATGCGGCTTTCGACGGACCCCTGCCCCGGGGTCTGGAGAGAGAGTGGCGCGCCTATGAGACCATTCTCGACACCGAAGATCGCCGGGAGGCATTGGCGGCCTTCAAGGAAAAGCGCGCGCCGGTGTTCAAGGGACGCTGAGGCAACATCATCGCCTCGGTGGATTACCTAGTCCAGCAGACCTGTTTGGGGTGAAGACGCCGTGGCGTAGGCACGCCGGGGTATGCGCCCGGCTTCACGAGCCAGCCGTCCCGCCACCACGGCATCTTTCATGGCCCGGGCCATCTTCACGGCGTCACGGGCGCAGGCAATGGCCGTATTGATCAGAATACCGTCGGCCCCCAGCTCCATGGTGAGCGCAGCGTCGGACGCCGTGCCCACACCCGCGTCCACAATGATCGGCAGGTCCTGGATCTCTTCCATGATCAGGCGAAGATTGCCCGGGTTGCGGATTCCCAGCCCCGAGCCGATGGGAGCCGCCAGAGGCATCACCGCGGCAGCCCCGGCATCCCGCAGCTTCTTGCAGACGATGAGATCATCGTTGGTGTAAGGCAAGACCACGAATCCATCCTTGACCAGATGGCGGGTGGCCCTGAGGAGGCCCTCGTTGTCGGGAAAGAGGGTTTTCTTGTCGCCGATGACCTCCAGCTTGATCAGGCGAGTGCCGCATGCCTCGCGGGCGAGAATCGCGGTGCGGATGGCATCCTCTGCTGTGTAACACCCGGCCGTGTTGGGCAGCAGGGTCATCTTCTTGGTGTCGATCCAGTCCAGCAGCGATTCTTTGTCCCGGTCCAGTTCGACCCGGCGCACGGCCACCGTGACCATGCCGGCACCCGAAGCCAGGTGGGCGTTCTTCATGGTCTGAAAATCCTTGAACTTGCCTGTACCGATGATCAGACGGCTGCTGTATTTCTTGCCGGAAATCTCCAGGTGGTCAGTCTTCATGGGGCAATGGTACCACTGCCAGCAAGGAAATGAGAGGGGGCACAGGCGGTCCCTCGTCCTTCAGCCACCGCCGACAAAATGCACGATCTCGATCCGATCACCGTCGGCCAGGATGACCGCGGGAAATTCATCGCGCTTCAGCACGCGGCAATTGTGCTCCACGGCCACACGCCTGGTCTCAAGTTCCAGATCCACCAGGAGGTCCGCCACGCTCAGGGAGAAAGGCACTTGCCGGTCCTCGCCGTTGACCACCAGGCGGATGCTCACCGCGACCTCTTGCGGTGGTGCGGCGGCAGTGTCCCTGCCGCAGACGCTTCCTCGATGAAATCCCTGACCATGCGCTCCAGCCCCCGGTCACGGATCATCCCCTCACCGAACAGCTTGCGTTTCTCGGGGGGATCATATTTCCCCAGCCGGATATCGCGCACCACGTTCTGGTGCTGGCGCTCCAGAAGAGTGCTCAGGCGCTCCCGGTCCAGGCCGTTGCCGGCTTCCTCGCCGTAATCGCGGCGGCGGGCGTCCAGAATCCGCCCCCCCTCATAGATAAGAGTCTCTATAATGGGATTGTCGGCACCCCGGTCCTCCGTCTGCACATGAAAGATCCGGTCGTCGTGGTGAACATCCGTGTTGAACCCGGTCAGCATGGAACAGAATCTAATAGACGGCGGCGGGACCCGCAAGGAACCGGGAAACCATGCGGGGAACGGCTCGTAGGGACCCGGGGAGAGCGGCCGCCCCCGGGCCGCAGGCGGTGGGCAATGAATGCAGGGTGGGACCAGGCACTGTTCGTTCAGATCCTGGCCGGGCTGGGCCTGGCGGCCGCCGCCGGCCTGCGGGCTTTTCTGCCTCCCCTGGTGCTGGGTCTCCTCGCCCGCATGGATCTCATCACCCTGCGAGGCGACCTGGACTGGCTGGCCGGGACACCGGCCCTGATCATCTTCGCCACCGCCGTGGTGGTGGAGATCCTGGCCGACAAGGTACCCCTGCTGGATCACGCTCTGGATGTGGTGGGCCTGGTGGTCAAGCCCGCCGCCGGCGCCCTGGTACTTGCGGCACCTCTGGTGGACATGGGGCCCGTGGCGACACTGCTCCTGGCGTTGGTGGCAGGCGGCACCGTGGCCGGCGCGGTTCATGTCACCAAGTCGGCGTTACGCCTGGCCTCCACCGGCACAACCAGCGGCATGGGCAACCCCGTGCTGTCCCTGGCCGAGGACGGCCTCTCCCTGACCGGCACCGTGCTGGCTGTGGTGGCACCCCTGGTCCTGGTGCTCTTCCTGATCCTGTCTCTCCTGTTCCTGCGCAAGATCGTGCACTGGATGCAGGCGCGCGCCCGCCCGCGGGCGGCCTGAGCCGCAACAGCCGGTTTGCCCCGGGGTCGATGGGACCCTAGATTTCCTTCGAACCTGCATGTTCGGAGGAAAGGTGTCTCTCCACCACTCAATAAAATCCCCGGCGGTGCTCAGGGCAGCCCGCCGGTTGTTCCGTCGATCTCCAGCAGCCACCCTTCTCATGGGGCTGTTGATGATGGCTGGCGGGCCTGCCGCCGCCGGCCTGGGAGCGAGGGAATACCACTACCGGGTGGATCTCACCCGCAACCCGGTGGAAGTGCAGGCCCGCTTCTCCATCCGCCAGGATAAGGATTTCGCCTTCATGGGCGCCCTGGGAGGGCGCCCTGTGAGGGATCTGAGAGTCCGCGACGGCCGGGGAGCACGCAAGGTCAGCGCGACCGACGACCCCGGCATCTACCGGGTGGATGGCCTCATGGCCGGCCTGGTGGAAATGTCCTACACCATTCCCCTGGATGACGACTGCCGGGACATCGCCTGCCGGGATGACGGCGGCGTTTTGATCATGGGGCGGGATCTCCTGGTTCATCCCATGAGCGTGGATCCGACGTTTCCCCAGACGTGCCGCCTGGACCTGTTGATGCCCGACTCCTGGACCCTGGTCACCGCCGGCGGCGTGATGGAAAGCCCCCTGCTCGCCAGCAGCCTGTCGGTCGCCGGATCCTGGCCTCTCCTGGCGGGAGATTTGGTGGTGACACCCATGGATGAGAACGAGCTCCTGGTGGTGCAGGCTACAGGCTGGCAGGTTCCCCCCGAAGGGGTCGGCGCACTGGTGGCCGGCTATCTCAGGGAGCAGAACCACCTGCTGGGGAACTGGCACGATGATGGCCGGCAGCGGATCGTCCGGATCGTGCCCACCAGGGCCCACGAAGCCAGCTTCGGTGAGACGGCACCCGGACTCGACCTGGTGCGCCTCCCCGGCGACGCCGATCGCCCGGCCCTGGCCGCCGCCATGATGCGTCCCCTCTCAGATCTGTTCAAGCAACGACTCCGCCAGGGTCTGGCCGGCGCCGGCGCCACCGAAACCCACTGGTGGCGGGAAGGATTTGCTGAGTACACGACCCTGTTGGCCGCGATCCGTGCCGGCAGCCTGGATGAGCAGGCCTTCCTGGACAGGCTGCTGGCCGCGTGGCTCAATGCTTCTCAACGCTCACCCCTGGCCCAGCATGTGTCCCCGGCCCAGGCCGGCGCGCTGGCCGACGATGACGCCACACGCTATGTGAGGGACGCCGGCCTGCTGGCCTGCTTCCTCATGGACATCCAGATCCGGTCGGCCACGGGC
>SMYD01000018.1 GCA_004356015.1 Acidobacteriota bacterium | reverse complement strand
TGGGCGTGGCCGTGGGGGTGGCCGCCCTGATCATCGTCCAGGCCGTGGAGACAGGTTTTTTCGAGGAACTCCAGGACAAGATTCTCTCCGGGGATCCTGACCTCATCGTCTGGAATGCTCTCCCCGCGCGACCGTTGCCGGATCCCGTCGCCGCCACCGGTGTGGTGTCGGCCCTGGATGGAATCATCGCCGTTGCCCCGGTGATTCTGGGGAACGGGCTGGCCGTGGGAGCGCCCGGCCGCGAGCCGGCCGGCGTCGAGATCCGGGGTGTGGACCCGGAGCAGGAGACCGGAATCACCGCTGTTCCGGACAACATGGTTCTGGGCTCTCTGCATGACTTGACCCCGGAAGCGGGCGGTGTGGTTCTGGGCGTGGACCTGGCGGCCAATCTGGGAGTGACCGTGGGGGACAACATCAGACTGGTGATTCCCCAGGTCCGGGTCTCCCCCCTGATGCCTCCCCTGGTCCGCAATCGGCTCTTCGAGGTGGTGGGTCTGTTCGACCTGGACTTCTACCAGTGGGACACGACCCGGGCCTACCTGCACATCGAGGATGCCCGGCGATTCCTTTCCCGCGGAGGGAGCGGCGGCATCAGCGCCCTGCAGGTCAAGGTGGACCGGCCGGAGCGGATTCCCGGGGCGGCAGCGGCGGTGACGGCGGCCCTGGGTGACGACTATTTTGTGCGCACGGTCATGGATCGAAATGCTGATTTTTTCAAGGCGCTGCGTACCGAGAAAGTCGTGATGTTTCTTGCCCTGGGCCTGATCATCCTGGTGGCCAGTCTGAACATCGTGTCCACCCTGATCCTCATGGTCATGGCCAAGATCGGGGAGATCGGTGCTCTCATGGCCATGGGTGCCCGCGCGCGGGGTATCGTGATGATCTTCATGCTCCAGGGCGTGATCATCGGGATCATCGGCACCACGGTGGGCAGTCTTCTCGGGGTTGGAGTCTGCCACGTTCTCGATACCTACAAGCTCATCCGCCTGGCGCCCGAGGTCTATCTGATTCCCGCGGTCCCGTTTCACACCGGGGTCGGCGACGTGATGCTGGCCATTGGTGTCGCCCTTCTGGTGTCGTTTGTCGCGACGCTTTACCCGGCGTGGAGGGCCGCCCGGCTGGATCCTGTGGAGGCGCTTCACTATGAGTGATGACACGCCGGTTCTGTCGGCGAGAGGTCTGGTGAAGACCTTTGCCTCGGGAGGGGGCAGGCTGACCATCCTGAACGGCTGTGACCTGGACGTGGCCAGGGGTGAACTGCTGGCGGTGGTGGGCCCGTCCGGAGTGGGGAAATCGACCCTTCTGCACATCCTGGGTGGCCTGGACCGGCCCGACGCCGGGCGGGTTCTCCTCGACGGCCGGGATCTTGCGTCTCTGAGCCCCGATCAGCGGGCCGACACGCGCAACCGGAGTATCGGCTTTGTTTTTCAATTTCACCACCTCATGCCCGATTTCACCGCGGAGGAAAACATCATGATGCCTCTCCTGGTGGGTCGTCTTCCCCATGCCCAGGCCCGGGAACGGGCCCGCGAGGTCATGGATGAACTGGGTCTCGGCCACCGTGCCCACCACACTCCCGCCCAGCTCTCCGGCGGTGAGCGCCAGCGGGTGGCCATCGGCCGGGCGCTGGTCCAGAAGCCGGCGGTTCTGCTGGCCGATGAGCCCACCGGCAACCTCGACCCGCGCACAGCCGGGAAGGTGTTCGATGCTCTTGAGGAGGCGCAGAAGAGGCGGAAACTGGCTGTGATCCTGGTCACCCATGCCCGAGAGCTCGCCAATCGGTGTGATAGAATCGCTTCCCTGGCGGCGGGCGGATTTGACCGGGAAGGTACCGGGCAGGGCGCCGCCGGCGGGATGACTTTCTGACAAGGGTCGGTCCACGGAAGGACAGCCGGCAATGCTGGAGAAGTTTACCGAGAAGGCCAAGCGCATTCTGTTTCTTGCGCGTTACGAGGCGAGTCAGGCCGGCAGCCAGGTCATCGGCACCGAGCACATGCTGCTGGGCATCATCAAGGAAAACGAGGAGATCTCCACCGAGCTCCTCGCCCGTTCCAATATCAATGTCGATCTCCTGCGCGCGGAGCTGGAAGCTCGCGGACCATCCCGGGAACGCACGGCGACATCGGTGGAGATTCCGTTTTCCGACGAGGTCAAGCGTGTCCTCGGTTTTGCCGAGGAAGAAGCTGAGCGCCTTCTGCACCCTTCCATCGGTACCGAGCACCTTCTCCTGGGGTTGCTGCGCCAGGAGAATTCCACCGCCGGCCGGATTCTGACCGAAAAGGGAATGAGTCTCTACATGGTGCGCGAGGACCTGGTCAATGTCCTCAAGAAAAACTCATCGCCACGCAAGAAGAAGGAGACACCCTTCCTGTCCGAGTTCGCCCGGGACTATTCCGTCCTGGCCGCCAAGAATGCGTTCGACCCGCTCATCGGGCGCAGTGGGGAACTGGAGCGCATGATCCAGGTCCTCTCCCGGCGGCGCAAGAACAATCCCGTGCTCATCGGTGAACCCGGCGTGGGCAAGACGGCCATCGTGGAAGGCCTGGCCACGCGCATTCACGCCGGAGAAGTGCCCCAGTCCCTGGTCAGAAAGCGCATTCTGGCGCTGGACCTGCCCCTGGTGGTGGCGGGCACCAAGTACCGGGGCCAGTTCGAAGAGCGCCTCAAGGGCATCATCGCGGAACTGACCGCCAGCCGGGACATCATCATCTTCATCGACGAAATTCATTCTCTCATCGGCGCAGGGTCCGCCGAAGGCAGCCTGGACGCCGCCAATATCCTCAAGCCGACCCTGTCCCGGGGCGAGGTCCAGTGCATCGGCGCCACCACGCCCAGGGATTACCACAAGCACATCGAGAAGGACCGCGCCCTGGTGCGCCGCTTCCAGCCCATCAAGGTCGTGGCTTCCTCCGAGGCCGAAACCATCGATATTCTGCACGGCATCAAAGAACGCTACGAGCGCTTTCACCAGGTCCGGTACACCGATGAAGCGATTGTCGCGGCCGTCTACCAGGCCGGGCGGTACATCAGCGACAGGTTCCTGCCCGATAAAGCCATCGATGTCATCGACGAGGCCGGGGCCAGGGTCAAGCTCGGCAAGAAGAATTCCTACGTGGATGTGCGGGCCATTGAAAAGGAGATCGACCAGGCGGTGGAGAAGATGCGCCTCGCGCTCTCACAGAAAGATTTTGATGCCGCTGTGCGCTACCACGACCAGGAAGTGGCCTGCCGCAAGCGGCATGAAGAGTTGTTGCGTGCCTGCGAGGGCGAGAGCCAGCGGATTCTGGATGTGAAGCGCGAGGATGTGGAGGCTGTCATCTCCCGCTGGACCGGTGTGCCCCTGGAGTCGGTGCACGGCGAGGAGATGGAGCGTCTCATGAAGATCGAAGAGGGACTCCACAAGCGGGTCGTGGGCCAGGAAGAAGCTATCAGTGCGCTGGCGCGGGCTATTCGCCGCAGTCGCGCCGGCCTGCGGGACAAGCAGCGCCCGGTGGGGGTATTCTTGTTCCTGGGTCCCACAGGAGTGGGCAAGACCGAAGTCGCACGGACGCTGGCCGAGTTCCTCTTCGGTCACGAAAACGCGATGATCCGCTTCGACATGAGTGAATTCATGGAGAAGCACTCGGTGGCAAAGATGATCGGTTCACCACCGGGCTACGTGGGCCACGAAGAGGGAGGACTGCTGACCGAGCGTGTCAAGCGCAAGCCGTACTCGGTGATTCTGTTGGATGAGATCGAAAAGGCTCACCCGGATATTCTCAATATCCTCCTGCAGGTCTTCGATGAAGGACGGCTTCAGGACGCCTATGGCGATACCATCAACTTTGCCAGCACCATTCTCATCATGACCTCCAACATCGGCTCCAAGACATTCACCACCACTACCCCGATGGGGTTTGGCAAGGAAGATGCACAGGCCGGACTCACCGCCTTCAAGCGGAGCGAAGTCCTCAAAGAGGTCAAGCGGACCCTGTCGCCCGAGTTCATCAACCGTATCGATGAGCAGGTGGTGTTCACTCCCCTGAACGACCACGAGTTGCGCGCGATTGCCCGGCTCATGGTGAGCCAGCTCAACAAGACGCTCCACGACAAGGGCATCATTCTCAAACCCCACGAGGAAGTTTACGACTGGCTCATCCAGACCATATGCGCGGATCGCGTGTATGGCGCACGTCCCTTGCGACGGGCCATCCAGAAGCACATCGAGGATGTTCTCTCGGAAAAAGTCATCCGTGGTGAGATGCAGAACGTCGGAGAGGTGGAAATCCGGCTACAGGATGGCAAGTTGGTCTTCCAGCAGATGGAGATGATCAACTCCTTGGACGATTGACGGGAGTGCCGGCAGAACGAGCAGGCGGCGCCTGCCGGCGGCCGGGATTGGGCTGGACAGACCATTGAAACCAGGCAGTGCCAGGGGGGTGAGACCCCTTTTCCTCTGTTGGGCCGTGCCGGCAGCGCTGGTCCTGGCCATGGCTGCGCCGGCCGTGCCGGTGGCGGCATCCCAGGATGTCGAGGCGTCCGGCCAGGCGCCACGGATTGTGGATGTGCGCGTGGAGGGCAACAAGCGCATCACCGATGCCGGATTTTTTCGCCTGACCTCCCTGCGCACCGGCCAGGATTACAGCGACGAGACCGTGCGCCGGCAATTCCGTGTGATCTGGTCGTCGGGACTTTTCGATGATGTCTGGGTGGAGTCCCTGGATGCCACCGGTGGCAAGGTGATCGTCTTTCATGTGGTGGAGCGCCCGGTGGTGATCGCGGTGGACTTCGGCAAGAGCCCCGTGGTCGCTGTGTCGGCCATCGAAGATCATCTGCGGGAACGGGACCTGGAGATCCATCTCAACCAGCCTATCGATCGAGAACGCATCCGTGCCGTGGAAGAGGAAATCAAGCGGATGCATGAAGAGAAGGGCTTTCTGGGCACCGAGGTTCACTCCACGATTGTTGCCGGGCAAGGCCAGACCCAGATGGTGAGGTTCCAGGTCCAGGCCGGCGCCAAGACTCTGATCAAGAAGATCAACTTCGAAGGGAACAAGATATTCAAGGATTCCCAGCTCAAGGATCTCATGCCCAACACCATCGAGACCGGATTCAAGGGAATCTTTTCCAAGAAAGATCTCTACCATCCCGCTCGATTCAGCGCCGATCTGGAGGCCGTGCGCCGGGCTTATCTCTCCAAGGGCCGGCTGGATATCTCCCTGAAGCCGCCGGTGGCGGAGTTCATCCATAAGAAAGGCGCGCAGAAACCGCCGCCGCCACCACCGGAACCGTTGCCCGTGCCTGACAACGAGAGCGACAAGCACAAGAAGAAGAGAGTCCTGAAGGACGCCGAACGGCTGGCCAAGTACGAGAAGAAGCTGGCCAAGCGCATGCCGCCCAAACGCAAGGCCATCATCACGGTGAGAGTGGAGGAGGGACCCGAGTACAAGGTCGGTGAGATCCGTGTGACCGGGGCGACCGTTTTTGATGAGTCGATTCTGCAGGCGCTCATCCCTCTGCAGAGCGGGAGGACCTTCAACGCCAGCGTCCTGCAGAAAGGTCTGGACAGCATCGAGTCTCTGTACGGGCAGCGGGGCTACTTTTACGCCGCCACCAATCGCAGCCTGGAGCGGCGGCCCGACGGCGTCCACATCGCCGATGTCACGGTGAGTGTCAACGAAGGGGAGCAGTACACCCTGGGCAAGGTGGAGTTTGCCGGCAACACCTCCACCCGGGACAGGGTCCTGCGCCGGGAGCTGCCCATCTCGGAGGGCGAGGTCTTCAATACCCGTCTCTGGCAGATCGGGCTCACCCGTATCAACCAGCTCGGGTACTGGGCCCTGACCGAGGAACCGGAAATCACGCCGGTGCACGGGGAATCCACGCTGGATGCCAAGATCACCGGCTCCGAGCAGGGGCGCAACGAGATTCAGGTGGGCGGCGGCTTCTCGGGGGTGGAAGGCGCCTTCTTCCAGGGGTCTTACGCCACCCGCAACTTCCTGGGCAGGGGGGCCATCCTGCAGAGTTCCCTGCAGGTGGGCGGCCGCAGCCAGTTGATCAACATCTCGTATACCGAGCCGTACTTTCTGGGCACCCGCAACACCGTGGGCGGTTCCATCTTTGCCCGGGAGATCGAGTTCACCGATTTCAGCCGCAACTCCAGGGGCTTCACCCTGCTGTTCGGCCAGCGTCTGGGGAACTTCACCTCATGGACAACAACCTACCGTTTTCAGCGCTTCGATGAAGCCGGCGGTGCCGTCTTCTTCTTCGATGTGAACCGGTTGCCCGAAGGGTTTGAGGACTTGAGCCTGGCCGATATCGGGGATTTACTGGACCTCCAATTCGGCACCGCCTTCGGTGCCTTCGACAAGACCACCAACTCCAGTATCATTCCCAGGATCACCTACAATACGGTGAACAATCCCTTTCGTCCGACCAAGGGGTTGCGGCTGCGGGCCAGTATGGAACTCACCGGGTCCTTTCTGGGCGGTGACAACGATTTCATCAAGCCCATCCTCAGCCTTGTCTACTTCCGGCCCATCTGGCGCAAGAGCCATCTGGCGTTCCATGCCGAGGGGGGAATCATCGAACCTCTCAACGGCTCCCTGGTCCCCCGCTCGGAGAGGTTTTTCCTGGGCGGCGATGTTCGTGGTCCCCGGGTGTTCCAGACGCGCAGCCTGTCACCTCTGGGTCCCATTGCCGGACTCGACCCCATCATCGACACCGAAGGCAATATCATCGGCATTCCCTTCTCCGACGTGGGGGGTGACAAGTTCATCCTCCTCCAGTCCGAATACGTCATGCGCGTCTCGGACCCTCTGGACCTGGTCATGTTCTTCGACAGCGGCCAGTCCTTCGGCGAGGTGACCGGGTTCGACCTCAGCGACCTGCGCTTCTCCTACGGTGTGGAGGCCCGCTTCCACCTGCCCATCTTCCAGGCGCCCATGCGTCTGATCTGGGGGCGGGTGCTGGACGAAAGGGATGGTGATGATATTAACTCCTTCCAGTTCTCCATTGGATTTCCATTTTGACCTCCCACCCTACCGGGGTTTCACGGCCGGTCGGGAGAAAAGGTACTTATGAGCAGACGCATTCTGACACTGGCCGCCCTGGCCGTGTTCCTCGTTCTGCCCGGGCTGGCTCCTGCCCAGGAGACTCTCAAGGTCGGGGTTTTTGACTCCAAGGTGGTCTTTGCCGAGACGGCGGAGGGGCAGCGGCTGCAGAAAGTTCTCAACGACAAGCGCGAAGAATTCCGGGCCGGGATCCAGATCAAGGAGGAGGGCATTCGCGAACTCCAGCAGAAACTCAAAGAGGGGGAATTCACCCTCTCCGATGATCGCAAGAACCTGCTGCAGAAGAACCTACAGCAGAAACTGGTGCAACTGGACTCGGCCAGGCAGGAAGCCAACACGAACCTGCGCATCGAGCTGGAAGACGTCCAGAACCAGCTGGATCGGAAGCTTCTGGAGATCATCCGAGCCGTGGGGAATCAGCAGAATTTCTCCCTGATCTTCGAGAGCAACACCCAGGTGGTTTACGCCGCGGCGGCGGTGGACATCAGCCAGTCCGTGGTGGACCTCTTCAACGAAAAGTACCCGCCCGCCGGCGGCGACGGGAACTGAGCGGGTTGCCGGCG
The DNA here is from genome assembly GCA_004356015.1 of Acidobacteriota bacterium. GTDB lineage: Bacteria > Acidobacteriota > Polarisedimenticolia > SMYD01 > SMYD01 > SMYD01. The sequence continues at coordinate 14,265 of SMYD01000018.1, read as the reverse complement.
TGAGCCGGACTCTGGCGGAGATTGCCGCTCTCGTGGGCGGTACGGTGGAGGGTGACCCTGAGCGCCGGGTGGAAGCCGTGGCCCCCCTGGCCAGCGCCGGCCCCGGGGATCTCTCATTCCTGGCCAACCCCCGCTATGCCCGGGCCGCCAGATCTTCGGCGGCCGGGGCGATCCTGGCCGCGCCTGGTGAGGACCTGCCGGGCCGGGATGTCATCCGGGTGGACGATCCCTACCTGGCCCTGGCCAAGGCTCTGCCCCTGTTCACACCGCCGCCCCCTCCACCCGCCGGGATTCACGCGGCAGCGGAGAGGGGGCGGGACGTCCTCATCGGCGATGATCCGGACATCGGCCCCGGCGTGATCCTGGGTGATGGCGTGCGCGTGGGACATCGCGTGCGGCTCTACGCCCATGTTGTGCTTGGTGCCGGTGTCGAGCTGGGAGATGATGTCACCCTGCACCCCCATGTCACGGCTTATAGCGGCGTGCGCCTGGGCAACCGGGTTCTCGTTCACGCCGGCACGATCCTGGGCGCCGACGGTTTTGGTTTTGCCAGGGGCCCCGGAGGGCTGGTGAAGGTTCCCCAGATAGGCGGTGTCATCATCGAGGATGATGTGGAGATCGGCGCCAACGTGACCGTGGATCGGGGCACCCTGGGTGATACGGTCATCAGCCACGGGGTCAAGATCGATAACCTGGTGATGGTGGGGCATAACGTGCAGGTGGGCGCGGGCAGCATGCTGGTTTCCCAGGTGGGGATCTCGGGATCCACCAGTCTGGGCCGCGGGGTCATCATGGGCGGTCAGAGTGGTGCCGTGGGTCACGTGACCATCGGTGATGGCGCTCGGGTTGCCGCCAAGACCGCCGTCACCAAGGATGTGCCACCGGGTATGACCGTTGCCGGCGTGCCGGCGGTGGACATTCGCCGCTGGCGGCGCGGCGTGGCCGCCCTCAACCGCCTGCCCGGGCACCTGAAGCGCCTGGCGGCCGCCAGCCGCCGTCATGGAGAATTCAAAGATGATTGATGTCGGGCCAGGGGTCAGCAATATCCAGCAGATCCTGAAGATCATTCCCCACCGTTACCCGTTCCTGCTGGTGGATCGAATCGTGGAATGCGAAGAGAATGTCAGGGCGGTGGGCATCAAGTGTGTCACCGTCAATGAGCCGTTCTTCCCGGGGCATTTCCCGGGCCACCCGGTCATGCCGGGAGTCCTGATCGTCGAAGCCATGGCCCAGGTGGGCGCGGTTCTCATGCTGTGTGCCATGCCTGACCGGGATAAAAAACTGGTCTACTTCACCGGTATCGATCGTGCCAGGTTCCGCCGTCCGGTGGTGCCCGGCGACGTGCTGACCATGACCCTGACCGTGAAGCGCCGGCGGGCCACGGTCTGCCGCATGCATGGCGAGGCCACCGTGGATGGCAACCCGGTCGCCGAAGCGGACATCATGTCGGCCATTGTCGATCGCTGAGATTGGGCGATGGCAGACCGAATTCATCCAACAGTCGTCATCGAGGACGGTGCGGAACTGGGCGCGGACGTACAGATCGGCCCCTTCTGCACCATCGGCGCCGGCGTGCGCCTGGGCGACGGGTGCCGCCTCATGAGCCATGTGGTCCTCAGCGGCGAGACCACCATAGGATCGGGCAACCGCTTCTTCCCGTTCGCGACGGTGGGCGTCGAGCCCCAGGATCTGAAATTCAAAGGGGAGGTCACGCGCCTGGAGATCGGTTCCGGCAACACGTTCCGTGAGAGCTGCACGGTGCACGTGGGCACAGGTGGCGGCGGCGGGGTGACCCGTATCGGCAACGACAACTTCCTCATGGCCTATGCCCACATCGCCCATGACTGCCAGTTGGGGGACGGCATCATCATGGCCAACGCCGCCACCCTGGCCGGGCACGTCACCATCATGGACAGGGCCATGGTGGGCGCCTTCAGCGGTGTGCATCAGTTCTGCCGCGTGGGGAGGGAGGCGTTCGTGGGCGGCTATTCGGTGATCACCCAGGATGCCATGCCCTACATCCTCACCGTGGGCAATCGCGCCACGAGTCATGGCATCAATACCCTGGGCCTCAAGCGCCGCAGTGTGCCGGCGGAGACTCTGACGGCGCTGCGCAACGCCTATCGCGCCATCTTCCGCTCCAAGCTGGGCCGTCAGGAAGGTCTGGCACAGGCAAGGCAGGAATGGGGCGACGTTCCCCATGTGGATGAGTTGATCCGTTTCATCACCGAATCGGAGCGGGGAGTGGTCGTATGACAGGGCCGGTGGATGGCCGTTGAGGCCGGGAATCCCGCTGTTTTCCTGGCGGAGCAGGCCCGGAAACGTGTGATCCCTGGTGCCTCCTGGTTCGTCTGCAGGGGCCAGGAGACGATCTCCGCCGGTGCCGTGGGCTGGGCGAGTCTGATGCCACACCGCCGCAAAGCGCTGGCATCCACGGTTTACGACCTGGCGTCCCTGACCAAGCCGCTGGTCACCGCCACCCTGGCCGTGCTGCTGGCCCGGGAAGATGTGGTGAGCCTGGACGAACCGGCAGGGGAGCGGCTCAAGGAACTGCACGGCTCGCCCTGGGAGCAGGTGACGCTCCTGACTCTGCTCACCCATGAGGCACGCCTGCCGGCGTGGGAGCCTCTCTACCTGCATGGCTCGGACCTGCCGGCGTACCTGCGCCGGGTGGCCGCCCTGCGCCCGCTCCCGGATGCCGGCGTGGTCTATTCCGACCTGGGTTACCTCCTGGCCGGTGCCCTGCTGGAACGTGCGGCCCGGGCCCCCCTGGACCGTCTTTTCCGCCGCTGGGTGACCGGCCCTCTCTCGCGGCTCGCAGGGGCCGGTGCTGATCCGGTTCGCTTCCGGCCGCCGCTCGCCTGGCGCGGGCGGGTGGCGCCCACCGAGGCGGATGACCGCATCGAACGGGCGCTGGTGGCCGGGACGTACGGCTTCAAGGCCGTGGCCGGATATGACGGCTGGCGCCGGGGCGTGGTGCGGGGCGAGGTTCATGACCGGAATGCGGCTGTGCTGGGCGGTGTGGCCGGTCACGCCGGACTGTTCGGCACGGCCGCCGGCGTCGCCTTCCTGGCGCGCCAGTTCCTGCCGGGGTCCGAGCTGTTCGACCTGGATGAACTGGGCCTGTTCGTGACGCCGCGTACCTCGCCCCTTGGAGATCTGCGCACCATCGGCTTTCAGGTGCCTCAGGGCGCCGACGCCGTCACTGCGGCCGCCCTCTCATCCAGGACCTTTGGCCATACCGGATTCACCGGGACCAGCCTGTTCATCGACCCCGGCGATGCCACCATCTGTGTCCTCCTCACCAACCGGATCCATCCGGGACCGGGAACCACCCATATGCTGGCCCTGCGCCGGGGCTTTCATCAGGCCGCGGCGCGGATCCTGGCCCGCTGAAGGCCCGCCGTCCCGGCCCGGCGGGTTCTGTGCCCTGCGCTAGAATTGAGAGGTGAATGCCTCCTCCGCCAGCCCGGTCCTGCCGGGCGTGGGGCGCGTGGACCAGCCTTATTTCCGGCTTGGCCATGCCGTCCTCATCGCCCTGGTGCTGCACCTCGTGCTGCTTCTCCTTGTGGCTCTCTTCCCCGGGGTTTTCGCCGCGCCGTCGGTGCTGGTGGTGGCTCCCGAGGACAAGCTGCCCCCGGTGAGGTTCACCTTCATCGACGTCCCTGATGACCACGTGGTGCCCGAGAATCCCGATGCCGAGTTCCTCTCGGACAAAGCGCGGGAGGAGGCGGGCCCGACACCCTCGGTGACCACACCCGAGGGCAAGCTGCCGCCCTCGGAGGGGAACACTCCCGAGAAGGTGGCCGCCGGAGTGGAGGCTCCGCCGCCGTCGCCGCCGAGCCCACCTGTCCATCGGCTGCCGCGGACGGGTGCGGCGCAACCGCTGGAACCCCAGCCGGACACGCCCCCGGAGAGTCCCGAGGCCGGAGAATCCGAGTCCTCCGCTGCTCAGGAGATGCCGGTGGCGGACGATGGGCAGGGACCTGCCAGGGGGACCGAGAAGGAGCGCCAGGTGGATCCCCGGCAGAAGAAATTCAGCCAGGCCCTGGACCGGATGACCACGCGTCCGCTGCCCACCGATCTGCAGGCAGTGGCGCCACCTTCACGGACGCCGCCGCGGCTGCAGTCGGGCAAATCGACCCAGTGGCAGTTCAACAACCCCAACCCGGCCTATCCGGTCAAGGTCGGCAGCATCTCGTTCGATTCCAAGGGAGCCGACTTCGGCCCCTGGCTGGCCGAGTTTCATAGGCGCGTCCTGGCCGAATGGAACATCAATATCAATTCGTGGCACGAAAGGTTGTGGCGTGAGATCGTGGGTGCTCCTCTGGCTCCCGACGCCATGAAGCAGAACGCCTTTGCGCGGCGCATCAACAGCACGCGCGGCGTCACCGGCATCGTCTTCCTGGTCACCCGTGAAGGCTCGGTCATCGATCTCGATCTCATCCACCCCTCCGGCACCGTGGAACTGGACCGCTCGGTCCAGAAGACGCTCAGAAATGTCCATCTGCCCCCCTTGCCCGACGATTACCCCGATGCCGTGATGTCGATCCGGGCCGGTTTCTACTACAATGTGGAGCCGCCGGAATGAGCACCAGGAAGGGTTACGGCGCCAGTTGCGTTGACACTCCCGAACAGCGGGCGGTATCCTCACCGCCTTCAAACCCCGAGACCGGAGGAAGCCGTTGAGCCTGCTGGTACTGTTCCAACAGGGCGGGTGGATCATGTGGCCCCTGCTGATCTGTTCCCTCGCCGCCGTTGCCATCATCATCGATCGCATGGTCAACCTGCGCCACAATCGCTTCATGCCGCCCGTGGTCACCACGCGCATCGAGACGCTGGTGGAATCAGGAGCCATCGATCGGGCCATGGGTGCCTGCCGTGAGCGGCCCGGAGTCTTTCCCAACATCATCCTGGCCGCCCTGGATTCGTACCATTTCGGCCGGGAGGTCACCCGTGAGGCCATCGAGGCGGCGGGACGGCGGGAAATCCCCAGGGTCAGCCGCTACCTGGCAGCCCTCAATACCATCGCCGCGGTGGCGCCCCTGCTGGGTCTTCTGGGCACCGTTCTGGGCATGATCCAGGTCTTCAAGATCGTGGCGGAACAGGGCCCGGGACAGGCGTCATCCCTCTCCGGTGGGATTTCCGTTGCCCTGATCACCACGGCCTTCGGCCTCATGGTGGCCATCCCCAGCCTGGTCATGTACAACGTCTTCAGCAAGCGGGCCGAGGACATCATCCTGGATATCGAGAGCCGGGTGCTCTCCCTTCTCAACCGCCTCTTTCTGCCCGACGGCACACCGGTGACCCGTTCCGGCGCCACCACTGCGCCGGCGGAGGGCTGAGCCGGCCATGCCGTTTCCGCTGCCCAAGCAGGCCGATGCGCGTATCGATGTCTCGCCCCTCATCGACGTGGTCTTCCAGCTCCTGATCTTTTTTGTCGTGACCACGACGTTTCTGACCGACACCGGCATTCCCCTCGAGTTGCCGGAAGCAGCCAGCGGCCAGAGCGAAGCGATTCAGCAGGAGATGAGTGTGCGCGTGGCCAGAGACGGCGGCATCCGCTTCCAGGGCGAACTGGTCAGCCTGGACGACCTGCGCGATCGCCTGGCCGCGGCGGTGAAAGCTTCACCGAAGAAGGCCCTGACGATCTACGGTGATGGCCAGGTGGACTACGAGACCGTGGTGCAGGTCATGGACGCCGCGCGGCGGGCCCGCGTTCCCGGCATCGTGCTGGCTACGGAGCAGCCGCTGAACCCGCCGGGCAAGTCGCCCTGAGCGGCTCCGCCCGGCCCGCCATGCGTATCATCGCCGGCGACCTGCGCGGCCGCCGCCTGCTGCCGGTGGCCGGCCGGACCATTCGCCCCACCAGTGACAAGGTCCGGGAAGCCGTGTTTTCCATCCTGGCTTCCCGCTACCACCGGACCATGGCATCCTCCACCCGCGTCCTGGACCTCTACGCCGGCACCGGCGCGCTGGGCCTGGAGGCCATCTCGCGGGGTGCCCTCCAGGTCACCTTCGTGGAGGTTGACGGGAAAGCGGCTGCCACGATCCGGGCCAACCTGGAGCATTGCGGCGTCGTCGATCGCGGGGTGGTGCGCCGGCAGTCGGTTCAGGCGTTCCTGGCCCGGGCGCCGGTGGGCGCCAGCGGCCGGGACTTCGGGCTGGTCTTCATGGACCCTCCGTACGATGACGGTCGGGGCCTGGCGGTGACTCTCGCCACCCTGGCCCCGCCCCTGCTGACGCCCGGCGCCGTGATCGTGGTGGAGCACGCCGCCGGGGAGGCCCCGCCGGAGGCCGCCGGCCTTCTGACCCTGGTGGACAGGAGAGTGTGGGGTGGTACCGGAATGTCGTTCTATCGTCCCGAAACCGCGGCCAGCGCCTCGTAGATAGTGGCCGCCATGAGGTCGTAGCCGGTGTCCGCGGGATGGATCAGATCCCCGCCGGGCGCGTCGAAGAGTTCGTGCCGATCCAGGGTGGCGAAGAGGGCGTCCAGGTCGATCACAGGCACGCCCAGTTTGCGCCCGGTGGCGCGCACCACGTCGTTGTAGCGGCCATGCAGGCGGATCAAGTTGCCAAGGCTGTCGCCGCGCCCGGTATGGGTCAGGGCCACCCAATCGGGCGGGTCCAGGCCTTCGTCAGCCAGGACCTGAAAGGCGATGGGATAGGTGAAGAAAAGTGGCTCGGCGCCCAGTTCGCGCGTCAGGCGAACCAGTTTCTCAAGCTCCTCACCATAAGCGGTGGTCCCCACCCGGCGCAGGGGCTCGACCGGACGGTCACCCTCTCCCCCCGGCTCCACCCGGGTTGCCGCGGCGCCTCGCAGGCCGGCCACCACCCAGGACAACCCCTGGTAGGCGCGGCTTCGCGCCAGCAGGTTGCGCAGCGAGACCACCGTGGCGCCCCCGACCTTCTGATCCGCGTCGCTGTGGCCCAGGGCCAGAAGATGATCGTTCCAGCCGAACCCGATCACCACGACATCGGGCTCCAGCCGCCGCCCGCGCGTCTGCAGCACGCGGCGTCCCTGGAAAATGGTATATCCGGGGACCCCCAGATTGATCACCTGGAAGCGTCCCGGCCCGATCTTACGCTCCAGGATCTCCTGGAGACGCCGCGGCCAGGGACGAGGGGTGTTGACCCCGTAGGTGGAGGAATCTCCCAGGGTGATGATGCGCACGGTCCCGGCTGGCTTGGCCGTGAAGGTGCGGGCATCCCTTATCTTGAGATCGAAGCGAGGCTGCCAGGTGAGGTCCACATAGCGCTGTTTGACCGTGGGCCGGATCCGGTAGAGAAGTTCCGGGTCGATCTCGAAAAAAGCCTTGATAAACCCCGGTCGCGGGTAATTGAACTCCATGTCGGTGGTCACTCGCAGGTAACGGAAGCCAGCCAGGCGCAGCCCCCCCTCCAGGCCGGCAAAGACCAGGAGAGCCATGATGATTCCGTACAAGACCTTGCGAGATCGGGACATGCGGCGAGTCTAGGGAGGCTTCCCGCGGGGTGTCAAACCCGCCCCGGATTGGCCCCCTGGAGACGGGTATGGTAATAATCAGCAGATGATGAAGACGGCAAGTATGCGGTGGCGGGTCTTTGCCCTGACGGCTTTTCTGTCGATCCTGATCCTGCCTCTTTCTCTCAGCCTGGGGCAGACTGCCCAGCGGCCGCCGGTCCAGCCGGTCCGGGCAGGCACGCCCTTCCCCTCCATGACCGACCTGAAGGCCATCAACGCCACTCCCGCCGCCGGTGAGTCCCACCTGTCACCCTTCAATCTTGATGACGCCATGGCGGGCAAGGTGGTTGTCCTGTTCTACTGGATGGTTGGAGATTCCAATTCGGAGGAGATTCTTCAGGATGTTGCCGCGTGGGCGGCCGGCCAGGATGGCCTGGCCCTCATCGGCGTCGTCCCCCCCCGCGGCAAAACGGCCTCTGAAGTCGCTGACCGCCTGCAGGCCATGAGCCTGGATATCCCCTGCATCTGGGATGTGAACTACAGGGTGCAGCAGACCGTGCGGGCCGCCTCGGTGCCGCACAGCACCATCGTGGACAGCGGTCGTATCGTGCGCATGCTGGGCGCTTACAATCTCCAGCACAAGGTCATGGGCGACATCACCCTGAAAAAATACCTGGCCACAGCCCTCGCTGGCGGTGGTGCTCCGACCATCACCCCGTTGCCGCGTCACCACCCGGTCACCGAGATGATCGATACTCCGTTCATCGATTTCAATCTCAGCAAGGTGCCCGAGGGTGAGAGCCTCCGGTTCTCGGATCACGTCAAAGACGGCCAGTACACCCTCCTGGTCTTCTGGTCGCCGGACTGCAGTCATTGCAAGGTCGAGTTGCCTGTCCTCAACAATTATTACAAGAAGCACCGCGACTCACTGGATATCATCGGTATCGTGAAGGTACGGGATGATGGCATCCGGCAGCGAACCGCCGCATTCATCAAGGCCAACGGCATCGACTGGCCCACGGTGGATGACACCGGGTTTCGAATCTTCAAGGGATACAAGGTGCGTACCACGCCCACCACCATCGTGGTGAACCCCGCCGGGATTGTCGAAGCCGTCCTGCTCGGTTCCAATGTGAACCTGGATCAAGAGCTTGGACCGCTCCTGGGCAAACTGGAGCATACGGAGGTCGCGGCACGATGAAAGTCATCCCGGCATTCACGGTGGCGCTGGCCCTTGCCGCCCTGTCCGCGGCGCCATCCCTGACCCTGGCACGCATCTCCCGTGCTGATCGTGAAGCGGACGCGCAGGCCCGCCGCCAGCAGCAGGAGAGCGAGCAGATACGCCGGTCGTCACAACGCATGGCCGAAGTCCTCGTCCAGGAGGAAATGGCCCGCCTTCGCCGCCAGGAACAGAAGGCGCAGGAGAGGGAACAGAAGAGGCAGCAGCCGGACCAGGCCCTGGAACCGGCCGCCGATAGCGGTCTCGAGAGCGTCTTCGGCCACGACGAGCGCCTTCCCGTCCCGAATCGTGCTCCCGCACCGTTTTTCCTGCCCTCAGCACCGGCCGTGGCGCCACCGGTCACGGCGTCGCCTGTCCAGGCTCAGCCCGACCTCGAACTTTTTCACTCGGGTTACTCGAAATACAGCCAGGGCGACTATGTGGCCGCCCGCCGCGACTTTGCTTCCTTTCTGGCCGCCAATCCCGGTGACGACCTGGCCGACAGTGCCCAGTACTGGCTGGGGCAATGCGCCGCGGCCCAGGGCGATGACGAGACTGCCCTGGCGGAGTACCAGCGGGTGGTTGCCTCCTTCCCGTTCGGGGACAAGGTCCCCGATGCCCTCCTGAAAAGTGGCGACATGCTCTCCCGTATGGGGCGTGAAAATGAAGCTCGCCAGACCTGGCAGGAGTTGCTGCGCGATTTTCCGCAGTCGGGAGCCGCTCGCCGGGCGCAGACGCGCCTGACCGATCTGTCGTCCTAACCCCTTCTGTTTCAATCTGTTGGGCCTCCCGGTCCGGTTCCTGGAGCGGTTTCCCATCGTTGTTTGACTCCGCTTGAGGCGCGCCTATATTCACTTCTGTGATTGTGAATGGAATGCGCTGAGTGTGCCTCGAAGAGGAGAAAACCGGATGATGAAAGCCAGTCTGGGCGTCGCACTGGCGCTGGCCCTTCCCATGGCGGCCTTTGCGACCACTACCGATGCCGCCACACCCACCAAGCCTCCCACCAACCTGAAGAAGGTGGGAGATCACTGGACCCCCTGGGACCCGCCCGTTCCGACCGATGGGGCCGAAGTGTATGTGATCGTCAAGGGGGACAACCTCTGGGATCTTGCCCAGCGGGATCTGAACGATCCTTATCTGTGGCCCCAGATCTGGGATCTCAACCGGTACGTTCTGGACTCGCACTGGATCTACCCGGGTGATCCCCTGATCATTCCCGGAGAGGTGACTGTGATCGCAGAAGAAACCATGCCGCCGGATGTGGACCCGTCGGAGGACTTCGGGACGGATGACGAAAACGATTCTGACGATGAGGCCCGTGGCATGGCCCTGATGCCGCAGCCCGATCCCAGTGGCCAGCCCAGCGGTATGAGGGGTTACAAGATGGACCCTGATGCAGCGGCGGACCACTCGGACATGATGTGCTCCGGCTACATTCTGCCGAAAGAATGGCAGAGCGAGATGTTCATCTACGCGGCCGAGGAAGAGCACAAGGAGGCTCAGGCCGCCGGCGACATCATGTACATGAACAGAGGCATTGAAGACGGCGTGAAAGCCGGTGACAAGTTCTACGTGGTGCACCAGGAGAACAAGGTGAAACACCCGGTCACGGGCAAGAAGGTCGGGTACTACGTGCGCAAGATGGCTGTGGCCCAGGTGATAGTCGTCCAGGCCAATACGGCGACCATTGAAATCGTGGACGGCTGCGGTGATGTGCATGTCGGTTACGACCTCATCACCTACAGTGAACTGACCTCGCCCAAGCGCAGGGACACCGGTCTTGAGCGTTATGGCGTGGAAGACAACGGCAACGTCACCGGCCACGTGGTTTATCTCGGCCCCGAAAAGCTGGTCGTGGGCGAGGGCGACATCGTCTACCTCGATCTGGGACAGGCCGACGGCGTCGATGTCGGTGACTACCTGATGGTCTACCGGGACGATGTGACCTACCAGAAGCCCAACGAGGCCGGGCTGACCCGAATCCGCTGGAAGAATAATTCCAGCATCGCCGCCCTGGACATGCGCAAGCTGCACAAGGGAGAGGAGATCCCCCGCAAGATGCTGGGCGAGGTGATCATCCTGGCCATGAACGACGACACCGCAACTGCCAAGGTGATGTATTCCTGGCGTGAGATCTACCCAGGGGACCAGATTCAGCTTCTCGATTGAGACTTCAAGCGGTTCCAGAGGGGAAAAGGGCCACGGGCAACCGTGGCCCTTTTCTTTTGCCGGCCGGCATGATGGGGAGGACCTTGATGTCATTCTGGTAGGCTGAAACGGCAAGGGCCGTGTCAGAATCCATGATCAGTCGCTTCTGCCTCTATTCTGTCCTGAAGAACCTGCGCTTCGCGGATCCGTTTCTGGTCCTGTTTCTGCTCCACTCCGGCTACAGCTTCGTGACCATCGGCAGTGCCCTCGGTGCCCAGCACCTCGTTGTCGGCGTGCTGGAGTTCCCCCTGGGGATGGCGGCGGACAGGTGGGGACGCCGCCGCTCCCTGGCTCTCTGCTTTCTCTTCTACGCCGCCAGTGCCGTCACCATGGCCCGCCTGGGTCCAGGGCAGAGTGGCGTCCTGTTCGTTGCGGTGGTTCTTTACGCCCTGGCCGAGGCCCTGCGCACGGGCAGCCACAAGGCGATCATCCTCGACTATCTTGACTCGCGGAATGAGATAGGCCGCGCGACCCGGGTCATCGGCCTGGCCCGGGCCTTCTCCAAGACCGCGGCCGCCGTGTCGGCCCTGGGCGGCGGCCTCTTTCTGTTCTACAGCCGTGACTACTCCCTGCTCTTCTGGCTCTCGGCTGCACCGGCGCTGGCCGGTTTCCTCCTCATGCTGAGTTACCCGCGCTGGTTGGATGGGGAGAGGACCGGACGCACCTGGAATGCCAGCGCCCTGGTGGCTCGTCCCGGCCTGAAGCCACTGCTTCTTGAATCGGCCGCCTTCGAGAGTCAGGTCAAGATGATTCTCAAGTACTACGTGCAGCCTGTTCTGCAGCAGGGCCTGTCGGCGCTGGGTATCCCGGTTCTGGGCCTGGGCGCCATCTGGATTGGCAGTGCTGAGTTTGCCAGCAACCTGGTGGGAGCCACCGGCGCTCTTCTGAGCGGCCGCGCCGAGAGAGTTCCTGGCGCCCGGCGCTGGATATATCTTGCCGTGATGGTCACTGCCGCAGGCATGGGGCTTGCCGCCCGCAACCGGGAGTTGATCACCGGCATCGTTCTCTTCATGATCCTGACCGGGTTGCAGAACGTCAGACGGCCTCTCTTTGTGAGCGCCTTCAACGAGGTCATGGACAAACCGCAACGGGCGGCGTCCCTGTCGCTGGAGAGCATGGCGCGCACACTGGCCATCTCGGCCCTGCTGCCGGTCACCGGTTTTATTGCCGACCGCTACGGCGTGGCGCCTGTCTTCTGGTTGATCTGTGCCGTGCTGTTCGCCGGCGGGCCGCTGACCTGGCTGTTCAGCCGGCCGGGTCCTCCCCGAAAACCTGGGCGGTAAACGCTTCCACCCTTAATTCGGGGTCATCCCCGACGTCCCAGTCACGCCAGGCATCCCCGGGCAGGCCGGCCTTGAGGCAGGTGTGGGAGACGAAGGCCTCAGCATCCCAGCCCTGCTCGGTGGCCACCTGGGGCAGCAGCAGACCCCGTGATGCGCCCCGCGAGATGATCAGCCCATGGCGACCCACCTCGACCTGGGAGACGTGCTCGATCGGCACCGGCGCGCCGAGTACGGAGATCTCGATATGCAGCCCGTCCACCTCCGCGGCTGTCACGGGCGGAGAGCGCGGGTCGCGAGTGGTCGCCGCGAAGGCGAGATCCGCCACCAGCCGTGCCAGGGGCGTCTCAGGCGACAGGGAACCGATGCATCCCCGCAGCTTCCCGCCACTGTGCAAGGTCACGAACGCCCCGGCAGGGCGCTGCAGGGCAGGCGGCAAGTCGGAGTCTCTCGGGTCGCCACGCAGGCCTTCGCGGGCCAGTGCCAGCAGCAGCTCCTGCTCATCCGGGGTGAGGTTCATGGACGCCATCTTCAGTCAGGTTTAACATAGGCACCTCATCAGCCGCCAACCGAAAGAGGAAACCATGACTGCGAAAGTGAAGGTAGCCATCCTGGCCGAGAACGGCTACCAGGAGATGGAACTCTGGGTGCCTCTCTACCGCCTCAGAGAAGAGGGATACGAGACGGTGATCCTGGCGCCCGCGCCGGGCACCTACATGTCCAAGTGCGGCTATCCTGCCGTGGCCACGCAGGCTGCCGCCGACGCCGACCCGGCGGATCTGGCCGGCGTGGTCATCCCCGGCGGCTGGGCGCCGGATCGCCTGCGCATGGATGACGGTGTCCTCAAGCTGGTGCAGGCCCTGTACGAAAAGGACAGCGTGGTCGCCGCCATCTGCCACGCCGGCTGGGTGCTGGCCTCGGCAGGCGTCACCCGAGGCCGCCGCATCACCTGTTATGAAGCCATCCGGGACGACATGGTCAACGCCGGTGCCGAATATCTCGACCAGGAAGTCGTGGTGGACGGCAACCTCATCACCTCGCGCAAGCCCGACGATATCCCGGCGTTCTGTGCCGCCATCCTCGTGGCCCTGAAAGAGCGGCAATGAGCGACTCACGCGACGTTCCCTTCGCCGATCGCATCAGTGATCTGGCCCAGTCCGACATCCGCCGTATGTCCGTTGAATGCGCGCGCGTGGGCGGCATCAACCTGGGCCAGGGGATCTGCGATCAGCCGGTGCCCGATATCATCAAGGATGCCGCGGTGGCCGCCATCGAGGCCGATCACAGCATCTACTCGCGCCTGGAAGGGATCGTTCCCCTGCGCCGGCGCATCGCCGACAAGATGCGCGACTTCAACGGGGTGGCCTGCGACCCGGAGACCCAGGTGGTGGTGACCGTGGGTTCCACCGGTGGCTTTGTGGCCGCCTGCATGGCCGCCATCAATCCTGGCGACGAGGTGATTCTGTTCGAGCCGTTCTACGGCTACCACGTCAACATTCTCAAGCTGGTGGGCGCAAAGATGCGCTTCGTTTCCACCCATCCGCCCGACTGGAGCTTCGCCGAAGCCGACCTGCGCAGCGCCTTTTCTGCGCGCACCCGCATGGTGCTGGTGAACACCCCCTCCAACCCGTCGGGCAAGGTGTTCAGCCGGGCCGAGCTGACCCTCATCGGCGAGCTCTGCCGTGAGTACGGCGCCCTGGCTCTCACCGACGAGATCTACGAGTACATCACCTACGAGGGCCACGAGCACATCAGCATGGCGTCCCTGCCGGACATGGCTGAGCAGACCATCACCCTGTCGGGCTTTTCCAAGACCTACAATATGACAGGCTGGCGACTGGGCTACACCGTGGGCCCGGTTGCCTGGATGGCCAAGATCGGTGTGCTCAACGATCTGCTCTCCATCTGCGCTCCGACTCCCTTGCAGCATGGTGTGGTGGCGGCGTTCGACCTGCCGGCGAGTTACTACGACGATCTCAAGCGCGACTACACCCGCAAGCTGGAGATGACCTGGGACGCCTGCCTGGCGGCCGGCCTGACGCCCTTCAGGCCCCAGGGCTCGTACTACCTGCTGCTGGACATCTCGAGTCTCGGCGTGGCCGATGGCCATG
>SMYD01000017.1 GCA_004356015.1 Acidobacteriota bacterium | reverse complement strand
CATCGTCCACGCAGAAGCTGTCAAAGTCTTCCTGGCCCGGGTTGGCGACATCCACCAGGGTCTCCGGGTCGAAACAGTTGTCGTCGTCGAAGTAGGGATCCATCCGGGATCCCACCTCCCCATCCAATCCCAGGTTGGGGATGCCATCGCCGTCCACGTCCAGGAAATCATTCTCACCCAGCTGGCCCACGCCCCCTTCTTCGTCGGCAGGTCCGTCCAGGTCGCAATCCGGGTCGCGATACGACACCACCAGGTTTCCGGACACCGACGAGTCGACGAACACCACTCCCTCGGGATTGCTGAACGAGGAGATCGCGACGAACCCCTGGAAGACTCCGCTGTCGGGTCCGGTTTCCTGAAGAACGAACATCTCTCCCAGAGGTTCTCCTTCGCTGCGGACATTGACCGTTACCGTCTCGATGGCGCCGGGATCGGCATTCGCCGTCACGTCCTGGACTGTCACGGCGATTGTGGTGTCGCAATCGAACAGGAACATCCGGTCTGCAGCTACGGTGGCGCACTGGTGAGCAAGGCCGAGGCAGATTCCCCCTCCGGCGCAGCCCCCCGTCGCACCGGTGACACACGCCATCCCGGGAGTGGCCCCTCCCGAGCAGCTCCCCGGCTCGTTCGGGCGTTGAGGCACGCCGGCACACGAGTTGGACGCCGACTGGTCCACCGAGTGGGTCTCGTCCCATTCCAGCACCATGTCGTCCATGGTGAACCCCATGCTGCCCACGCCGCCCTCGATGTACATCCATTGAAAGGAGAACTGCACGGGCGCCGGCGCGGAGCTTGGCGCCGTGCCGGCCACGGCAAGCAGGGCCAGCGCAAGGCCGGAGAGCAGCAGGAGAAGCAGGCGGAACCTCATCTTCGGGAACGTCCGGAACTCATCGTGTCCTCCTACTGTTTCCTTCGTTCTACCCTCCCACGGGTTCCCGGGCGGTCAGGCAAGCTTTCGCCTGGGTTTCGCCCCACAGAGTTCGATGCGACAGGGTTTGCTGAGCCCACGGCAGCGGGCCCTTGGGCAAGCCCTGCTCCTGCTTCCGCCGTTACTTCAGCGCTTTTCGCACCAGCAACAGGATGACGCCTGAGAAGCCCAGCAGCGACACGGTGTTCACCATCCAGCCCGTCTGCAGCCAGCCCGTCAACAGCGGCAGGTTCAGGCCCGCGACGATCAGGATGGCGATGACAATGCCCATGATCGCCTCACCGGCCACCAGTCCCGAGGAGAACAGGAGCCCGCGGTGGACCACGCTCTGACGCGTCTCGTCGGAATCACCCCGAGCCCGGGAGCGGCTGTCCACGAACTTGAACACCGCGCCACCGATCATGATCGGAAAGGTGACCGTCCATGGCAAGTACATCCCCACGGCCAACGGCATGGCGTGCAAACGGAACTTCGTCTTGCGTGGTTGCAGGACCATCACATCGACGAGGATCGCCACAATGCCGACGGCGGCGCCCCAGCCCACCAGGTTCCACGGGACCGGCTCTCCTTGGCCGAACAGACCGCCGACCAGCTTCTCGAACATGACGGCCTGCGGTGCTTTCAACGCGGGAAGGTTCTCGCTCACCGGTTCACCAATCCCGTAGGCCTGCTGTAGCCAGGTCATGGTGGGGGCAATGATGAACGCAGGGACGAGTGCGCCCAGAACCTCGCCGGTCTGCAGACGGCGCGGTGTCGCGCCGACGATCTGGCCGATCTTGAGGTCCTGGCAGATGTCGCCCGCCGTGCAAGCGGCACAGCAGACCACCCCGGCAACACCGAGGGTGGCCAGCATGCCTGCCGTTCCCGTGTAGCCCAGCATGAGGAACAGTCCGGCGGTGATCAGGACGGTGCAGATGGTCATGCCGGAGACCGGACTGTTGGAACTCCCTACCAGGCCCACGATATAGCTCGCCACCGCGACGAAGAAGAAGGCAAGCACGAACATGAGCACGGTCGTCAGGAGCGTGTGCGCCACCGCTCCGGTCATCACGAAGTAAACCGTGCCACTGAGCGCCAGGCTCAACGCCATCAAGCCGAACAACGCCTTGCCGGTGATGCTCTGCTCCGTGCGCGGCAGCGAGACCGTATCCTCGAGTCCTCGCAGTCCACGCACCGCGGTGCGGATAGCGGATCCCATGCTGCCGGCGATCTTGATGATGGAGTAGATCCCGGCCACCACCATGGCGCCGATGCCGAAGAAACGGATCCGGGTATCCCAGACGTTGCCGATCACATCCGTGACTCCGCCGGAGAAGTCGAGGCCCCATGCCAGGATGGGGATGGCGCCCAGGTACGAGATGGCGCCGCCGAGGAAGATCAGCAGCGCGACTTCCCACCCGACGATGAACCCCACGGCCATCAGCATCGGGGAGATGTCCGTGCCGGCGTAGAGGCCAGTGCGGCCCACGCGCACCGCCCCTTCCACCGATCCCTTGAACACTCCGAGCACCGTCGCCATGACCTTGAACGCCGCCCCGATGCCCAGGGCCGTGAAGATGCCGAGCATATCGGCTCCCCCCCGGTCGCCGGCCTTCAACACCTCGGCGCAGGCGACACCCTCCGGGAAGCGCAGCTCTTTTTGATCGATGATCATCGGCTTGCGTAGGGGGATCATCATGACAACGCCCATCAAGCCGCCGGCCATGGCGATAAGAGTCGTCTCCAGGTAATTGAACTTGGTCCAGATTCCCAGCAGGACCAGCGCCGGCACGGTGAAGATGATGCCTGCCGCCAGGCTTTCCCCGGAGCTGGCAATGGTGTGCACGATGTTGTTCTCGAGGATGGTGCCGCGCTTGAGGAGCCCCCGCAGTATGCCCATGGAGATCACCGATGCCGGGATGGCGGCGCTCACGGTCATGCCCGCGTACAGGCCGACGTAGATGTTGGCCATGCACATCACCACGCTCAGGCTGATCCCCAGCCCGATGGCCAGCAGGGTGAACTCGGGCAGGTTCTGGGATGCCGGAACGTACGGTTCGGTTTCCTTCGACATGGTCTTCCTCGATTCGAGCCGAGCCCGGGCTTTCTCTCCGTGACTTCCTCGGCGGCCGGAGCGCCATCGTAGCCCACCGGTTGGGAGCGGGCAAGCCCATTTCCGCAAACTCCAGGACTGATGGTAGGATGCCTGCCGTCATGGCCGGCTCGCGCCCGCGGTCTCGGCCGGGCCTCTAGTCCGGTACTGCGGAGCCATCCTGCTTGACCACGCGGCCGTCCACCATGACGAACGACACGTGGCGCAGCGCCGCGGTGTCCTGGTCGGGCTTGCCCGCCACCGCGATGAGATCGGCGCGGTAGCCGGCGGCAATGCGGCCCAGCTCGTCCTCCCTGCGCAGTAGCTCCGCGCCCACCAGCGTGGCGGAGCGCAGGATGTCCATGGGGGCCATGCCGTAGTCCGCCATGCGTTGCAGCTCCTGCCATCCCTCGCCGTGGGGCAGGGAGCCCACGTCGGTGCCGAAGGCGATCTTGACGTTCTTCGCCATGGCACGCCGGAAGGTGTCCCGGTGGCGCTGCACCACGCGATTGCGAAACTCCGTCTCCTCCGCATCAGCGCCCTCGTCCGGCAGGTAGACCGTCATGGTGGGCGACCAGAAGGTTCCCTTCTCCACCATCAGGTCCAGGGTCCGGTCGTCCAGGAACATGCCGTGCTCGATGGAGCGCACCCCGCCGGCCACGGCGTTGTAGGCGCCGTCGCCGCCGTAGGCGTGGGCGGCCACGTCCATGCGCCAGCGGGCCGCCTCTCTGACCATCAGCTCCACCTCCTCGATACTGAGCTGGGACAGGGGCTCCAGGGTGTCGCGATCAATGTGGCGCATGGTCCCGGTGGCGTAGATCTTGATGAAGTCGACGCCGTCCTTCACCTGGTCGCGGATGGCGGCCACCATGGCGTCCCGGTCATCCACGAGAATCGCCAGCTGGTCCAGCTTGCGGTCCACCGCGGGACGCAGACCGGTGAGGTTCATGTGGCCCGCGGTGATGGTCAGCGCCCAGCCGGAGACGAACAACCGCGGCCCCGGGTACATTCCTGCGCGGATGGCATCCCGGACGGCGATGTCCGCCATGTCGGCGCCCTCGTTGTCCAGGTCACGCAGCGTGGTAAACCCTGCCAGCAGGTCGAGTCGTGCCGCCCTCATGGCCTCCAGCGTGCGGTATGGATGGGTCTTGTACAGGACGGGGGAGCGCACAGAGTCCTCGGGCTGCAAGCAGATGTGGGCATGCGAGTCGATGAGCCCCGGCAGCACGGTGCGGTGGCGCAGGTCGATCTCCCGCGCACCGTCAGGCACGTCGAGGTCCGGTCCCACCTTCTCGATGAGATTCCCCAGGACGAGGATATCGACGTTCGACGTCACCGTACCGGTGGCCACGTCCACAAGCCGACCGGCGTGGATGATGGTGTGCTGTGCGCCGGCAGGTGCCAGGGCCAGCAGGACCAGCAACACGGCCACGCCCGCCCACCGCACGGAGATGAGGTTCCAGCGCATGTCGCTGCGCCCCTTCCTGTCGGCTCGCCGGACCGGCGGGAAGTTCCGCCTGTCCCTGGAATCGGCAGGCCATTCTCTCCCAAGCGACAGGGTGGAGCAAAGAGGGGCGAGCCCCGGGGCAGCCTCAGGCGGTCTGGGCCTGCGTGGCCATCTTCCTGGCGCTGTCCAGCCCCTGCTGGACGTACTCCGCCAGAGGTGAGTCGGGAGCCACCTCCAGGAGGTAGGTGTAGAGCTTCTCGGCATCGACGGGCTGGTTGCGCACCTTGAGGAACTTTTCCGCCACCTGCATGACACCCTTGATGGCACGGGCGTCGTTGGCATCGTCCTGCAGCACCAGGGCGAAGGTGTTGGCGGCGTAGGCCAGCTCGTCCGAGCGCAGGAATACTGCCGCGATCTGCAGCTTGTGATCGCGCTTCAGCTCCAGGCTGCCCCGAACTTCCCACAGGGTCCGGAAGATCTCTGCTGCCAGTGGGAGAGCCCCGCGGTCCAGGCAGAGGGGGAGCGCCGTCCGGGCGTACTTCGCCGCGTCGTCGTTCCTTCCCGCCTTGTGGGTGAGCATGCACAGGGCGTGCAGGATCTGCGGGTGTGGCGCGTAGCGTTCGTTGGCGTCCTCGAGCACCGCGATGGCACCGTCGGGATCCGAGGTGAACTTTCTCGAGGCCTCCGCCAGGGGTTCGCGTGTATCCGTGAGGACCGGTGGGCCTCCGGTGAGGCCCGGCTGGCCGCCGCCCAGCACTGCCTGCACCGGCGAGACCGTCGATGCCGTCACGCCGGCGGCGAGTGAACCACCGGCTGCCGCCACCCGACCCATGGCAGTGGCCGTCCCCGGGCCTGCAGGTGCTGCCGCCGGGGCGGGAGCGCTATCGGCATTCCCGAACGCGAAGAAGCCGCACAGACGTCCCATGAGGCAGACCATCAATCCGAACACGAACGCCAGGGCGATGCCCCCCACCAGCAGTGCCAGCTGCCACGCCAGCGCCAAGGCGCCGAGGACCACGGGCACGGCCAGGATGAAGGTCATGGCCAGCGCGCCCGAGTAGGCGGCGTAGACCATGAACAGATCGGAGCTCCTCCCGGTGAACAGTCGCTTCCAGTGAGCCGCCGAGAAGAACTCGCCGAGGTTCTCGGCGGAGACGGCCGCGATGAGAAAAAGGGGCGGTGTCAGGGTGGAGAGAAACAGGTAGGCTGCGAACGCCAGCAGGCTGGCTCCCATGCCGGGGCCGGCAGATGGGCCGCTCATCAGCACCTGCGCGGGCACCATGGAGCTCAGACCCAGGAAGAATACCGGCACCAGCCAGGCCAGGGTAGCCAGCAGGAATCGTCCTGCCACCGAGAATACCTGAGACCAGGAGCCGCCGGAGGCGGAGAAGACGGTGCCGTCCCACTCGCCGTGCAGGCCGTTGAGCGCGAACCGGGCCATGGCCACGGCCATGAGGATCTGCACCACGAAGACACCGGCGTTGGGCGCGCCCGCCACCCCCAGTACAAATGAGAGGACCAGCAGGAGGAAGCCGAGGGCTGCGCCGGTGGCCAGAGTGCGCCAGGAGAACGAACTACGCAGGACCCTGCCGACGACGCCGCTGAACTCCGTGAGATTCTGATCGTTCATGAGGTGCACTCCGTCACGACCTCTGTCGTGATCTGGTCACCCCCCCCGGCCAACCGAACCCAGTGGGAAGAATCTGGGTCCGGCCGTCATGGAAGTCCAGAGAACGCGATTTTGTGTGCCCGCCAGGAGATTCCAGGCAGGCGCGACGGCACGTCAATAACGGCTTGACCCTGCCGGGGAACGTGGTATCTTGGTGATGGCCGCGATCCCGGCTGTGTCACGGAAGCCCGGTGGGCTCGCAATCGAGCCCGTGAGGCTAAGTGGCCCGCCACCTCAGGCCCCTTGTTGCGGGGGTGCCTCTACTGGCCGACGGGTACGGCACTGGCCTTCCAAATGCGTCGCCCCAGGGTGGATCGGCCCTGGGGCGCTTTCTTTTTCAGCCATGTATGATGGGCCTCCTGCGCGGCCGGAGCTGCCCTCGACTCATGGAACTCCTCAACATCTTCGCCCTTCTCCTCGCCCTGACCGCGGTGTTCAGCTACCTGAATCACCGCTTCATCGGCCTGCCGGTGAGCATCGGCGTCCGGTCGTTCACGCCCGGTGCGGTGCGCATCCTGCCCGCCGGTACGACCTGATGAGCCTGACGAGGCGGGCATTCCTGGCCACCTGGTGGAGCCTGCCCCTGGGTCTCGCCGACGGGCTGCGCGTGGGCCTCGAGGCCGTCGCGCACAACAGCCTGTTCGCCGAATCGTTCCACCTGCGCGCGCTGGCCAGCGCCTCGGTGGCGGTGCTGTTCCATGCCGCTGTGTTCTTTCTGCTGGCGCTGGTGGGCGGAGCGGTGGGGAGCGCGGTGCGCCCCGGAGAGCAAGACGGGTCGGCACGGACCATGGACCGTGTGGTCTTCCTGGCCCTGCAACTCGGCTACCTGCTGGTGATCACACCGGGGCGCTCGAGCCCGCCGTGGCTGCTGGTGCTGCTGGCGGTGCTCTGGGTGCTCGGATGGATGGGCTACCGCACGTGGAGGCGGGCTGCGGAGGGGCTGCGTGCGGCTCTGTTCGCGTTTGCCTGCCTGCTCTACGGGGCGGTCCTGGTGGTGCAGGGTGTCCTGCCGAAGGTGTGGGGGAGCGCCGGTGTGGTCGCCGTCTCGGTGGTGCTGGCAGCCCTGCTGCTGGCCGCATGGCCGGGGAGCGTGAGGCGGCAGGCCATGGTCCTCGGCATGTTCCTGCTGGTGGCCCTGGCCGGGGCCGCCGCGCCCGATGTCGCCGCGGTGCAAGCGCCGTCGGAGGGCGCCCCGCGGCCGGTGATCCTGATCACCGTGGACACGCTGCGCGCCGATGCGCTGTCCGCCGAGAATACCCCGCATCTGCAACGGCTGGCCGGCGAGGGCGTGACGTTCCGCCGGGCGTACGCGCCGTCACCGTGGACCATTCCCTCCATGTACAGTCTGCTCACGTCGCGTCACCCGCACGAGATCGGAATGACCGGGCAGGGAAGCTACCGCCTGGGCGACGACGTCATCCGGCTGCCGCAGCTGTTGCCCTCGGGGTTCGAGGCCCGTGCCGTGGTCACCAACATCTTCGGTACATCGAAGTGGGGCAGCTGGGAGGGTTTCGATGGGGTGGAGAGTGCCGATGTAGCGTCGGTGGTGGGCGACACGCTGATCCGGGGGATGGTGCTGCCGCGCCTGCTCCTGGGCCTGCGTCCCTTGCACTACGCGTACACCGAGGCGATAGCGGCAGACGTGACCGACCGCGGCATCCGGCAGCTCGAGCAGCTCGCCGGCAGCTCCTTCCTGCTGTGGCTGCATTACTACGATCCGCACTCGCCGTACGACCCACCGGCGCCGTTCGACCAGGCTGCCGGGCCGGAGCGTCCGAAGGTGCGCGACGTGCGCAGGACCAGCCTGAGTTTCCTGCGTTCCGGGATGAAGCTGGATCAGGAGGACCGCGATTACGTCCGCGCTCTCTACCTGGGTGAGGTGCGCTACACGGATGAGGCGCTGGGGCGCCTGTTCACCGCCCTGGAGGATCTCGGCCTGTGGGATGACGCGCTCATCATCTTCGCCTCCGATCATGGCGAGGAGTTCTGGGAGCACGGTCTGGTGGAGCACGGCCACACGCTCTACGAGGAACAGGTGCACGTGCCGCTGCTGGTGAAGTTTCCCGCCGGCCGTCACGCGGGTCGAGTGTTCGAGCACCCGGTGAGCCTGCTGGACATCGTGCCCACCATCGCCGATGAGCTGGATCAGCCGCTGCCCGCCGGCCTGCCGGTGCGCGGCCTCAGCCTGTCGGCGTTGCTGGACGAGTCCGTCCTGGAGGCCCGCTCACTCTACTTCGAGGGGACCATCCATTTCCGCGAGCTCAAGGCGGCATTGCAGTGGCCGTGGAAGCTGATCCACGACCCAGCCGATGAGCACGATATGCTGTTCAACCTGGAGGACGATCCGGCCGAGCGGTTCGACCGCTCACGCGCGGAGAGCGAACGCGTGCAGGCGCTGTCCGGCTTCATCCGCCCCTTCGTGGAGGCGGAGCAGGCACGGAGCAAGCCGGAGTCCATGGATCCGGATCTGCGGCGGCGCCTCAAGGCCCTGGGCTACCTGCAGTAGACAGGCGGCCCACGAGGAGAATGCTGTTGAAGGAGCGAGGGAGTCGATCGGCTGAGACGTCAGCAGCCCAGAGGGCACTCCATACGCTTCATGGGCGTGATCCGAAGATCTTCGAGGACCCCTTCGCAGTGGAGCTCGCGGGCCCGATGGGGAAGTGGTTCATCCGGCCGCGGCCCACGGCCTGGCTGATCGAGAGGGCCTTCCCCTGGATGATGCCCATGATTGCCCATCACCTGGCCCGGGCCCGCTACGTCGAGGAGCGGCTCGACCAGCTGACAGGAGAGGGGCTGGCACAGTACGTCCTGCTCGGTGCAGGGATGGACTCCTTTGCGTTTCGGCGGCCGGATCTGGCGGACACGCTCACCATATTCGAGATCGACCATCCGGGGACGCAGAAGAGGAAGCGCCGGCGGCTCGGGAAGCTCGGGTGGCCCGAACCATCCCATGTGAGATATGTGGCGGTGGACTTCGAGACGGAGGCGCTGCGAGACGCGCTGATGCGAAGCGACTTCAACCGTGAACAGCTTTCTCTGTTCGCCTGGATGGGTGTGATGCCCTACCTGACGCAAGAGAGTATTGTGGCAACGCTCGAGGACGTGGCCGAGTGTGCCGCGTCCGGCTCCGAGATCGTGTTTGACACGATGGATCGTGCGGCGCTCACCAAGGGGAAGAACACTCCGGGTGGCCGGAAGATGTTTCGAGCCGCGGAGAGGCTGGGTGAGCCGATGATCACTGGTTTCGATCCACCCGAGATCAACCAACTACTGGCCGCTGCGGGTTTCGAAACGCTCGAGATCGTCACACCGGAGGCGTTCACGAAACTGTGGTTCGAGGGCCGTTCAGATGGGCTCGCTCCCTGGGAGTGGGCCTACGTGGTCCGGGCCAGAGTGTGCTGAAGACAGGATGGACAAGTATGGGACGGCGCGCGGTCTGGCTCGGTTTGCTCCTGCTGGCCCAGACGGCAGTCCTCGCCGAACGTCTACCCATCCAGACCTTCACGACTCGCAACGGCCTGCGTAGCAATACAATCCTCAAGCTTACCAAGGACTCCCGGGGCTTCATCTGGTTCTCGACCCGCGACGGTCTGAGCCGGTTCGACGGCTACCGTTTCGTCAACTACTCCACGGAAGACGGGTTGCCTGTTCCGACGATCAACCACTTTCTGGAATCCAGCCGGGGCGTCTACTGGGTGGCCACCAATGGTGGAGGTGTCTGCCGCTTTGATCCCCGACCCTCGACCTCGGAGACGGGAAGCCGCGAATCACCATTCACGACCTTTCCGGTAGGTGAAGGGCGTGAAGCAAACGCGGTCAACTTCTTGTACGAGGATTCCGAGGGGGAAATCTGGGCTGCCACCGATGGCGGTCTGTACCATTTCAACCCGACTCGCGGTGAGCACTCCTTTCAACGTGCCGATCTGGGTCTGCCGGGTCCCGCGAACGACCTGGTGGTGAGGTGGATCGTGGGTGACGAGGAAGGGGGGATGTGGCTGGGGACCTACGCCGGATTGGTGCGGCGCTTTCCTGACGGTCGGACGATCTCCTATGTGGTCAATCCGGTTGCCGGCCGCGACGCCGTCCTGAGGTTGCTCGTGGACAGTGCCCATCAGCTCTGGCTGCCGTTCGGACTCTCTGCTGGAGTGCTGCGGATCCGGCCCCGGCCCTCCCATGAGCTAGCTGCCGGGCATGGGCTACCGATCCACGAGGCCGGCGACGTGCGCCGCTACACAGCAGCGGACGGATTGCTCGATTACATGGTGAGGGATCTGTACCAGACCCGGGACGGCCGGATCTGGATGGCGACGGAGGGCGGCTTGAGCGTGTTCGACGGACAGAGCTTCCACAACTACACGACGGAGCATGGTTTGCTCGGACCCGGTGTGGTCGCGCTGACCCAGGATCACGAGGACAACCTGTGGATCAGCAGCTACAACGAGGGTGCGATGAAGATCGCATGGAACGGGTTTGTGAGTTACCACGCCAGCGACGGCCTCCGGGGGAGGGTTCGGTCACTATTCCAGGCCGAAGAAGATGTCGTCGTGGTGGCCGGGGAATGGATGATCCATGACTTCGACGGTGTACGGTTTTCCGCGGTGCGGGCCAACGTGCCCGAGGGAGACACGCCACGTTATCGGAGTCAGGCCGCGTTTCTGGGTGGTACCTCCGGCTGGTGGGGGCTGACCAATGAAGGCCTCTACCGCTTTGACGGGGTCGAGCGGCTCGAACAGTTGGCACAGCAGCCCCCTCATGTTGTCTACACCGACGGCGATGGCCTCGGAGCGGGTGTAGTGGTTCGCCTGTACGAAGACAGGAACGGGGATGTCTGGATCGGCACACGTGGAGGGGGAGGGTTCGGACTGACGACGGACAGCGTCCTGGCTCGATGGACCCGCCGGAACGAGAACCTGCAGATCTACACGGATGAAGAGGGACTCCCGTCGGGCTTTGCACCCGCCGCGTTCGCCGAAGATCGGTCGGGCGCGCTATGGATCAGCTCCTACTATGGCGGCCTGGTGCGCTACGCCGAGGGGCGTTTCACGTCGTTCACGACGGCCGATGGGTTGCCGGCCGGCGGGAACTTTGACCTACATCTGGATGCAACCGGCCGGCTGTGGATTGCCTCGACGGCAGGTGGCCTCGCTCGTGTCGACGACCCGTTGCAGCACCCGCCAACCTTCCTCACGTACACAACCGCGGACGGGCTTTCCAGTGACAACATCCGATGTATCACCGAGGACGACTGGGGCAGGGTCTACGCCGGGACGGCTCGGGGCGTCGATCGCATCGACCCGGAGAGCGGTAGGATCGAGCACTACTCGGTCGACGAGGGCCTGGCCAGTGAGTTCATGACCGCAGCTTTGCGCGACCGTCGCGGTCGAATCTGGTTCGGGAGCATCAGCGGCCTCTCGCGGCTCGACCCTCAACCCCCGCGTGTCCCGGTCACGCCCACGGTGTGGATCGGCGCAGTCAGCATCCGGGGCGAGCCGTATCCCGTGTCCGAGCTCGGGGAGACGGACGTCGGGGCGTTGAGCCTGGGGCCCGATCAGAACCAGCTTCAGATCAGCTTCTTCGCCGTCGGGACGGGGTTGCGGTATCAGTACCGGCTGGAAGGAGCCGAGGGAACCTGGAGCCAACCCATCGATCAACGCAGTGTCAACTT
>SMYD01000016.1 GCA_004356015.1 Acidobacteriota bacterium | reverse complement strand
TTTCCCGCCTGATAGATATACGGAACTCTCCCTCACCCGGCAATAACGCTACGGTCATGTCCTTTGTTCCCTTCAATTTGTAAGTATTTCCAGGAGCGAATCGGTGCCCAGAAGGTCCGCCACCAGGTGATCCGGCTCCGCTGCGGCCAGCACCTCCCGGGAGGTCCAACCGGAAGCCACCGCCAGCGTCCGGTAACCGTTGCTGCGCCCGCATGCAACGTCTCGCTCCGAGTCGCCGATGATCGTCACCATGGCGGGTTCCACGGAACCACCTGATCCGGCGGCCACCCGCACGACAGCAACCCGGGCGACCGCCGCGCGATCCGGCCCGTCCTCACCGAATCCGCCTGACGGAAAGAAATGATTCAGATGGTGCGGCGCCATCTTGATCCGGGCGCCCGCTTCAAAATTTCCTGTGATGAGTCCCAGCCACAGATCCTTTGTCGCATCAAGTCGCTCCAGAAGCTGCCGCACACCGGGCAGAACGCGGCTCTTTCCGGGATGCCGGCAGGCAGACGCCAGGTGCCCCAGATAGGAGGCCCGCAGTTGCTCCCCCGCGGCCTCCAACTGCTTGTCACTGATGTTCAGAAGACGCGCGATCTCCCGGTGGATCACGGGATCCAGTGCACCGCTGAAGCGCACCTGGCCGGCAAGTTCAGGCGTCTCACCCAGATTGAAGGTTTCAGCGAAAGCCTTTGCCAGGGCCCGGCGGCCAACGCCATCGGCATCGATCAGGGTGCCATCGACGTCGAACAGAGCAAGTCGCATGCACCAAATGGTAGCGCAAGGCTCCCGTGGTGGACGGGCACGCAAGGCCTTGCTAGCCTTTTCCCATGCGAGATTGGTTCGTCACGTCAAATGTGACCCGGGCGTTGCCCCTGGTGCTGCTCATGCAGGCGCTGTTGCCCTCGAGTCCGGCATCCGCTTCAGAGCCTTCCACCCCCGCACCCTCCCTGGTGGTGGTGACCATCTCATCTCTGCGCAGCGACCGGTTGGAATCCGGGTCTGCGCACAGCTCCCACATGCCCTATTTACAGGCCATGGGGCAACGGGGAGCGCTGATGGCCCGGGCCAGGACACCGGTCCCGGAGACCATCCCGGCACTGGCCAGCCTCTTCACCGGCCGTGACCCCTCCCATCATGGTGTCTATGAAGACAACCAGGCCTCCGATGGGATCGTTTCGCTGGCTCAGCGCCTCGCGGATCGGGGCTACGAGAATTCCGCCTGGCTGGGTGACGCCCATGTCGCCGCGACGCCCTTTCTCACCCTCGGCATCACGGACGTGCACCCTCTGCCGGAGAAAAGCGATACAGCCCTCGCCAGGACCGTGGTCAACGCCGTGGGCAACAGCCTGGCCGCCGGCAGCCGCTTCATCTGGATCCATCTGTCCGGTGTCTCGGCGCCCTACATTCCCCAGGTGTCCGATCTCCTGGCCATCCGGGACCAGGGGCGCAATAGAGCATGGCGTTTCTCCATGGCCGAGAGCAACCGGCCGGGCAAACCCCACCTGCTGCCGTCGGCAGCCGTCAACGGCCCCATGCGCGAGGCGGGGTTCTACATGGATAGTTATGATGCCGCTGTGCGGGATCTCGACCGGGCCATCGAAATCATCGAGACCGGGCTGGCGCCATCTCTGGCTGCATCGGGTGGCTACATGGTCGTGGCTTCCGTTCACGGCGAATCCCTGGGAGAACACGGGCAGTGGTTCAGCCACGGGCACACCCTGTATGAAGAGGAGCTTCTCGTGCCGATCCTGATCCTGGGACCGGATATCAAACCCCTCCCCGCTCCCATGAAGGATTCATGGGCGTCTCTCAACGACCTGACCCCGACCCTGGCGGATCTCCTTGGCCTGGAGGTATCTACCGGGCGAGTCGGGGATGGATTCAATCTGGCGGGACGTCTGCGCACAGCGTCAGCCCCGCCCAGCAGATCCCTGACCTCCGGGCAGGGCCGCCCGCCTTACAGCCAGGCACTGCTGTCGGAAGGCCGCTTCAAGCTCATCGTCACCCCACCGCGCCCACCCACGATCGAGGAGACCTCCGCCTGGCCTGCCGACGGGGCGCGCGAACTCTATGAACTGCATGGTGACCCCCTGGAAACCGAAAACCTGGCCAGGAGTCGCGGCGGCCTCAGCCACCATCTCGCTATCTTTCTGCAGCGGAACTATCCACCATGGCCCAAGACACCCCCGGCCCTTGACAGGAGTCGCCGACGCTGACGAGATGTCAACCCGGGCCACGGTCCTCCCGCTTCCAAGGACGCCCCCGTGGGGGTAAAGTGCGGCCCGTGAGATCCTCATGCTGAGCAGAGGAGTCAAGCGGCGCCGGGTCGTCTTTTTTCTGGCTGCGGTGGCGACTTCTTCACTGTTGGCGACCTGCGCCTCCCCCGGGCCGGATGAGGATGCCGGTGGCGATCCAACCGAGGACCGCTCTGGCATTGCGGTCCTCGGACTGACGGCGGATCTGGATACGCTGAATCCCTATCTCTCGGTGCGCGCCGCTACACGGGATGTGGCCTACAACATCTATGCCTCACTCATGGAGGAACAAGCCGACTTCCAGGACGGGCCTCCATCCTTCAAGCCGGATCTGGCACAGAGATGGGAGAGCAGTGAGGACAACCTTGCCATCACCTTTTACCTGCGTCCCGAAGCCGTATGGAGTGACGGAACACCCATCACAGCGGAGGATGTCCGCTTCACGCAGGAGGCCGCAGTGCACCCCGACGTGGCATGGCTCGCGGCCGACGTCAAGAAAGAGATTGCCCTGGTGGAGGTTCTTGACCGCCATACGGTTCGTTTCACCTTCTCCCGGTCTTATCCCTATCAGCTCATGGATGCCAACGACGGGGTGATTCTGCCCAGCCACATCTGGAGCCGGATTCCGTACTCCCGCTGGCGCAGTGACGGCCCGAGAGTTCCCGGCGTGGTCTCCGGGCCGTTTCGCATACGCCGCTGGACCCCCGGCCAGTCCATCGAACTGGAGGCGAACCCACGCTATTACGACCCCCTTCGCCCACGCCTGGGACATGTGGCCTTCCGCATCCTGCCCGACGCGGTCTCCGGCTTCGAGCAATTTCTGGCCGGACACCTGGATTTCTGGGACCGTGTGGATCCACGGCAGATGGAACGTGTCCTGCAAACCGCCGGCGTCAACCTCAGACGGTATCCGGACCGTTACTACGGCTTCATCGGCTGGAACTGCCGGCGACGGCTCTTTTCCGACTCCAGGGTGCGCCGTGCCCTCACCCTGGGCATCGATCGGGAGCGCATCACCCGGGACATCTTTCGCGACGTCGCCCGGGTTGCCTCAGGGCCTGTCCCACCGGTCTTCGGCACCCACCTGAGCCGTCGTCAACCCCTTCCCCATGACCCCGGCCAGGCCATGGCTCTTCTGGACGCTGCCGGCTGGACGGCCGACGGCGCCAGCGGTCTGCGCCATCATGGGGGGGAGACCCTGTCCTTCGAGCTCCAGGTCAACGCCGACGCACCCTGGCGCCGCGACATGGCTCTCATGATTCAGGAAGACCTCAGGCGCATCGGTGTCGAGGTGACCATCATCTCCCTGGAACGCGGGACTTACGGTGCCAGCCACAGGACGGGCGAATTTGACGCCTACATCGGAGGCTGGCGCCTGCCCACGAAAATCGACCTGGCCACGACCTTCTCCACCCGCGCGGTCAGAGACGGCGTGAACTTCGGGGGCTATTCCAATCCGGCGCTGGATGAGTTCCTGGAAAGCATCGCCGGGGCACCCGATTTCGCCTCGTCCCTGCCGGCCATCGAAAGCGCCCTGGACATCCTGCAACAGGATCAGCCTTACACCTTCCTGTACTGGCAGGATCGCCTGGTGGGTATCTCCAAGCGTATCCAGGGCGCCCGGCCCAATGCCCAGAGCGCCCTCTTTCGCCTTGCCGACTGGTCTCTCGCCGGCGGTGAAGCAGCACCCTGAGGCGGGACCATGGGCGGATACATCGTTCGCCGTCTCCTGGCGGGCATTCCCTTGCTCTGGCTGATCTGGACTCTTGTCTTCGTCGTGGGACACCTGGTCCCCGGCCGCAGCGAAGATCTCTACACCAGCCCTCAGATCAGCCGCCAGGACCAGGAACGCCTCAACCGGGTTTATGGCCTGGACCGCCCCATCATTGTTCAGTACACGCGCCAACTGCTCGCAACCGTGCGCGGCGACCTGGCCCTGTCCACTTCAAGAGGACGTCCCGTGGCCGAGATCATCGCTCCTGCCGTGGGGCCGACCCTGGTCCTGGCAGGCACCGCTTTGCTGGTTCAATTCACCCTGGGAATCCTTCTGGGAGCCCTGGCCGCCCTGCGCCAGGGCCGTGTGCTGGATCACGCCATCTCCGGTCTGGCTCTTGTTCTGTATTCAATCCCGGTCTTCTGGCTGGGCATCCTCATGGTTCTCATCTTCTCCCTGCGGCTGGCATGGCTTCCTCCATCTCATTATTCATCCCTGAGCGCGTCCACCGCGGGCCTTTCGGGGCACCTGTTCGATGTGGGAATCCACATGGTGTTGCCCGTGGCCACCCTGACCCTGGCTGGCCTGGCCGTGGTGATCCGACACGCCCGCAGCAGCCTGCTGGAAGTTCTGGCGCATGAGAACCTGAAGGCAGCCCGGGCCAGGGGCCTACCCGAATGGCGCCTCCTTTTCCGTCATGGGCTCCGCCAGGCCATCCTGCCCCTCATCACGCTGCTGGGACTGGCTCTGCCGGCGCTGCTGTCCGGTGCCCTCCTGGTGGAGGTGGTTTTCTCATGGCCCGGCCTGGGTCAGACGACCTATCAGGCCATCCTGGCCCGCGACTATCCCGTTGTTCAGGCCGCGACCCTGCTCACCGCCACCATGGTGGTTCTGGGCAACCTGGCGGCCGATGTGGCCATCTCGGTGGCGGATCCCCGCACACGTCCGGGAGGAACCGCGCCATGACGCGACGGGGCCTCACCCGGCTGCCGGGTTTCCGTGCATGGACCTCCGGGCGCCACGGCCTCGCCTTGAGCCTCGCCGCTCTGGCAGTTTCTCAGGTTCTCTTGTGGACATGGCGATGGGAGATGCTGGCTCCGGCCCTGATCTCCGGCCCTCTCCCGCAGTCTCTGGCCGCCTGGACCTCCCTGGCTCTCCTGGGACTGGCGTTGCTCGGGGATCGTAACGCGGTCCCCGGCCGGGATGCGCCCGGGACGGGCTCGTGGCGCCATCTCACTCGTGATCCCATGATTTGTGTGTCTCTGGTCGCCAGTTGTGGCTACCTGGTCATGGCCCTCCTGGCACCTGCTCTCATGCCCCAGGATCCCAACCGAATCGGTGACGGCGCCGCCACCCAGAACCTGCCTCCGGGAGCCGCCGTCCATCTTCTCCTGCGCCGTCAGGGCGGCACCATTGCCGCCAATGCCGTGGATCTTCAGGGTGACACGGTTCGCTTCCGCCGGGGTGGAAGCTGGAGTTCACTTCCTCGGGCTGACCTCCGGGGTACGCTCCCGGACGACTGGCACCGTGTGAGGTACCACTGGCTGGGAACGGACCATCTCGGCCGAGATCTCCTCAGCCGCATGCTGGCGGCGGCGCCGGTCTCCCTCGGGATAGGCATGACCGCCGCCCTCCTGGCCGTCCTCCTGGGAGCCCTGGTGGGAGGCGTGGCCGGCATGGCCGGCCGGCGCGTGGATGCCCTGCTCATGCGCATCACCGACATGTTCCTTGCCTTCCCCCGCCTCTTCCTGGTGCTGCTGGTCCTGGCGGTGATCCCCGGCTCCCTGGCAGCCGCCACCCTGGTGCTGGCGGCCACCGGCTGGATGGCACCGGCGCGCCTGGTGCGCGCCCAGATCCTCTCCCTGCGGGAGGAACCTTTCGTCCACGCCGCCCGCGCGGCCGGACGGGGGCGGACCGGCATCCTCGTGCGCCATCTCCTTCCCCACGCCGCGGCGCCGCTGCTGGTTGCCGCCAGCCTGCGCATCGGCGAAACCATGCTGGTTGAGGCCGGCCTGTCCTACCTCGGCCTGGGCGTGCCTCTCCCTCACGCCAGCTGGGGGAACATCATTGCCGGCGCGCGTCCGGCCCTCGCCCAGGCATGGTGGGTGGCGGCCTTCCCGGGAATGATGCTCACCGGCGCCGTTCTTTCCTTCAACCTGCTGGGGGACGGTCTGCGGCGTGTCATGGCCCGGCGGTAGGATCGCCTGAGGGAAAGCGCGTCCTCATGAGCAGTTCGATCCCTTGCCGGTCCACCTGAATCTGCAGGATCTCCATCTCCAGGGGGATCTCCTTGCCGGGCGTGCCGAGGAAGAACTCGGACAGGGTCTTGATGGGAAAGGGAGGAATCGCCAGTGCCAGGTCGAAGGTTCCGGCCAGGCCCAGATCCACCGGCAACGATTCAACACGAACGAGATACTGGCGGGAGCCGGCTCCTCGCTCCAGTCGAATCACCGGGTGAATGGTGGCACTGAAACCGATGGGACTGCCTGTGGCCAGCATCTCCAGGCGAATGCCACCGGCGAAGAACTCGAGGTTACGCGGCTCGCTGAGGCGAATCACCTCCTCGAACAGACCCACGTCCAGAGTCAGATCATACGGCACCGCCGCGGCCAGTAATTTCTCGATCACCGCAGGGCTGATCTGGATTCTCAGATCCGTTTCCTGGGGAGGTGCCTCCTGCGCGGCGGGAGCCGCCGGTACCAGTCCCATGCAGACCATGAATATCAGAAAGGAAGTCACCACGTCACTCCTGATCTTGGCTCTCACGAGCCCATCTGATTGAACGGCACGGGTGGAGCGCAGGTTGCCATGCGACGGTCTGCCCTCCCCGGGAACCGGGCCGGTTGTCATGCTTCACCATCATCCGGCAGGACCTTCGGTGCCACGAGATCACGCGTCGCCCTGGCACTCCTGAAGGCTGCCGCCAGGGGCTCACGGCCCCCGGCAGCCAGTTCGTGTTCCATCGCCTGAAGACAGCCGATGAACGACGTGAGCGCCTGGCGCACCTGTGCCGCGTTGGTCTTCAGGATTCCCTGCCACATCTCATAGGAGCTGCCACCGATGCGGGTCATGTCCCTGAAGCCGCCACCCGCCAGCGCGATCATCTCCTGCGGATTGCCGCCGCCTCCTATCACGTTCAGGAGAGCCACCGCAGCGAGCTGGGGCAGGTGAGAGATGGCGGCCAGCACGCGGTCATGATGCGCGGCCGGCATGACCACGGGAACAGCCCCCAGGCTCACGATGAGGGCTTCAAGCCTCCTGAGGCCATCCCCTGTCTCCGTGGCTGGAGGGCAGAGCACCCAGGCATGCCCGGCAAACAGACCTCCATCTCCCGCGCCGGCGCCGGCCTTCTCCGTGCCGGCCATGGGATGGCCACCGATGAAATGAACGGTGGCAGGAAGATGCTCCGCGGCAGCCTCCAGGATGACCTTCTTGCTGCTGCCAAGATCGGTTACCAGGGTGCCCTCCGTCACCATGGCGGCCAGATGGGGCATCTCATCCACGATGATATGGGCAGGCATGGCCAGCACCACAAGATCGGCTTGGGCAACGGCCTCCTCGGCACTGCCGGCCAGGTTCTGAACCGCACCTCGTGCCAGCGCCCTCCTGCCCGCCGGGGATGGATCGTAGCCGGTCACCTGTAGGGTTCCGATGCGCCGCAGCGCGAGTCCCAGGGAACAGCCCATGGCGCCCAGACCCAGCAACCCGATCCGCCGAAACCGGTGGCCCTCCCGGCGCATCAGGCTTCGGCGTCGACGGCGGCCCCGGGCTGGGCCAGGGTCCGATCCATGGCGGTCACGATGACCCGGATCTGGACCATGAGGGCAGTGAACATCTCGGGAGGCAATGACTGGGCGCCATCGGAGAGCGCCTCTTCCGGATGGGGATGAACTTCCACCAACAAGCCGTCGGCACCTGCGGCCACCGCCGCACGCGCCATGGGCACCACGAAATCGCGCAAGCCCGTACCATGGCTGGGATCCACGATGACCGGCAGATGACTCATGCTCTTGAGCACGGGGATGGCCGAAAGATCCAGGGTGTTGCGGGTGGAAGTCTCGAAGGTCCGAATACCCCGCTCGCAGAGAATCACCTGCCTGTTGCCACCGGACATGAGGTACTCGGCAGATAACAACAACTCACTGAGGGTGGCACTCATACCCCGCTTGAGAAGAATCGGCTTCCGCACCCGGGACAATTCTTTCAGCAGGGCGAAGTTCTGCATGTTTCGCGCGCCCACCTGAATGATGTCCACCTGTTCCACGAACAGGGGCACGTCCCGGGTATCAAGAATCTCCGAGACCACCGCCAGGCCGTGCTCCCGGCCGGCCGCTTTCAGGAAACCCAGCCCTTCCGCTCCCAGCCCCTGAAAGTTATAAGGCGAGGTCCTGGGCTTGAAGGCACCTCCCCGCAGGATACGGGCACCACCCGCGGCGGCGGCCGCCGCAGCCTCATGGACCTGTTTCTGGCTCTCCACGGCGCAGGGTCCGGCCATGACGACAACTTCAGGGCCACCGATCTCCACCCCCGCCACCTGGATGCGGGTATCTTCAGACTGGAATGTCCGCCCGGCCAGCTTGTAGGGCTCGGAGATTCTCACCACATCGGCGACCCCGTCCAGCAGGCGAAAATCCCGCGGGTCGGCACGCCCGGTCTGCCCCACCGCGCCTATCACGGTGCGCGTGGATCCGGTTGAACGGTGGGCATCGAAACCGCGCTCGACCAGAGCTTCGATGACCTTCTGCACCTGCTCCTCCGTGGCACCGGGGCTCATGACAATCACCATCTCAAGTTCTCCTCATGGTGCCGAATTGCCGACCGGGGGAAGCTTGCTGTCCGAACTGTCCCCCGGCACACGTTCCAGGCTCCGCGATTCATCTATGATGCGCTCGAACAAGCGTTGCAGTGCGGCCCGGGACAACGGTCCGCCATTCAACTGGCCAACCCTGGCGAGGATCTCCGCCTCGCGCACCGGCTCGTAAATCCTGAGGCCCCGGGCCCGTTTGAACTGCCCTATCTGGAGGGCCCAGCCCGCCCTTCGGTTGAGGAGTCTCACCAGATGCTCATCCACCGTGTCGATCTCGGCCCGCAGGGCCGCAAGGGTTCCGGTGGTCTTCATCAGGAGCGCCCCAGAAGATTGCGCACCACGTTTCTTATTCCCGTCACCGCGGCAGCCCCGCCGCCCACCTCTTCGACGACACGCACCAGTGCGGATCCCACCACGACGCCATCGGCCTTTCCCTCCAGTGCCAGCAGATGCTCCCGGCGGCTCACCCCAAAACCTACCACCACAGGCCGGTTGCAGGTGAGGCGCAGGCGCGCCACATCCTCGCGCAAGCCTGCCGGGAGATCATCCCTGACGCCCGTGACACCGGCCCGGGAGATGTAGTAGATGAATGCTTCTGTACATGCCGCGACAAGTTCACGGCGCCGGTCACTGCTGTTGGGCGCCAGCATGAAGATCGGATCCAGCCCCGTGGCCGTGAGGGTTCGCCGGTACCGCTTATCTTCATCGGGTGGCAGATCGATCACCAGCACCCCATCCACTCCCGCCTGGGAGGCCCGGCGCGCAAACGCTTCCACGCCCATGCGGTAGATGGGGTTGAAATAGGTGAACAGCACCAGCGGCACCTTGACCGTCTTGCGCACACGGGCCACCAGATCAAGAACCGTGGCCAGGTTCATCCCCGCCGCCAGGGCGCGCATGGCGGCCCGCTGATTGGTGACACCGTCGGCCAGAGGATCGGAGAACGGAACGCCCAGTTCAATCATGTCCGCTCCTTCGTCCGCCAGCATGCGCACCAGATCCAGAGTCGTCTCGGGATCAGGATCTCCCGCCGTGATATAAGGGATGAATGCCAGGCGGCCGTCCTGGCGGCACACCTCCAGGGCATCGGCAATCCGTCTCATGCCAGCCTCCTCATGCACCCATCCCGGCTTGCCGGGCGACTTCATCCAGATCCTTGTCACCACGGCCCGAGAGGTTGATGATGACCAGCTCATGGGGCTCCAGAACCTCCGTGCGCATCACCCAGGCCACGGCATGGCTGGATTCCAGGGCCGGGATGATGCCCTCCCGGCGCGCCAGGAAATGGAACCCCGCCAGGGCTTCTTCGTCGCCGACATCCACATACCTCACGCGGCCGATCTGGTGGAGGCGAGAGTGCTCCGGCCCGACCGCAGGGTAATCCAGACCAGCTGAAATCGAATGCGTGGTCAGGATATTTCCATGGGCGTCCTGGAGAACCTGGGTCAACGTTCCCTGGAACACGCCCGGGGCGCCGCCGGCGAAGCGCGCCGCATGGCGGCCGCTGGCCACGCCCTCGCCACCGGCTTCCACGCCGACCATGGCCACACCATCGTCGGCCAGGAACTCACTGAACAGCCCGATGCTGTTGGAGCCTCCCCCCACGCACGCCACCAGACGATCAGGCAGACGGTCCTCGGCATCCAGAATCTGCTCCCGCACCTCACGACCGATGGTGGCCTGAAAATCGCGCACCATCATGGGATAGGGGTGGGGTCCCAGAACCGATCCCAGGATGAAGGCGGTATGTCCGACATGGGTCACCCAGTCCCGCATGGCCTCGTTGATGGCATCTTTCAGGGTGCGGCTCCCTGTTTCCACTTCATGCACGCTGGCGCCGAGGATACGCATACGCTGCACATTGGGCGCCTGGCGGCGGACATCCTCCGCGCCCATATAGATCACGCATTCAAGGCCAAACAAGGCCGCGGCAGTGGCTGTGGCCACCCCATGCTGCCCGGCGCCGGTCTCGGCAACAACCCTTCTCTTGCCCATTCTGCGTGCCAGAAGGACCTGCCCCAGGGTGTTGTTGAGCTTGTGGGCACCTGTATGCAACAGATCTTCGCGCTTGAGATAGATGCGCGCGCCCCGCCCGACCTCTTCCGACAGCCCACGGGCGAAGGTCAACGGCGTGGGACGCCCGGCAAACTCCATGAGGTAATAGGTCAATTCCCTCTGGAATTCCTCATCCTCGCGCGCTTCTTCGTAAGCAGCAGCCAGCTCCAGCACCGGAGTCATGAGGGTCTCAGGCACGAAACAGCCGCCGAACTCACCGAAGTAGCCCTTCTCATTGGGTCCCACGCTTCCACTCACCGGATATCCTCCGCAGGTGAGTCCCGCCATGGAGACAACGCCGCCAGGGCTTGCTCCAGACGCCGGCGGTCTTTGCACCCTGGCGAGCTCTCCACGCCGCTGTTCAGATCCACACCCCAGGGAGAGACGGCCTTCACCGCATCGGCGAGATTATGAGGACCAAGCCCCCCTGCCAGAATCACCCGGCATGTCAGGGCAAGGCGTGCCGCCACCTGCCAATCGGCCTGCCCGCCGGTGCCGCCAAAGACTCCGGGAAGGCGTGCGTCCACCAGCACGAAGGGGGTGGGCCACGCCTGGCCCAGACGTGTCTCACCCTCGCCCGGGCGCAGAGCCGGATACCATGGCCGGGAGAAGCGTGCCAGTTCCGCGCTTGTGCGGTCATCATGAAACTGCGCCCAACCCACACCACTGGCATCCATCTTCGCCGCCACCTCTTCCAGGGACTGGTTGACAAAAACACCGATGGTGGCGACTCCGGCGGGCACCCGACGCACCAAATCCGCCGCCTGCCTGTCCGTGACAAAGCGCGGGCTGCCGGGGAAAAAGTTGAACCCCACCGCGTCAACACCGAGGCCCAGGACCATATCAAGGTCCTCTGCCCGGGTCACGCCGCAAACCTTCACTCTCACCTTCAAGGTGCTCTCTCCGCGACGGCCAGCTGATCAAGCCAGCGCGCCAGAGTCCGTCCGGGACGAGCCGACCTCATGAGTGCGCTGCCCACCAGGGCGCCGTGGTAGCCGGCGGCACGCAGGCGTCTCAGGTCGCCCGCGCCGGACACCCCACTCTCGCCCACACGGACCACGCCGGCGGGAAACGCGGCGCCAAGATCAACGACGCTATCAAGATTCAGCCGGAAGGTGTGGAGATCACGAGCATTCACCCCGATGAGACGGACCCCTGCGGCGCAGACCCGCGCCAGTTCATCTCCCCCATGCACCTCCACCAGCGCCTCAAGCCCTGCTTCCTCCGCGGCGGCCAGCATGGCTGCCAGCAGGGCATCATCCAGGAGACTCGCCATGAGCAGCACGGCATCGGCCCCCAGGGCCCTGGATTCCCAGACTTGCCATGGGTCCAGGAGAAAATCCTTCCGCAGCAGGGGCAACCGCGGCAGCAGGGCGCGCACCTGCAGGAGGAATTCATCCCTGCCTTGAAAAGAATCCCGCTCCGTGAGGACGGAGAGGGCGCAGGCACCGGCCGCGGCCAGTTCTCCGGCTAACTCTTCGACGTCGAATGACTCCCGAAGGATGCCCCCGGAGGGGGAGGCACACTTCAACTCGGCGATGACACCCAACCCGGCGGCAGAGACCGCGGTCAAAGCGCCACTGAGGCTGTTGACCTGCCCTCGCGCGGTGGCCCGGGTCTGCAGATCATGAATGGGAACCCGCGCTTTGGCGGCCGCCAGGTGACGCCGGCGGTCGGCAACGATTCTTGCCAGGATGTCTGACGCCGGATTCATGACGCCGTGCCTCCGGCCTGCCCCTTCTCACCGCGCAAGGCCTCCAGGACCCCGGACGCGGCGCCCGAGTCCAGGCTCTGTTCCGCCTGTTCCCTGCCCTCCAGAAGGCCGGTGGCCTGACCGCCCACCACCAGGGCCGCGGCGGCATTCAACACCACGATATCCCGATCGGCGCCGGGCCGGCCGTCCAGAATGCCAAGCAGACGGCGGGCGTTGGCGGACACGTCACCGCCTGCCAGGTCCGCCGGCCGCGCCCGGGGCAGCCCGATGTCCCGCCCATCCACCACCTCTTCCCGCAACTGGCCGTCCGCCAGCACGGTGACCCGGTTGGCGCCGGTCGTGGTCAACTCATCCATCCCGTCGTGGCCTGTGACCACCCAGGCGGAGCGCGTGCCCAGGCGCAGGAGGACTCCGGCCATGACCCGGCGCAACCGGTCATCAGGAACTCCCAGGATCTGGCAGGGCACACCGGCAGGATTGGCCAGGGGACCGGCCAGATTGAACACCGTGCGCACACCGATTTCACGCCGGCTGGCAGCAGCATTGCGCATGGCGGGATGCAAATGGGGCGCGTAGAGAAACGCCATGCCATGGCGCCGAAGGCAGCGGCTCAGATCGGCGGGGTCGGAGAGGAAGGGCACCCCCAGAGCTTCCAGAACGTCGGCGGAACCACAACGGGAAGAAGCGGAACGGTTGCCATGCTTGGCCACCATCAATCCCGCCCCGGCCACCACGAAGGCTGCGGCGGTCGAGACGTTGAAGGTATTCAGACCATCCCCTCCTGTGCCGCAGGTATCGATGCCGGTCTCACCTGCCCCATCCACGGCTCTCATGCCTCGGCGCAGGGCTCGCGCCACGCCGGCGATCTCTTCTTCTGTTTCGCCCTTCACGCGCAGGGCCAGGAGGAATGCACCCGTCTGCGCCGGCGTCGCCGCGCCGGACATGATCTCTTCCACCGCTTCAGCCGCGCGGCTCTCACCGATTCCCTCACCCTCGGCCAGACGGCGCAGGGACGACGCCATGGCGGGTGAACCGGAGTTCATGGCGCCACCTTCCGCAGGAAATTTCCCAGGAGCTGTTTGCCGCACTCGGTGAGAATGGACTCGGGATGGAACTGGACGCCCTCCAGCTCCTGGCTGGAATGGCGAATTCCCATGATGGTGCCGTCCTGGGTCCAGGCCGAGATCTCGAGTTCTCCAGGGAGAGATTCCCGTTCCAGCACCAGGGAGTGATACCGGGTGGCGGTGAAAGGAGACGGTAAATCTGTGAACAGAGTGCGCCCGTCATGGTGGATGAGCGAGGTCTTACCGTGCATGAGAACCGGGGCGGCAACCACCTTGCCGCCCAGAGCGGCACCGATGGCCTGATGACCGAGGCAGACGCCCAGAAGCGGCACCTGTCCGCCTGCGGCCTTCACCAGGGGGATGCAGATGCCGGCCCCTTCGGGCCGGCCGGGCCCCGGCGACAGCAGAATGGCCTGCGGTGCCATGGCCAGCGCTTCCTCGACGGTCAGCGTGTCATTGCGCCGGGTCACGACCTGATGCCCCAGTTCACCCAGGTACTGCACCAGATTGTATGTGAATGAGTCGTAATTATCGATGACCAAGATCACAAACGTCCCCCTGCCGCCCGGGCCAGAGCATCCAGGCCGGCGGCCGCCTTGCAGGAGACCTCCCGGAGTTCCGCCGCCGGATCTGAATCGGCGACAATGCCGGCGCCGGCCTGGACGTATGCCCTGCCGCCGGTCAAGAGCACCATCCGGATGGCGATGCAGGAGTCCAGCTGCCCGCGTCGATCCCAGTAGGCGATGGCGCCCCCATAGGGGCCGCGACGGAACGGTTCCTTCTCAGCGATGATCTCCATGGCCCGCACCTTGGGGGCGCCACTGAGCGTGCCGGCCGGAAAGCAGGCTGCAAACGCATCCAGTGCATCCCGGCCGGCTGCCAGCTCGCCACTCACCCTGGAGACCAGATGCATGACATGGGAGTACCGCTCCACGGTGGCAAAATCATGGACCCGCACCGTGCCCGGCCGGCAAACCCGCCCCATATCGTTCCGCGCCAGGTCAACCAGCATCACATGCTCCGCTCTCTCCTTCTCATCGGCCAGCAATTCCCGGGCCAGGGCCTCATCCTCTTCCGCATCCCTCCCCCTGGGGCGGGTGCCGGCGATAGGCCTCAACTGGACCGTTTTTCCCTGCACGCGCAGCAGCATCTCCGGAGATGCCCCCACGATATAGTCGCCATCGCAGGCGAGAAGGAAATGGTATGGCGACGGATTGTCCGAGCGCAGGCGCCGGTACACCGGTATGGGGGAACCACGCCATGCGCGGCTGAACCGCCGGGACAGGACCACCTGGAATATCTCGCCGGAGGTGATGGCCTCCTGGGCTTCCACGACCCAGCGCTGGAAACACTCCTCGCTGGGCTCCCCGATGACGGCCCTCTCATCGTCATTCTGGAGAGTCGGGGCCGCCGGCAGGACAACAGGCATGGCAAGGCGGTCCACCAGATCCAGGAGACAATTCCGCGCCCTCCGGTAGTCGTCTCTGCGCGCGGCAGGGTCTCCGGCGAGATCCACCACCGCCATGAGAATCAGGCGGTTGCGCAGATGATCGAAAGCAAGCACGGTGGAGTATTCCGCCAGGACCGCCTGCGGAATGTTCAGGTCGTCCAGCCCTCCCTGGGGAATTCGCTCCAGCAGCCGGGCAAAGTCATAGGAGAAGAAGCCCACCAGCCCGCCGGTGAACGGAGGCAGGCCCTCCTGAGGAACCGGCAGCCTGCCTTCCCGCACCCGGCGCAGGGCCGCCAGGGGCGGACCATCCAGGTCCCGGGGCAAACTCCTGCCTTCCTGCACCGACAACCGTCCATGGCGGATGCGGTAGACCCGGCCGGCACGGCTGCCCAGGAACGAGTAGCGGGCCAGGGAGACGCCGGCCTCAACCGATTCCAGAAGGAACGACTGCGTGTCCATGTCCGCCACGCGCAGGAAAGCGGCCAGAGGGGTCAGAAGATCGGCGAGGATTTCGGTACACAGCACGGCTTCGTTGCCGAGCCGGGCCATGGCCTCCAGATCTCCTTCCCCGAAATTGTACTCCACCGCATCCATGTCGGATGGTTCTCCCTATTTGATCCGTGGAATCGTGAAAGCGATACGCGCCGGCTCACTCAGGCCCTGGGCGCGAATCTCCAGGCTGAAGGTGGCTTCCAGCAACTTCCCTTCCGGATGGGGGAAATAGAGGACATCTTCCATGAACGTCCGGGCTGCGATCTCGACCCGCTCGATGGGGATCAGGCTGGTGCTGGTGGTCGCCACGCCGGCACTACCGCTGACCGTG
The DNA here is from genome assembly GCA_004356015.1 of Acidobacteriota bacterium. Taxonomy (GTDB): domain Bacteria; phylum Acidobacteriota; class Polarisedimenticolia; order SMYD01; family SMYD01; genus SMYD01. Next base: position 72,879 of record SMYD01000016.1, on the reverse strand, counting down.
TCCGGCTCCCGGATGATGCCACGCACGGGATCAGGGAAGAAGTTGCTCTCCACCTGCCGGAATCCCTCGTGCTTGCTGGCCGTGACGGAACGCGCCTCGAACAACCGGGTGTCAAAAGTGCGCTTGGTATAGCCGGAGAGCAGTTCCTTCTGGGTGGGAAGATCGTAAACCGTTCCATCCCCATCCACCAGGCTGAACGATTCCCGGGTCAACACCCAGGTGACACCCTTCAGGCGGTTGGTGAGGGAAATTTCCAGGGGGAAATAGGGATCGTCCTCATGGAACGCCGCGGCGCGTACACCGATCGTCAGGACCAGATCCGTGCCTTCCTCGATATAAACGAACCGTGACAGCTTGCGTGATTCCGCCGGAGCCTCTCCGCCGCCCCCCGCCACACGCAGTTCATGAACGGGAGCGCAGGCCGAAAACAGCAGGATCGCTGCCGGCGCCATGGCGATGGCCATCGCTTGCAGATTCGGCCGGTCGTTTGTTGTCCACCCTCTCCAGACGTCGGATATCTTCATGCCATGATCTCCTTCCAGCCATTGGTTGCCGGTTTCCCGGCCGCTTGGCGGAAACCAAGAACCCCTCCCGGCGGCGCCGTGAAACGCTCCCCGGTCACCAGGGGGTCTCAAGAAACGAGGGGACCACCCCTTAAAATCAACTCGCCAACCCCGCCGCGTCGGCTGGCCCGGCTGTTGATGGATCGCGCAACCTTCACCTCATCGCAGGGCAAGCCCGCATAGATCTCATGCACCATCTCCGTGTCGGAGTTGGAAAGCAGCACATGCACACGCGCCGCAGCCAGGTGAAAAAAATGCGCGCCCCCGCTCAGAAACGGTTCGTAGTAGGTGCCGAACTCGCCGGGAATGCGACTGGACAGAGCCGGCAGCAGGCGTGATTTCCCCACGGCCCACTTGAGAAACGGCCTGGGAAGTTCCCTCACGCCCCAGCGCGGCTCAGGGCCTGCTTGACGCCGGCATCGGCCATCTCACGCAGGGCCGCCACGGTACGGTCGATTTCATCTTCGGTGTTGAACCAGCCCACAGAGACTCGCACCGTGCCCCCGGGCGCAGTCTTGAGCATGACGTGAACACGACTGCCGGCATGCAAGCCGGCGGCCACCTGAATGTCATGGACCTGCTCAAGGACCTGAGCCACCTGCTGCGGCGTGAAGCCACGCAAGGTGAAGGACACCGTGCCGGTGCGCGGCATGTCACCCCGGGCCGCGTAAAGACGGAACCGTTCATCAAGGCCCACAGCACCGATGAACCGCTTGATGAGGGTCGTGTCATGCTCCCGGAGTCTTGCCAGGGTCTGCTGGTTCACAAACCGCATGCCGGCCAGGAGTCCGACAATTCCCGGCATGTTGGGGACTCCGGCCTCCAGGCTCCAGGGAAGATCCAGAGGCTGGGTCGAGAGGCTCGGGTCGCCTCCGCTTTCACCTTCCCGCAGGGGCCGCAAGCGAACGTCCCCCCCCACCAGCAGGAGCCCGACGCCTGGAGGCCCGTAAAGACCTCGATGACCCGAGGTCGCCACCAGATCGACACCCCAACTGTCCATGTGCAGCGGCACCAGGCCGGCGGTATGGGAAGCGTCCACCAGGAGCAAGGCCTTGTGGCCGGACAACATGCGGGCGACTTCCTCCACCGGTTGCACGGTCCCCAGGACCTCGCAGCCATGGCTCAGGATGACCAGGCGCGTGCGGTTCGCGACGGCCCTGACGAGGGTGGCCGGATCAATGCGCCCGTCATCACCGGCATCCACACGGGTCAGGGCGATCCTGCCGGCCATCTGCATGTGGTCCAGAGAACGGGAGATGGCGGCACGCGCCAGGTTGGTGGTGACCACGTGGTCGCCATCCCTGAGCAATCCCTTCAGGGCCATGGTCAGGGCATCGGTGCCACCGGCCGTGAAGACCACCCTCTCAGGCCGCCCGAGACCGAACAACTCTGCAGCTTCCCGGCGGGCCGCCGCCAGCAACGTGGCTCCGGCCCGGGCCGGGGCATGAGAGTCCATTCCCGGAAAGCCGGCGAGAGAACGCAACGCGCGATCCGACTCCTGATAGATCGACTCGGGCTTGGGATGAGATCCCGACGCGTTATCCAGATAGATCACAGGTCAGGCTCCCACGTAACGCGACACCAGGCTGCGTGCCATGGATGTGTCCTCGGTCCCGGCCACCAGCGAGCGGCCATCGGCAAAGACCGTCAGATCCAGCCCTTCGAGATGTACCCTCACAAGATATTCGTTCTGCGTGACCGGGCCGGCCGGCCGCAGGCGCCGGGCCAGGGCCGGCAGGTCCACGGTCCGGGATTCCCGCGGCCGGATCTGGACGGCGTTACGTCCGCACAGACGGGCCGCACCTTCTCCAGCCTCACTTGCCAGGTGGGGGAACCTGTGCTGGCCGCAGGTTGGACAACCTGCGTTCTGGCGCCGCTTGACCGCAATCTGCTGCAGGCGCCCATCCCAGACATCAACGGCGGTCAGAACACGGCTCACCCGGGCGCTCCTGCCGGCCAGGATCTTCATGGCCTCAGCGGTCTGCAGGGAAGCCACCAGGGATGTGATGGGGCCGATCACACCGGCGCTCTCACAAGTGGGACTCAGTTCCGGCGGTGGTGCCGATTCGAACACGCAACTCAGGCAGGCTGTATCACCTGGGAGAACAGACATGACCAGGCCATACGCTGCCACCGCAGCGCCATAAATCCAGGGGATCCCCTCGCGGACCGACCACTCATTGATCAGGTAACGGGTCTCGAAATTGTCCGTACCGTCCAGGATGACGTCGGCACCGGCCAGCAGGCCATCGATGTTGCCCGGCACCAGGTCCTCCACACGCACTTGCAGCTCGACACCTGAATTGGCCGCCGCCAGGCGCCGGCTGGCCGCCACCGCCTTGGGCAGACCCTGGCGTGCGTCCTCCTCGGTGTAGAGAAGCTGGCGGTGGAGATTGCTCTCATCAACCAGATCGCGATCGATCAGCCGCAGCACCCCGACACCGGCTCGCGCCAGCAGATCGGACGAGACACTGCCCAGAGCACCCAGCCCCACCATGACGGCAGTGCCCGAAGCCAGGCGGCTCTGACCAACCGGGCCCAGACCGGCAAAACGAATCTGGCGCGCGTACCTTGACGGGGACTCATCCATGAACGCCATTATAGACACAGGCTCACTTGCCGACTTGGTAGCGCAAGCCTTCCAGCGCTGCGGCCATGAAACAACCTGGAGAGGGCTTTTCCCCATGCCAAAGGTGAAACTGGGCTTCACCCTGGCGAACCAGCATGCTCAATCCTCCCAGGGTGGAACATCCCTCTGACGCCGCGCGGCGCAGAAGGAGTGTTTCCCGCGGATTGGAGACCAGGTCGAAGACCAGATCGGCCTTGAGCTCCCGGGAGCCGAGCAAACAGACATCATGGTTGGGCCAGGTCCCCACCGGCGTTGCGTGGATCAGGATCTCCCTGGTGTCGTTCCCCAGGGTCTTGAGATCCCGGTGGAGCGCACCTATGGCCGCTGCGGTTCTCTCTCCCTGAGCGGCATCCCGGCTGTACAGGGTGACCACAGCCTGTCGCCGGCCAAGAGCCCAGCCCACGGCGCGGGAGGCGCCACCGGCGCCCACAATGGCCACCTTGCGGCCCGGCCATTGCCAGTCATGAGGCAACGCCTCCTCCAGTGCCCGGCAGGCCGCCTCTCCGTCGGTGTTTTCGCCCTGAATGCCGCCACCAGCGAAGGAGAGCGTATTGACGGCTCCGCACCTGCGAGCGGTGTCGGAGAGATCGTCCAGCCAGGGCAGCACGACTTCTTTATGGGGGTGGGTCACACTGAGACCGTGCAGGCCCCAGGCAGACGCGTTGAGCAGGAGATCGGCCGCGTCGGAAGTGGCGAACGGCAGGTAACAACCGGCGATACCCAGGTTCCGCAGCCCACGGTTATGCATCCAGGGCGAGAGAGAGGCCGTCACGGGAGAGCCGAGGATGCCGGTGAGAACCGCGTCGGGTCCGATGTTGTCCACATCGTACAGGCCGGCCATCTGACTCAACGGAAGCTGTCCCGGGGCCGCCGGCGCCGCGCCGTCAGGCGCCGCGTAAGTCCAGGCGGCGCCCCAGGAGGGGGCAAGAATCCGGGCAGGAATCCCCTCCTCTCCCATGGGAAGAATGACGGCAGCGCGACCGGCGGCACGGGTCCGGCGCAACCACTTGCGGGCCAGGAGCGCATCGCTGGTTCGCCGAGCCATGAAAGCGAGCTTGATCACGATATCCCCCGGGGAAGACAGCAGGCGCCCCAGGTGCTCTTCGAGTCCCTGGGTACCCGGACGAAATTCGTGATGAGAGAGAACCAGACGGTCTCCCGGCCACTCCTGAATGAGGTCCTCGGCTGGAGTGCCCGATTCCAGGTCCACACGCGCCACTCCTGCCTGAAGGGCCTGGCGAAGTACGGCCAGCCGTGCCTCCTCGGGCCCGTCGAACCGGCCACCGGATAAACGCCCGCGGCAGGTCACCAGAACCGGCAGCGTGGTTTCCTGAAGGAGTACCTGCCAATCCTGATCCGCCAGATCGTCGAGGCGCAATTCCACCATGCCGGCGCCTCGTGCAAGACCGGCCAGCCGGCGGCGGGCCGCACCAAGAGTCCTTTCATGAATGGTGACAACGATCATGCCTTTTCTCTCCGTGATTCACATAAGGCTGACCGGGTCAACGTCGATGATGACGTGGCCGCCCTGACGGCCCTTTTTCTCCAACTGATCCGCGAGACGACGAAGAACAGCGGTCAAACGCCGCCGCCGGCGCGATTTCAGGAGAAGGTGGAAACGATAGTAGCCGCGCAGGCGGGCCAGCGGTGCCGGGGCAGGACCCAGGATGCGCAGGTGTTCACCTGCATCAGGGTCGGCTCGCAGGAGATCACCCAGATGCATGGCCAGTTTTTCTCCGGCATCAAACCGACGATGGCGCACGCGCACCGCCGCCAGGACAGCGTGAGGAGGATAGAGAAGAGCACGGCGGAAACGATCTTCATCGGCATAGAATCCGGCATAGTCATGATCCCGGGCGCGGAGGAGGGCGTAGTGATCGGCGCGGAAAGCCTGCAGAATGACCCGGCCGGGCTCCCGCCCGCGACCGGCACGGCCGGCGGCCTGAGAAACCAGCTGAAAAGTCCACTCGGCCGCGCGAAAGTCCGGGAAGCTGAGGGCGGCATCCCCTCCGAGAATTCCCACCAGGGTGACGCCGGGGATGTCATGTCCCTTGGCAATCATCTGCGTGCCCAGAAGAACATCGGCTTCACCCTTTGCAAAGCGCGAGAGGATTGCCGCGTGCCCCCCGGCCCGGCGCACCGCATCGGCGTCCATGCGCATGATCCGCAGGCCCGGTACCAGGGTGGCCAGCTCATCTTCCAGCCGTTCCGTGCCTGCCCCCATCTCCTGGAGGGCCTCATGGTCACAGCACGGACAGCGCGGCGGCACCCTCTCTTCATGGCCGCAGTAATGGCATGCGAGGCGCCTCCGGTCTTTATGCAGCGTCAGGGAGACGGAACAGGAAGGACAGGAAACGGGATCTCCGCAGGCCCGACACAAGAGAAATGAAGCCCAGCCCCGCCGGTTCAGGAGCAGCATGGCCTGCCCGCCATGGTGCCGGATATCCATCAGCGCCGATTCCAGGGCGCGTGAAACAAGGTTCGCCCGACCCACCTCCCGGAACTCCCGGCGCAGATCCACGATCTCGAACCGCGGCATGGGCCGGGCATGCACACGCCGGGGCATGATCAGATGTGTGTCCTTTCCCTGCACCGCCCGCTGGAAGCTCTCCATGGACGGTGTCGCCGAAGCCAGCACCACGGGACACTGTTCCGCGCGGCCGCGCACCAGAGCCAGGTCCCGCCCGTGATACCGCGGCGACTCATCCTGCTTGTAGGAGGAGTCGTGCTCCTCGTCCACCACGATGAGACCGACATCGGCAAGGGGGGCGAAGACGGCGGAGCGCGCTCCCAGCACCACCCGGGCTTCACCACGCCGGGCCCGATCCCAGTGGGCCCGGCGCTGGGTCCCGCTCAACCCGGAATGAAGGACAGCCAGGAGGTCCCCGAAACGCCGGGCAAGACGTGATGCCAGCGCCGGCGTGAGGCCAATCTCAGGCACGAGAATCAGGACCTGGCGCCCGGCTTTCAGGGCGGCAGCCGCCGCCCGCAGGTAGACCTCTGTTTTCCCCGAACCCGTGACTCCCTGCAGCAGAAAAGTTTTTCCCTCACGTTGTTCCACGGCGGTCACCAGGCGAGCGGTGACAATCTCCTGATCCCCGGTGAGGTTCTTCACCGCTCCACCCGTCAACTCGGGCAGGCTGGCCGGCGCATGGGGCTGCCGCGGTTCATGCAGGATCTCGATCCAGTCCCGCGCCAGAAGCGCGCGCAGAGTGGCGGCGGTGACGCGTTCACGGCGCAGGTCCTGGCGGAGCATGCGCCCGGCGGCCTTCCTGAGCAAGCACAGAGCCGCGGCCTGGGCCGGCGCCCGCCCCAGTGAAGCCTCACGTTCTTCCCACATCTCCGGCGGCGCCTTGAGGGTCACCACATCCTCTCTGGGTATGGAGGCCGGCTCCCGTCCGGCTGCCGAAAGACCGGCCGGGAGAGCGGCCCGTAGCATCTCACCCTCGGCAACCACATAGTAGTCGGCGGCAAAACGCACAAGGTCCAGGACCACCGGTGGCAGACTGGGCTCGGCTTCCAGAATCCGTTCCACCTCACGCAGTCGGAGGCTCGGATCCGGCTCCTTCACCTCGGCCCGCATGATCACACCGGTCAGCCGGCGCCGCCCAAACGGCACCACCACCCTCTGCCCGGGCAGCGGCGGAGCGGCGCCCTCGGGCCAGAGATAGGTAAACCGCCGGCGCACCGGCAGCGGGACTGCCACTTCCACACGGCGCCGCGCCCCCACCTCCGCGCCGGTCTCAACCGCTCCCGGCTTGGTCCACCAGGGCCTTGACCTGCCGCAGGTCGTCGTACACCGCCTGCCGGTTCTGCCGGGTGTACTGGCGCAGGAGGTACGCGGGATGGAAGGTGAGCATCAGTGGAATCCCGCGAAACTCACGCATCTGACCGCGGGCGCGGGTGATGGCAATGGGTTCCTGCAGAAGAACCGATGCCGCCACCTTCCCCAGAGCCACCAGGGCCTGCGGCTGGATTGCCTCGATCTGGGCGACAAGAAACCCGAAGCAGGTTGCAATTTCATCATCATGGGGATTGCGATTACCCGGCGGCCGGCATTTCACGATATTGGCGATGTAGACCTGCTCCCGGCTGAGCCCGATGGCGGCGATCATGCGATCCAGAAGCTTTCCGGCCCGGCCCACGAACGGCTCACCCTGGCGATCTTCTTCCTCGCCAGGGCCTTCCCCTATGAACATCAAACGCGCGGAAGGATGACCGACCCCAAAAACAATGTTCTTGCGCCCCTCGCTGAGCGCGCAGCGGGTGCATGGGCCCAGGTCCCGGCGCACTGCTTCCAGTGGTCCCGCGGCACCTGCCTTGGCGGTGACCACCGGCCCAGGTATTCCCGGCAGTCGCAACGCATCGACCCCCAGTTCATGAAGAAAGCGAATCTGCTCCAGCACACCGGGCCTGACGGGATCGGTCATCCCTCCGTCCCGGCTGCCGCGGAGAAATGCACTCCCGCCAGATGATCCAGGAGACGCGCCGCCACCTGGGACTTGCTCATGACCGGCCATGAATCCGTGTCACCATTTCGACTGATCAGGGTGACCTGGTTGGTTTCCGCCCCGAACCCCGCGCCAGCGCGATTCACCGGATTGGCCACGATGTGATCCAGGTTCTTGGCCTCCAGCTTGCGGCGTGCGTTGAGCACCAGGTCGTCGGTCTCCGCCGCGAACCCTACCAGGACCGGCCGGGGCGCCGACCCGCGGCGCCGGCCCAGTTCCGCAAGGATATCCGGAGCCGGTTCCAGGTGAAGGTCGAGACCCCGGGCGGACTTTTTCAGCTTGCCGGCCGCAGGCCGCGCCAGGCGATAATCGCCCACGGCGGCAGCCATGACCACCAGATCGCTCCCCTCGCTGCCTTCCAGGATGGCATGGCGCATCTCTTCCACTCGTGTGACGTGGACGACCCGGGCACCTGCCGGATCCGGGAGGTGGGTTGGACCACTGACGAGGGTGACCGTCGCACCACGGTGAATCGCCGCTTCAGCCAGGGCATGCCCCATACGACCGGTGGCTGGATTGGAGAGAAAGCGCACTCCATCCAGCGGCTCACGGGTTGGGCCGGAAGAGATCACCACGTTCAGCCCGGCCAGGATTTGCCCTGTCTTGCCACCGGCGAGGGCGAGCGCTTTTGCGGCGATGTCGGCAGGCTCCAGGAGTCGTCCCGGGCCACTCTCGCCGCACGCCAGTTCCCCCGTCCCGGGTCCCACCACTTCCACGCCGCGCCGGCGCAGGATTTCAAGGTTCGCCTGCACCGCGGAATGTTGATACATGAAGCTGTTCATGGCCGGCGCCACCATGACGGGGCAGGCGGAGGCCAGGTAGATGGTGCTCAGAAGGTCGTCGGCAAGACCACCGGCAAAACTGGCCAGGGTATGGGCGGTCGCCGGAGCCACCAGCAGCAGGTCGGCACGCCGCGCCAGGTCGATGTGCTCGATGCCGTCAGCCGTTCTGGGGTGGAACATGTCCCCATAGACCGGGCGCTGACTCAGGGTCTGAAGAGTCCCCTCGGTCACGAACCAGCCCGCGTTGCGTGTCATGACCACCGTCACGCCGGCGCCGCCGGCGCGCAGCAAACGAACCAATTCCGGCACCTTGTAGGCACCGATACAACCAGTCACTCCCAGAAGGACCTCCACCACCGCCCCCCGTCAGTCCTCGAGAAGTTCGCTGACCTCGTTGTCTTCCATGGGCCCGATGGCGTCTTCACCCACCTGGAAGTCAATGAGTCCTTCCATGACCTCAATACGAGCGATTTCCGTCGGCTTGGTGGACTCGATATCAACCTTGGGCCGGGCACCGCGCTGCAACTGCTTGGCGCGCATGGCTGTGATGGTGACAAGACGAAACTTGCTATCGATGTTATCGGGCAGGTCTTTCACTTTTCTCTCCTCGCGGGCCCCTGCCCGCTCTTCCCATACTTCCTTCATTCCGGCGACCGGGATGAATCAGGATTCACCGTGCCGGCCCCCGGAAACGTGGCCGCGATCTCCTCGGCAACCGTTTCCATCCGGTTCCGACGCTGCCGGTCGGCCACTATGACCGCCTCCGCGGCGGCCAGACTGGTTTCAAGGTCATCGTTGACGATGAGGAAATCGTACTCCTTCCAGGCACGAATTTCATCTCCTGCCACCAGAAGCCGTTCCGCCTCTGTACCCGAAGATTCTGTGCCGCGGCGGCGCAGCCGCTGGAGGAGAGCCTGGTAGTCCGGTGGCAGGAGAAAAATGAACAGGGCGCGGGGATCTCGCTTGCGCACCCATTCCGCTCCTTGGACGTCAATAACCAGCAGGAGGTCAAAGCCCCCGGCCAGGATCTCTCCTGTAGCCTGGCGGCCGGTGCCATAAAGATGGCCATAGATCTCGGCCCATTCGAGAAAGTCGTCATGCTCGGCCATGTCGGCGAAGGTATCGCGGTCCACGAAATGATAATCGCTACCGGCCTGCTCATCCCGGCGGCGGGGCCGAGTGGTGTAGGACACCGAGACCCGCAGGCGCGGCACGCTGGCCACCAGCCGGCGCGCCAGGGTCGTTTTCCCGGTCCCGGAGGGCGCCGAGAGCACGATCAGATTGCCCCGTTGTTCGTTCTCTCCTGATGCTCTTGTCCTCATGCGATGTTTTGCACCTGTTCACGGATGCGTTCAAGTTCCTGTTTGATCTCCACCACCAGGGTGCCGATGCGCACCTCGCCGGACTTGGAACCGATGGTATTGATCTCCCTGTTCATTTCCTGAAGGAGGAATTCACACCGGCGACCGTTGATGTCATCCCCGGCGACGGTCAGGAGCTCCCGCGTCTGCTCCACATACCCGGCGAGGCGAACCAGTTCCTCGGTGGTATCGGTCCGATCGGCCAGCAAGGCCACCTCCTGCTCCAGGCGGCCCGGGTCCAGTGCCTTGCCCTCGCCGAGAAGCTCCGCCAGCCGCTGCTCCATCCGCCGCCGGGCATCTGCGGGGATCTGAGCAGCCCTCGCTTCGATATCACCCTGGAGTTCCGCAATTCGGTCCAGGCGAGGCAGCAGATCCGCGAGAATCATCTCCCCTTCCTGCTGCCGCATGGCATGAACCGCGGCCAGCGCCTCTTCGAGAGTCTCACGAACCAGGCCCCTGAGTTCGTCATCGACTTCAATTCCCGTGCTGCGGATGGTGACAGCATCGGGAAAGCGGAACGCGGTGGCCACATCAAGGTCACCGCTGAGACCCAGTTCGTCACGGAGCCGGGCCGCTGCATCCTGAAGACCCGAGACCAGGTCCATGTTGATCTGCACCTGGCAGGGGTCGCCGGCGGCATACTCCAGGCGTACCGATACTTCCGCACGGCCCCTTCCGATCCGGGTACTCACCTGGCGCCGAAGATCGGGCTCAAGAGCCGCGAGAGACCTGGGTATACGCATCTGAACTTCGGCAAAGCGGTGATTGACCGTCCGGACTTCCACGTTGACAGCCAGTCCGTCTTTTTCGCGCTGGCCCCGGCCAAAACCGGTCATGCCCAGGATCATGGATGGATCCGCAAGATGTTCATTGAATGATGAAGGAGGATACGCCGATTCCGCCCATGAACTCGCAAAGCCGGTATACGGGAGCAGGTCCCAGCCCAACGGAAACGACTTTAGCCGAGCAACTCAGTCTACGTCAAGCAGATACCCGGGGATGAGGCCCGGCGAGGCCTCCCAGACCATCTGAACCGCAGGAGGAATCCACCGCGAGACAGCCGGAATCGCCTCACCTCCTCGTCCACAACGCCGGGTGGGATCATCTTTATCCAGATTTTCCTTTGTTTTATGGAAATTATAGAGAAGATGCAGAATCATTAGATTCTATATTGCAATAGAGTATTCTAAATATATACTTCAAGAGAATACCATATATGTCCACTGAAGTCCTGGCTGCCGGCAACCGGTCTGTGCAAGGACGACATACAAGGGGGAAGTCTAATGAAGAAGTTCCTGATGCTGTTTGCCGCCGCCGCTCTTCTCGTGCCGGCGGCCGGCTTCGCACAGACGTCGGGCGAGATCGTCGGGTCTACGGTTCTCGGACAAGAGGGAGACATCTTCCAGTGCGGCCGGGGTCTTGACCCATGCAATCTCCATGTGCGGATCTACAACGAAGTCGATCCTACCGATTTTCTTGGTGCCGCCAACCCGGTTGATGGCTTCCCCGCTTACCGCAAGAGGAAATTCTATCAGGCGGATTCGCAGCTCACCGGAAATTACCCGTCCAGCCTCGGCCTGACCGACTTGAACTGGTTCGCGGTGTGGGATGGCGTCACAAACCAGGACAGATTTGACCATGTGGGGTATTTCGGCGCCCAGTCGCAGGTCGTCAGCTTCGGTGAGCTGGGCAACTCCACATCCTCCACCTGCCTGCCCGTGGTCTCATCGACGGCTTGCTTTCTCGCTCTGGCCTACGAGTCGGGCAACGATCTGGATGGCTTCGGCCCGGCCGGCGCCATCTCCCGCCTTGGAGGCCTGTCGCCCATCCCGCGGCCTACTGTTTGGTTCAGTGACAGCGGGAATATCGACTTCATCTGGGAAGAGGCCGCCGCTCTCAGCATCAATGACGGCGCTCCCAACCCGGTCAAGGGGTACAAGCTGTACTTCATGGCCCAGGATCGAAGCCGCCGGCTGGGCCCCAGCGAGAGTGAACTGAGAAGCGCCGAGGCACTCGGCAATCTCATCGAGGCAACGCCAGGCATGTTCCTGCCGCTGAGCACCACCAGCTTTACCCTGGCCGCCGGGGATCCCGTGCTGGCAGGATTCGACCCTGCGGGACAGCGCCTGGTGGCCGCCATCAGGCTGGTCTACGCCCAGGACGTGGCCTCGACCTTCTTTTCCGCCAACTCCTATCCAGTCACCTTCCAGTCCCAGGCCAGCCAGGTCAGCGGCCTGCGGGGACGCCTGGAACGCCACCGGATCGTCCTGGACTGGCAGGCCGACAGCCTTGCCGGTGTGGGTTCGTTCAGCCTTCTGCGAGCCAGCCAGAGCGAGGGGCCATACCACCCCATCACCCGGCAGAACATCCAGGTCAGTGGCATGCAGGGCAATTTCGTCGCGGTGGACATCCTGTCGCGCCGGATGCCTGAGCGCGCCAGCAACTCGCTCTTCTACCGCCTGGAAGTCACGGCGCTGGACGGTAGCCGCACTTACACCGATCCCGTTGAAGTCGACATCACAGAATTACGCCGCGGTGCCAACGGACGCTGAAGAAAGATCTGACTCGATCATGGCCGGTCTCCCCTCTCCGGGAGGCCGGCTTTTTCTTCGTGTCACAAGCTCCCGCGCACCAAAACAGAGGGCCGGGCCGCTGCAGGCGCATCTCGTCAGTTGTTGAAGGACACCAGGGCGGTTTTCTCGTCGGTAAATGTCTCGAACACTTCGTCAAGCTTGGTGAGCTGCAACAAGTCGTAGACCTTGCCTGAGGGATTGAGCAACTTCAACCTGCCGTTCTTATCCTTGGCCCGCTTGTGACAGGCCACAAGTTCACCGATACCGGCGCTATCCATGTAGGAGACACCGGCCAGATTCAGCAGGACATCACGGCGCCCCTCATCGAAAAGCTGCTCCACCGTCTCCCTCAGGACCACATCACCACGCCCAATGGTGATCTTCCCTTTGAGGTCGACCACCGTGACATCTCCGTATTCCCGCTTGGTTACTTTCATCAGCGTCCTCCGAATCCCATTCCTGTTTCCATTCAGTTGGCCAACCGTTTCACCAGCCGCACCTCGGTGCCCTTGCCGGGCAGATGCTGGTAGGTCACCTCATCCACGAAACTGCGCATGAGGAGCAGGCCACGCCCTGATGTCTTGAAGCGATTTTCAGGCAGCCGTGGATCAGCCGCACCTTCAAAATTAAAACCCTCTCCCTGGTCGCAGATGATGGCCATGAGGGCCCCCCCATCCAGCGCAAAACTCAGAGTTACCTGCTTGGCCGGATCCTGGCCATTCCCATGGGTAACCGCATTGGTGGCAGCCTCACGGATGGCCAGGGCAAAGTGAAACCCTTCATCCTCAGGAAGCCCGGCCAGCTTGGCCATCTCTTCGGCAACCGCGTGCAAAGCATCCACATATTCCACCCGGCTCCCCACAACCACCTGCACCTGTGGTTTTCCGGACACGCACCTGCTCCTCGCGGACCCTGACCGAACCCGAGTTCCTGAAATCATTATCCTAACCTCGGGCCAATACCGCGTCAAGCCAACCCGCCACCTCTGCTTGACTTTGCCGTGCTCAGGATGGTGCAATCGCCACCACTTCCACAGCTCGACTGAGCCCGTGCACGGGACCTGAAAGGACTTCATGGCCCACATCATCATCACCGGCAGCGACGGTCAACGCTCCACCCATGAGCTGAAGAGTGGTGAAACGGTGCGCATCGGCCGCAGCTCCCGGAACAACATGCTCCTGGCCGATCTCTCTCTCTCCCGCCACCACGCTGAAATTCTTCCCGATTCCGAAGGCTGGGTTCTGCAGGACGCCGGCAGCCGCAATGGCACCTTCCTGAACGGCCATAGATTGCATGCCCCCGAGCGCCTGAAACCCGGAGATCGGATCGATCTGGGGGGCTACCATCTCGAATACCAGGAGAAGGGGGAAGCCCGCGGCAGGGTGGTCTTTTCCGATCAACCCATGGCCTCCGAGGGAACCATTTTCCTGCCTCTCAAGGACGTCATGACCATGCCCGAGGGCATGATTCCCGGGCAAGCCAGACCCGCCGGACGCCCACTGGCTGCGGCAGAGAACATGCAGGCCCGCATCCGCCGGCTGGAACTGGTGGAGAAGGCGAATCTGGAACTGCTGGGACATGAATCCATGGATCACCTCCTGCCCAAGGTCCTGGATCTCGTCGTCAGGGCGGTGAAACCCGACCGCACGGCATTGTTCCTCAAGGAGGCCGACGGTTCACTGATCTGCCGGGCCTCCCGCAGCGACCGTCCAAACCAGGAAATGGCCATCAGTCGCACCATCGCCAATACGGTTCTGGAACAGCGTGTCGCCATTCTCACCTCCGATGCCCAGATCGATTCGCGCTTCAAGGAGGGGGCCAGCATCATGGCCCAGGGGATTCATTCGGTCATGGCCGTGCCTCTCTGGAACAACAAGGCGGTCATCGGGCTGATCTACGCCGACTCCCGGATGGCCTCTGGCCTGTTCGCCGATGAGGACCTGCGGGTCCTGACCGTGCTGGCCAATATCGCCGCCATCCAGATCGAAAACGCCCGCCTCTTCGAGGATCAGGTGGAAAAAAGGCGCATGGATCAGGAGGCGGAAGCGGCCGCCGACATCCAGAAACGGCTGCTTCCTCAAGGGCCTCCGGACGTGCCTGGCTATGAATTCGCCGGCCTCAATATCCCCTGTTACGAGGTCGGCGGCGACTACTACGATTATCAGGGCATCGACGAAGAACGCTACGCCATGGTGCTGGCCGATGTGGCCGGGAAGGGCATGGGCGCTGCCATGCTCATGTCAAATCTCCAGGCGGCTTTTCATGCCCGCGTGGAGATGGGGCCTGAGCCCCGGGAACTGGTCTCCCATCTCAACAACACCGTCGCCCGGGTCGCCCCGAGCAACCGGTTCGTGACCCTGTTCTACCTGGAACTGAACCTGAAGGAACACCACGTTCGTTACGTCAACGCCGGCCATGCGCCGGAGCCGGTTCTGGTGCGTGCGGCCGGCGGCGTCGAGCGGCTCCCTGCCGGTGGTGTCCCCCTGGGGATCATCAAGGGGTTTGCATATCCCCAGGGCGACATCGACATGCAGCCCGGGGACTTCATCTTCATCTGCAGCGACGGAGTCACCGAGACGGTGAACGATCAGGAGGATGAGTTCGGCGACGAGCGCCTGGAAAAAATTCTGGTGGACCAGATCGGCAACTCTCCCGCTGAAATCCGGGCGGCGGTGCAGAAGGGCCTGGAGGAGTTCGCAGGTGATGCTCCTCAACCTGATGACCTGACTCTGATGATCGTCAGACGATCCACCTGAACCCGGCGCGGAGCAGGCACCCCCACTGGAGCGCCTGCTCCCTGATCTCAGTAATGCCAGGCAAATCCGCCGATGAGCTGCCAGTCCGGCGCGCCATCGTCCAGCCCGATGGCGATGGCGGCACGCACGGTCGCCTTCCTGGAGAGATACCAGTAGCCCCCGGCGGTGAGATCGATGAGCGATTCGGCACCTTCGATGAACTCGACCGATTGCTCGTAACGCTCGGTCTCCACTCTCAGTTCCCCGGAGAGGGCGAACCGATCGTTGATCGGGAGCATGACGCCGCCACCCAGGAAGATGCTGGTGTCACCTTCCAGTCGGACGTCATTGTTGAAGACATCAGCCCCCAACGTGGCATCGCCGTTGTTCCGGAAGCCGAAATAGCCGGTGATGTACGCCTCATCCAGATTCTTGCGCACCGCGCCGAATACGCCGATATCGAACTCCCCGGTGCCCAGCAATTGATCTTCATCGCCGGTGGGCAGGTACAACTCCACACCCACGGTGAACTGCACCGGATTGTGGAAGAACTGCCACTTGGCCCAGGCGGTGGTGTCGCCCAGGCCCGATTCGCTGCCATCGAAGCGAACAGCCCGATCGATGTAATCAATGCGGCCGCCGATCTCCAGCCTGTCCAGCGGGCTGAATGCGAAGACCGGCCCGATGCGAAAAACATCATCGCCATTGCTGAGGGACTGAATGCGCATCTGCCCCTCGATCCAGAGATTCTCGACGATGGCGGCATCCTGGACGAAGATCTGGATGAAGCGCCGATCATCCGGAGACGCGGTTGTGGCTCCCGCTGACTGCGACTGGGCCGGCGTGACCACAGGCAGCATGAGGGCGGTGGCCAGGGCCAGGACTGGAGCACTGATTGAGCGGATTGATCTCACCTTCTACCTCCGTGAAGCGTGGGCGGGCGGCCGCGATGTCGTGGGGTGGGGAACGGCGCCAGCGGTTGGCTGGGATGGGCGCCGATGGGGGCGACGCGCCATCGAGACTCTAGGAACCACAGCCTCGCCCGTCAAGCCCCCGCCCGTGTCGCCGCCGGGGCGAGGACACCAGCCAACAGACCGGCGCCACCCGTCAGTTCGCGCCGGCCTCCTCGCGGCTCTTTCGGGCCGGGTGGTGCCGTTCAAGAACGGCGCGCAGGCGGGAATAATCCGCCCGCCGGGCCAGGCCCCGCAGCAGATCCATGTCCGGCCCGGTGGCCAGGGTTCGCTTGGTATCCAGCAGGGAGACATCCAGGCCGGCGCGACCGGCGGCCTGGAGCAAAGGATGCAGGGTGTCGTCAGGACCGGCATTGGCCGGTCCCAGGATTTCCTGGTAGCCGTTGAAGCCGACCAGCCAGCAGCGATCCTCCCCTTCTCTTCCCAGAACCATGTCATAGAGATCGAGTTTGCGCCGGGCCCGGCTGAGATCCTCGACCGCCACATCGGGCACGCCGCCGTCGACGCAGAGAACCTTGCGATGCGTGCAGCGGTTGAACAGGATCGATAATCCCGCATCCCAGCGCTCCAGTGGCGGAGCCATGGGCACCTGCAGGATGGCCACCCCGGAGGTACCGGCCAGTTGCTTCACATAGCCTTCGTCGGCCGCAACGGCCGGTGCCAGGTAGAGAGCGGTCCCCGGCGCCCCCATGAGAACGGCCACCAGGTCGCCATGCACTGCGGCGAGCATTTCCACCGCCGTGTCTCCACTCGGCTCTTCCTGTGACCAGCGGGAGACCGTGCGCGCCGGATCTTCAACAAACAGCAACAGCCCCGTATCGACGCGGCTCAACTTGTCTCCTTCGGGCGCACAGCATGGCGGGTTGAGAAAAGTGCATGCTACCACAGGGCTGCAGCGCACACGCCCACATCACACCTCCTTCTCCGGCAGGCGATCCAGTCCCCGGAAGGCCACCGCCTCGGCGATCTGGGACGTGCCTGCCTGCGGCAGGCCTTCCAGATCAGCCAGCGTCCGGGCGACTTTGAGGATGGCATCATGGGCGCGGGCGGACAGAGCCAGCCGGGTCATGGCCTGCACCAGGAGACGGCCGCCGGCCTCGGTGGGACGGCAGAGGCGCCGCACTTCCGCGCCTTCGAGTCCGGCGGTGACCGCTGTCTTCACGTCGACATACCTCACCATCTGGCGTTCGCGGGCCTCCTCGACTCGCGCGCGCACCGCCTCGCTGCCCTCGCCGTCGCCTACGCCATGGAGGTCCATGGGGGACGGCCGCGGCACCTCCACATGCAGATCGATTCGATCCAGAAGCGGTCCTGAGATGCGACCCCGGTAACGGGCCACAGCATACGGCGTGCAGATGCATTCCCGCACCGGATCACCCAGGTAGCCGCAGGCGCAGGGGTTCATGGCCGCCACCATCTGGAAGTGCGCCGGGAAGACAGCTGTGCGCCCGGCCCGGTTCAGGACCACCGCTCGTTCCTCCAGAGGTTGGCGGAGAAGATCCAGGACACGGCGGCCAAACTCGGGCAGTTCATCCAGGAAGAGCACACCTCCATGGGCCAGGCTGATCTCACCCGGGCGCGGGGGCACGCCCCCTCCCACCAGGGCCGCAGGCGTCAGGGTATGGTGCGGAGCCCGGAACGGCCGCCGCGCCACCAGCCCCGTACTCGAACCCAGGCCGATGCAGGAGGCAATCTGGGTGATCTCCAGGGCCTCCTCCAGGGTCGGGGCAGGGAGTAAACCCGGCAGGCGCCGCGCCAGCATGGTCTTCCCGGAGCCAGGTGGGCCATACAGAAGAAGGTTATGGCCACCTGCGGCCGCGACCTCCAGGGCCCGCCGCGCCTGCCCCTGCCCGCGCACATCGGCCAGGTCAGGGCCATTCACTTTCCTGCTCTCACGAAGAAGCTGGGCGGCCCCACAGTGAACCGGCGAGGGCTCCTCCCCTTCCCCCCGGAGAAGTTCCACCGTGGCCGTCAGGGAAGCCACCGGGTAGACCTTGAGGGTGGGCACCAGGGCCGCCTCCCGGGCGCAGCCGGCTGCGGTCAGGAGACGGGCCGTGTCGTTCTGCGCCACGGCCCGGGCGACAGCCAGTGCGCCGAAAACAGGGCGGACGTCACCCGAGAGAGAAAGCTCCCCCAGGAGGGCCGTGCCCGCCAGACGCCGGGGAGGAAGCACACCACTGGCACCGAGAATCGCCACGGCGATGGCCAGGTCCAGGCCGGCGCCGGATTTGCGCAGGGAAGCCGGTGCCAGATTGACGGTGATGCGCCCGGCGGGCCATTGGAAACCGCCCCGTTTGACCGCGGCGCGCACCCTCTCCGCTGCTTCGCGAACCGCACCGTCCGGCAGGCCGACAATACTGAAGCGGGGCAAACCGCCGGATACATCGGCTTCCACCCTGATCAGGGCGGCTTCCACACCAAAGAGAGATGCAGTGAGGACCTGTGCTTGCAGGCGGTCTCCGTTCAGCCGACTCTCTGGAATCTATTGAAGCAGATGCCCGCTCGGCGGGCAACACAGCGATGCCACCCCTTCGCTCTGGCCCCGCTTCAGCCTGCCGGAGGAACCCGGCGCAACGGTTCATGACAGGCGCCGCCAGGACCCAGGTGATACATGATGAGGGTCGTTCCGATCACCCGCACAGGTGCACAGGGAGACGGCCGGCCAGGGCATCGACAGATTCGAAATACGCCTCTTCGTTGACAGGACCTGACATGCTTCCGTAGGATGGGCCGCCGGTAGGCGTCTTCCATGCCACCGCAGCCGGAGGAACACCATGCACCAGATCTGGGACGGGCTGAAGCACTGGATTCCTATCATCACCGACGATTATGTCTGGGGCTGGGGTCCGGAGTTCCTCCTGGGGATCCCTCTCATGGTCATCCTGCTGCTGGGTACCGGGATCACACTGTCCTTTTATACGGGCTTTGTCCAGTTCAGGAAGTTCTGGCCGGCCAGCAAGCTGGTGCTGGCCGGTGCCATGGGGCGGGACCAGAGCGAGGGCAAGGGAGATATCACCCCCTACCAGGCCCTCATGACCGCTCTCTCCGCCACCGTGGGCAACGGCAATATCGCCGGCGTGGCCAGTGCCATTGCCACCGGCGGACCGGGTGCCGCCTTCTGGATGTGGATCACTGCCATCTTCGGCATGGCCACCAAGTATGCCGAAGCGGTCCTGGGCATCAAGTACCGGCAGGTGGCCAAGGACGGCAGCATGGCCGGCGGTCCCATGTACTACTGCCAGCATGGCATCGGCGGCCGCCTGGGGCGCTTCCTGGGTATTTTCTTTGCCTCAACCGGGGCCCTGGCCTGCCTCATCGGCACCGGCAATATGTTCCAGACCAACTCCATGGCCGTGGCGGCGGCACAGCAGTTCTCCGTGCCCCAGTGGGTGACCGGCCTGGTGGTGTCCATCCTGGTGGGCATGGTGATCCTGGGGGGCATCAAGCGCATCGCGCGGGTGGCGGAGAAGCTCGTCCCGGCCATGATCGCTCTGTACTTCTTCGGCGCAATGGCCATCATTCTCATCAAGATCGTGGATGTCCCCGCAGCCCTTATTCTCATCTTTGAATCGGCGTTCAATCCCCAGGCGGCCATGGGCGGGGCGGTGGGCATCGGTGTCCGGCAGGCCATCCGCTTCGGCGTGGCCCGCGGCATCCTCAGTAACGAATCGGGACTGGGGAGCGCTCCCATCGCCCACGGCGCCGCCCGCACCAAGGACCCGGTGAAGCAGGGACAGGTGGCCATGATGGGCACCTTCATCGACACCATCGTGGTCTGCTCCCTCACCGCCATCGTCATCACGGTCACCGGCGCCTACAAGATGAGTCCCCTCTTCCGCGGCCCGGGTGAAGCTCTCAACAGCATCGACATGACCATGCATGCCTTCGATTCCGTCCTTCCCTATGGCGGCGCGGTGGTCACCATCGGTTCGTTCCTGTTCGGGATCTCGACCCTGCTGGGCTGGTGCTATTACGGCGAGAAATGCACCGAATACCTCTTTGGCCTGCGCATTCAGAACGCCTACCGGCTGCTGTTCATCCTCCTGATGTTCCTGGGATCTCTGCCCAGCCAGGCAGGCATCCAGACGGTGGTCAAGATAGGAGACCTGGGAAATGCTCTCATGGCCTTTCCCAATCTCATCGCTCTCCTGCTGCTGGCCCGCGAGGTGAGACGAATCACCCGCGGCGGTGAGACACCGGGAGGGGGTTAACGCAGGCTGCGGCGCACAGCACGAGCGCCCCACAGGCAGGCCAGGACCATATCCCAGGCATCTCCTGCCATCTGCATACTGATACCGATCATGGCACCGTTGCCTTCGGGAAAGCCGGCGACGAGGCCAAAACCCAGCGAGCTCACCAGCACCACCCTCGAGGCGGCGGAAAGGGCGATGGGTCCCGTTCTTCCCGTGCGCAGCAGCATCCCCTGGCCGAACGCCCGAAACCCCATGAGCAGGGGATGAATCCAGATCCACGCCAGAGCCGGCAGCGCCGCGGCCAGAGGCCGCCCGGCCAGGCCATATCCCGCCTCCAGGATCCAGCGCGCAGCCCCCCAGACCACGATGCCCGAACTCAAGGAGAGGCCGATTGCCACTGCCAGAGTGAACCGTGCCAGCTGGCGGAGATCTCTGCGGTTGCGCGGCAGAACCTGAACGGTAGCCTGCATGCCAAACAGAGGGGACGAAAAAAACAGGAAGAGAGGGGTCACGACCCCGAACGCCGCCAGGGCCGTCACAGGATCGGCCAGGCGGGCGATGAAGGAGTTGATCAGGGCGCGCTGCATGGACCAGACTGTGTGATTCAGGGCCAGGGGAAGGGCAAATCCCAGGACCCGGCGTGACGTCAACTCGGTGCCCGGCACCGGCGTGCCGGCAGGCAGCGGCCGGCGAAACGGCCCGAACCGGCGGCGAACGGAAACACGAATCCAGAGAGCTTCCATGGCGATCCCCGAGGTCAGGGAGAGCGCTCCGGCCGCGGCGCCGGGCAGACGAAAAACCACCGCCAGAAGCAGGACCATGGCCGTCACCGCCGCCAGCCGCGCCAGGGTGGCCAGGGTGATCAGGACCGTTTGCCGGTAGAGAAGAATCATCCCCTGAGCGAGTCCCCGTTCGGCCACCAGCATGGGGATGGGCGCCTGCAGCAGCAGGACCAGACGAGCCGGGCCGACCAGTTCGGGCGGTGCTCCCAGAAGATCCGTGAACAGCCATTTGCCCGCCGGCAGCAGGGACAGGGTCACGGCACTCCCCGACAGAACCAGACCCAGGAGGCGCATGACCCGGGCCACGGTTCGGTAGGCCGCCGGGGAGCGGGCCAGACCTGCCGTCACGACCCGGGCCGAGAGGACCGGTGCGTTGAACACCACGGAGATGGAGAACCCCACGGCATAGGCGGCCAGGGCCAGGGTGGGGTTGGCGGAACGCCCCAGGCCCAGATTGATGAGGGGCACGGACAGGGTCATCATCTGGGAGGTGAGGATCAGAGGCAGATAGAAGCGGAGTATTTCCCGATTGGACAGGAGGTGCCTCCAGTCGCGTCCTGAGGACGGTCAACACGGAAGGTTGTTGCCCAGGGTCGTTGCAAAATGCGCGGGCGCAGACGATAATACCCATCACCCTCAGGAGTGTGACGGCTGTGGCACGTGACTACAATGAACTGATCGATCAGGCCTACGAAGCTCTGGAGGAGACCCGCTTTCAGGAGGCTCTGGACATGGGGCGGGAAGCCCTGGAAGCCGATCCTGAATCCGCTCCCGGGCACTACCTCTGCGGCGCGGCGCTGGCCGAGATGCGCCACGCGGAAGAGGCCATTCCCTACCTGCGACTCGCGCTGGAACTTGACCCCGATTATCCCGATGCCCGGTTCTGCCTCGCTTCAGCCCAGTTCTCAACCTGCCACTTCACGGCCGCCCGCCATGAACTGAAGAAGGTTTTGAAAAGCGAAAAACGCCTGGCCGATGCCCACTACTCCCTGGGCCTGTGCCTGGAACGGGAGGGGAAATTCGCCGCGGCCGATGAAAGCATGGCCCGTGCCGTGGAACTGGCCCCGGATCGCTTCCACGCGCCGTTCCGGGTGGACCGGCGGCAATTCGATGAGATCGTGCTGAAGGCGGTGGCCCTCCTACCATCCTACTTCCGCGATTACCTGAAGAATATCCCGGTCCTGGTGGACGACCTGCCGACGGAAGACCTGCTGTTCTCCGTCGAGCCCCTCCTGGATCCCGAGATCTTCGGCCTGTTCTCAGGCACCCCGCTGCTGGAGCGATCCCTCATGGACACGGTGCCGGCGGAACCGGATCGAATCCACCTCTTCCAACGCAACATCGAGCGTTACTGCCCGGGCCGGGAGCGTCTGCTGGAGGAAATCCGAGTGACCCTGTTGCACGAAATAGGCCATGCCATGGGACTGGACGACGAGGGACTGGACAAGCTGGGCTACGCGTAGAAGGCTCGGCGGCCGATGCCGCGCGGCCTTCAGCGATAGATGGTCAGCTTCTTGCCGGGATGGATGAGCGTCCTGCCGGAGAGTCCGTTCCAGGACTGTACGGCGCGCACCGAGACGCCAAAATGCCGGGCAATTCCGTGAAGCGTGTCACCCTTCCTGACGGTGTAGGTCGTTGCTGTGCGCTGCCTGCCGGCGCCACCGGCCCGGGCGTTATGACTGCCTGTGGGTGCCGGCCCGCCGGCCCTGGTGCCCGTGTAAACCACCAGGCGCTGGCCGGAACGGATGAGACGAGGGTCGGCAATGGAGTTCCACACGGCCAGGCTGCGCACGTCGGTGCGGTAACGCCGGGCAATGGTGGAGAGACTCTCACCGCGCCGGACGCGATGAGTGACCCGGGTACCGTCGGGCGTGCCACTGGACACCGGCATGCTGTCCAGAGCGGCCACCCGCACCGCTGAACCGGGAATCATCAGATCCTGGCCGATGCTGATGCGGTGGGGATTGCGCAGGCTGTTGGCCTTCTGGATGGCATAGACGCTGGCACCATAGCGGGTCGCGATAGTGGAGAGGGTCTCGCCCCGGCGAACTCGGTGGTGGTACCACGGGAGTTTTTCCGCCGCCGGCAGTTTGGCCAGCTCGGTCTTGAACCGCTCGCCTGAATCCGGCGGCACCCGCAGGGGAAAATTCCGGTAGTCCGGTGGAGTCGCCATGCGGCGCAGGGCCGGGTTGAGGGCGATCATCTCCTCCAGCGTGGTTCCGGCGAGGCGAGCCGCCACTCTCAGGTCCAGGCTCTCGTCCAGGAATATGGTGTTGTAGACCAGCGGTTTGGCCCGCTCGGTGGTGAGTCCGTATTTTTCAGGCGCCTTGTGCAGCACGATGGCGGCCAGAATCTGGGGCACGTAGTTGCGTGTCTCTCGCCGGATGCGGGTGGTGCGCGCCAGATCCCAGAAGTCGGCCTTGCGCCCGCTGCGTACCCAGGCGCGGCGCACTCGCGTGCCGCCGTTGTATTCGGCCAGGGAAAGATACCAGTCGCCATACACGGCATAGAGGGCCTTGAGATACCGGGCCGCGGCCCGCGCCGAGAGCTCGGGATCCGAGCGCATGTCGACCCACCAGTCGGACTTCAGGTTGTACTGGCGCCCGGTGGAGGCGATGAACTGGAACAACCCCTTGGCACGGGCACGGGAGTAGGCGTTCGGCTTGAAGGCACTCTCCACGTGAGCCAGGTAGCACAGATCCTGGGGAATACCCTCTTCCCGGAAGATGCGGCGGATGAGCGGGACGTAGCGTCCGGAACGCACCATACCGGGCTCAAAGAGTTTCCTGCGCGGACCGGAAAAAGCATCGATAAATGCCACAACTTTCTTGTTGATCTCCACCGGCATGTCGTAAGCCACGTTGGCATTCCTGGCGCGCACCTTCTCTTCTTCGCGCGCCGCGTCGGCCGGGCTGAGGAAAGCGGTGATGGCCCGCAGGTTCTCGGCCGGGACCAGAAGCTCACCCACACCACCGGCTCGGGCATCCACCTCGGCCCGGTGGATGGAGTCGAGAACATCCTCGTACTGCTCCACCAGACGCGGATCGTCGACCAGGCTGCCGGGCGCCTTGAGATAGATGGACACTGCCTCATCGAACGACCTGCGCGCGTCCTGGTCGTGGCCCCGGTGGAGGCTTGCGACGCCGTTCAAATAGTTCTCATCGGCCTCGCGGATCAGATCTTCGATAGGATCCTGATCCTCCGCGGCATCCGCCGGGAGAGCACCGGCCTGGTTCCAGCCCGGGATCCTGGAATCCGCCGACTCAGCAGGTTCCGGCGGGGACACAGGAGACACGACGGGTGGAGCTGGTGCCCCGACTGCGCTCAGGTCGGAACCTGATTTCACCGCCCCGGCACAACCTGAAAGCAGGATGCCCACGGCAAAGATAAACAAAAACGTTGAGTGCCGTCCCACATTTTTCACAGACAGGCCTCCTCCCGCGCACACGGTTGCCCGTGCCACCAATCTCTTGAATATAGGGATGCCAGCGCACCATTGTCAATCTCAATTTTTTCCTGCTGCGAAGGCCCCGCTGCCTGTTCTTGCCCCGCCGACGCGGCCCCGGTACCATCCCCCGCTGAAGGCTGCAGACTGTCAACAGCCCCAGCAAAAGGAGCAGAGGACGCCATGCGCAAGAGAATTCCCCTCCTGGCCGCTCTGGCGGCGGTCCTTGTCCTGACCGCCGCCTGCGCTGAGCCACCTGAAGAAACGGCACAGCAGGCCGAACAGGATCTCCAGGCCGCCCGCGATGCAGACGCCGCGACCTATGCCGCAGAGGAATTGCGCGACGCCCGTCTTGCCCTGGAGGAAGCCCAGCAGGAGATCCAGGCTCAAAATGAGCGTTTCGCCATCATGCGGGATTACGAAGAAGCTGAGAAAAAGCTGGCCGGCAGCATGGAAAAGGCACACCTGGCCCGAGAGACGGCGGTGGAGAACAAGGAAGCAGCCAGGATGGCCGCGGTAGCGGGCCTGGAGCTTGCCCGGCAGGCCATCGAGGAGGCGACCACGGCGCTGGCCGATGCCCCCCGGGGGAAGGGGACCAGAGCGGACATCTCGGCTTTGACCGCCGATCTCGATGGTGTCCGCGCAGAGGTTCCGGCCCTGGAATCACAAATTGAGGATGAGGGCTATTTCGCCGCACGGGACAAGGCGGCCGCCATGGCCGAATCCGCTCTCGCCATCGCCGAGGAGATCAAGGCGGCGGTCGAGATAGAGGCCAGGATCCTGGCCAAACGCCGGAATCGCTGAGGCCACAACCTGTCTCCGTCCATCATCGACCGACTCCCTGTCATGGTGCGCAGGCACCGGCGCGCCTCCCTGATCCTGGGCGTGGCCCTGGTGCTGTCCGCTGTGCTTCTCATCCCCCGGGACAAACCTCCGACGCCTGAGGTACTGCGCTCACCTTTGCGCCGCCTGGTCCAGGAAGCTCCTCCCGGAACGCCTCGGGCCGTTCTGGATGAGCGAGTCAGCGGCGTTTCCCACCTGCAACGGCAAGCCATCATCGCCGTTGCCAGGCAGTCGCGGCGACCGCCTCTGCTGCGCGGATATACCGGGGCCCGGCGCCTGCTCGCCACCGCCGACGCGGCCGCCGATGAGGCCCTGGAGGCCATGGCGACGGTGCAGGCCGCCGCGCGCCAGGAGGCCCTCACCCGGATCACCCAGGCGCAGGAAGCCCTCCTGAACGCCAGGGTTGTGGGGGCCCGGGTTCACCTTCAGGCCGCCGCGCGCCAGGCTCTGATTCAGCAGGAGATAACCTTGGAGGAAGCACAGCGCAACCTGACGCGAGGTGACTACCAGGCAGCTATTCACAAAGCCGGCCAGGTCCTCTCCGGCAGCCGGAGCGAACAGGAGAACGCTGCCCGCACCCTGGCAAGGTTGCAGGATCGGACCACCGTCGCCCTGTGGCGGCGCTGGGTGGACCAAACCGTGGCCTGGTCCAGACGCCAGAGCAGCACGGCCCTGGTTGTGGACAAGGCCGGACATCGCCTCCTGCTCTATGACTCGGGCCGCCTGTTGACCACCTTTGATATCGACCTGGGCCTCAACCCGATTCCGGACAAGTTGCATGAGGGAGACAAGGCCACACCGGAGGGCCGCTACCGCATCAGCCAGGTTCGTGATGGTGGGGACACCATCTATCATCGCGCCTTTCTCCTGAACTATCCCAACGATGAAGACTGGGCCCGGTTCAAGAAGGCGCGAGAGGAGGGCCGTATCGCCCCGGGGATCCAGATCGGCGGTCTCATCGAAATCCACGGCTATGGGGGCCGCGGGGATGATTGGACCAATGGCTGCATGGCACTCACCAATCCTGAGATGGACTTCCTGGATGGCTGGGTCAAGGAAGGGACCCCGGTGACCATCGTGGGAGCCCTCCCCATGGCCCCCGGGGACACCCTTGCAGTGGATGCTACCAGCGCCGGCAGCTCTCATTAGCGTGGCCCCAATTGGCATCTCGTGGTACGATCTGAACTGTGAAAAATGTCGGTTTTCGCATCATCAGGGCAGGATTGCTCCTCTCTCTGGGCGGGGCAGCCGCTTTTCTCGCGGCCGGCTGGCTGAGAACCAGTATCGAGAGCAGGACCCTGCCGCCCCGCCTCGTTCCTGAGGTTTCGGCCCTCGCGGCGGCGGCCGCCGCGGTTCCCACGGCCGATCTGGATGCCGCCCTGGCGGACCTGGAGAAAGACGTCAATCGCCTGGAGAAACATCTCTTCTCCCTGGACAGGCAACTCATGCGGCGCGCCCCAAAGGGCACCTATATCGTCATTGATGCAGCCCACAACAAGCTGTGGCTGCGACGGGGGGAGAAAACCCTGCGGGAGTCCATCTGCTCCACCGGCAGCGGCAAGATCCTGGCCGATCCTGCAGGCGGCCGCTCCTGGATCTTCAGCACGCCCCGGGGCGAGTTCCATGTCACCAATCGTCTCGAAGTCCCCACCTGGCGCAAGCCCGACTGGGCCTTCATCGAAGAAGGTGAGCCTGTCCCCGACCGAAGTGACGCCCTGGAGCGGTTCCAGGACGGAGTGCTGGGCGAATATGCCCTGGCCTTCGGCGACGGGTTCCTCATTCATGGCACCCTTTATACCCGCCTCCTGGGCAAGAGCGTGACCCATGGCTGCGTGCGTCTCGGTCCCATCGACCTCAAGGCGATTTACGACCAGAGCCAGCTGTACACGCCCATCTATATCTTCTGATGCGGGCCATTCCTTCACGGCGAAGACAGGTGCTGACCGGCCTGAGTGTCTTTCTGCTGCTCTCCACCCTGGCGACCGTGGCGCCTCGAGGTCAGACAGATGCCGAGGATGAGCAGGACCGGCGATCCCGGTACGCCAGGCTCCTGCAACGTAAATTCCTCCTGGAGCGGGAAGCCCAGCTCAAGGAACTGCAGATCCATCTCGCCGAGCAAGATTCTCCGTATCTGGTCTTCGACCTGGAGGAGAAGGAAATCCGTGTCTACGTGCGGGTGACCGCCGTGCAGGCCCTCCCGCTGACCGGCGCCGAAATGGAGGTCCTGACCGAAGCGGAAGACGCCATTTCACCCCAGCGGGCATGGATGGACCGGGCGCTTGACCTGGTGGCCAAATCAGGCGACCAGGAAGCGGCTGAGATCATCCAGCCCCGGCCTGAAGGGGCCGCCGCCATGGACGAGATCAATCCCCGTTCCGTCACCGCCGAGATCGCCGGCCTGAAGGAGACGACCTACCCATCCCGCTACACGCTCCTCTACCGCCAGGGCGTCGCGGTCCATATCGTGGGCGACCAGACCGCTCTGAAAGAGGGCGGCTGGGTTCAGGAGAAACTTGAACGTCTGGCCAACCTCCTCATTCCTCCCGACCTGCCTGCCGCCGACGAGATGGAACCGGTCCACACGTGGATTCATCTGACCATGAGCGAAGAACAGGCCCGAGCGATCTACCCCATGACCTTCGTGGGGATGCGGGCCATGGTGCGGCTGCCGGGCGATCCGGTGTTCTAGAAACACGACCCCGTCAACTAGATCCGAACCGGTGGGCGGGGTAAGATGCCCGCCATCATGCTGCATGGCGCCCACGTCGGCAGGTTCGCGGGACGTACCGTTGCCCTCGCGCTGTTCTTGATCATCGCGCTCCTGCTTCCCGCCGCCAGCCTGGCCGGAGGTGCGGGAGAGGGTTCCCATAGCGGCCTGGGCGAGAGCCTTAATCCGGCATGGCTCTCATTCTTCATCCTGATGCTGCTGTCCATCGCCATCCTCCCCATCAGGGCGGAGAAGTGGTGGCACAGCAACCTGAATAAATTCTGGATTGCCGCGGCTCTGGGCGTGCCTGTCCTGGTCCTCTATCTGTTGAAGAGTCCGGGTTCCCTCATGCACACGCTGGAGGAGTACATCGCATTCATGTTGTTGCTCCTGGCGTTGTTTGTGATTTCCGGCGGGATTCTCCTGCGGGGCGACCTTCGTGCCACTCCCCTGACCAACGTGGGTTTTCTGGCCCTGGGAACCGTTCTGGCTTCCATCATGGGAACCACGGGCGCTTCCATGCTCCTGATCCGGCCACTCCTCAAGACCAACTCGGAAAGGACCCATACGGTCCACACCATTCTCTTTTTCATCTTCTGCGTCTCCAATATCGGCGGCCTCCTGACGCCGCTGGGTGACCCTCCCCTCTTCATGGGATACCTGCGGGGAGTGCCCTTCACCTGGACCCTGACCCTCCTCCCCGAGTGGCTCGCGGTCAACGGCATGGTGCTGCTGATCTACTTCGTCTGGGACAACTACGCCCTGAGCCGGGAGCCCGAGGCGGCCCTGCACCGAGACCGCCTGCTGGTGGAACCACTGCGCATTCTCGGCAACCTGAACTGGCCCCTCATCGTCGGCGTCATCCTGTCCGTGGCGTTCATCACCAGGCCCTACCTGGTGCCGGCGGCCTGGCCCTTCCATGATCGGGAGGTTGTGCTGCTCATCCTGGCCGCCATCTCCCTGTGGCTGACGCCGCAGGCCGTACGCCGTGGCAACCACTACACCTGGCATCCCATCATCGAGGTAGGTGTCCTCTTCTTCGGCATCTTCCTGACCATGATCCCCGCCCTGGATCTGCTGCGGGCACAGGGTGCCGGCCTGGGGATCGTCCAGCCATGGCAGTTCTTCTGGGCGACGGGCCTGCTCTCGGCCTTCCTGGATAATACGCCCACCTACCTGACGTTCTTTTCCCTTGCCCAGGCGCTGGGCCAGACAGGCACACTGGGGGTCGGGATGGCCGATGCGGTCCTCAAGGCCATCAGCCTGGGCGCCGTCTTCTTCGGCGCCGTCACCTACATAGGCAACGCACCCAACTTCATGGTGAAGTCCATCGCCGAGCATCGCGGGGTGAAGATGCCTTCGTTTTTCGCCTATTTCGGCATGGCGGCGGCGATCCTGTTCCCCATCTTCGCACTGCTGACCTGGTGGGTCTTCGTCTGATGCAGCGGGCCGGCTGAACGGCCGGGCGTTTCAGGAAGAGGCTTTCTCCTCGCCTCCCCAATCCTGCCAGAACAGCACCTCGGAGAGAGGTCGCCGTTCGCGCTCGGCATCCTCCCGCGCCAGCAGGTCCTCGTCCAGGCCGGCGCCTTCACCCCAGTACCCCAGGGCCACCAGGGAAATGGGTTCGAACGCATCGGGGATATGGACCTTCTCATGCACCACCGCCGGGTCGAAGCCGGCCATCTGATGGGCCACCAGCCCCAGGGCCGTTGCCTGCATGACCAGTTGAGCGGTCGCACCACCCGTATCGTAAGGGGCCTGCCGGTTGATACGCCGGTTCTTGGCAAATTTCCGTGCGACCGACACCACGACCAGGACCGGTGCACGGCGGGCCCAGCTGTTGGCCGCCACCAGCGCCTCGGCCACCACGTCACGGCGTTCCGGGTCGGTCACCACCACGAACCTCCATGGCTGCTCATTGAAGGACGAAGGCGCCCAGCGGGCTGCCTCGAACAGGCGCCGAAGGATCGGCTCGGGCACCGCCTCCTCGCTGAAAGCGCGGGGAGACCAGCGATCGGCAATGAGCGAGAGAATGGGCTCTTCGGTGGGAGCCGGCCGGCCCGGATGATCGGCGGCACGCTCCAGGGCACCCAGAAGGCTCCGATCACTCTCGGCCAGCCCTTCCCGGCCCAGAGCCACTGCCAGGGTCAGCTTCACAGTCACGCCCGCCAGAGACAGGTGAGGAATGCGCTGGTACGCCCTGGCCTGCTCGATGGCCCGGGTCACAAAACCGGCCGCATACTCCGGCTCGGCGAACTCGAACGTCGCTGTAGCCGTCCCTTCCCCGAAGAGGCGCCAGCGCGGATACGGCTGCAAGGCCTCTCGCAGGGATTCTGATTGCTGGGAAAACTTCATGAACCTCCTTCTCGGAAGTCCCGCAGGATCTGAGCAGATGGCTGCTTCCAGCCCTCCTGACGATCTTCTCGCGGGAACGGCGGCAAGGATATAGGAGAATGGGGCCGGAGGGAACCCCTGTCGGAGCAATCGCCGCCCGCCCCATCCGGCGCGATCTCCCCGGATGGGGGACCAATCAGGCCTGGGTGACCGGCGGTTCGTCCGGCTCGGGGGTCAGGCAGTCCGGGTCGAGATTGCGGCGGGCGGAAACAACGGCCCGGGGATCCTGCTCGATGCGGCTGAGGTTCTCCGTGGTGTCGGCCACCTGCTGCTTCGCCTCGTCGTACACCGCACTGTAATGCCCATCCCGCATGCCCGCAATGAACACCTTCACGGCATCGGGGTCGAACATCTTCCCCACCAGCACCTCGAGCCGTGTGATACCCGCTTCCATGCCCATGGCCTTCTGATAGGGCCGGTTGGTGGTCATGGCGTCCCAGCAGTCGACGATGGTCACCAGGCGGGCCGACAGGGGGATGTCCAGGGCCTTCAGGCCATCGGGATACCCGCGCCCGTCCCAGCGCTCATGATGATGTTTCATGATCGGGATGACATCACTGAGTTGCTCGATGGGTGCCATGATATTGGCCCCGCGCACCGGGTGAGTCTTCATGATCTCGTATTCTTCCTCGGTCAGCGGCCCGGGCTTGTTGAGGATGCAGTCCTGAATGCCGATCTTGCCCACATCATGGAGGAGGGCCCCGACTTCCGTCCTCCAGACCTCATCGGGCGGCAAACCCATATCCCGGGCCAGCGTCGCCGCGTAAGCCCGCACTCTCTCGGAATGGCCCCGGGTGTAGGAATCCTTCTCATCTATGGCCGCAGTCAGGGCCCGGATGGAGCCCAGGAACAACTGACTGTTCTCCTGGGCAGCCCGCTTGAGCCGGGCGATATACCGTTCCAGAGTCTCGGCCATGGCGTTGAAGGTGTCGGCCAGTTCGCCAATCTCGTTGCCCGAGTTGATGGGAACCCGGGCATGGAAATCGCCCTCCGCGAAGGCCACCGATGAATCGGCCAGACGGCGAATGGGCCGGCTGATCCAGCCGGCAAAGGCCAGCCCCATGGCCAGGGCGCCGATGGCCACCATGCCGGCATGGAACCAGGTATCCCGCTTCATGCGGTCCACCATGTAGTAGGCGTGGTTCTCTTCGGCCTGCATGAAAATGCCCCAGCCGAGGCGGGTCTCGTAGTAGGCCCCAACCAGAGCGACCTCTTCACCGGCAGCGTTGACCGCCGGGTAGGGCATGACCCGGCTGCCACCCACGGCAATGAACTCACGGACGAGTTCCAGCTCCTTGTAGGGCCGACCGGTAAAACGCTCCATGTCGATCAGTTCGCTGAAGAGGGTGCCTTTTCCATCCAGGGCGAACAGGGAATAGCCGGACGAGCGCTGGGCCTCACGCCAGAGTCCCGCCAGGCCCACCAGGGCCGAAACCACCCCGACCCGACGGCCCTTGCGTGTCACCGGGGCCGACAGGATCACGGCGCCGCCTCCCGCCGCCTCGCTGTAGAACGGGACGCCCAGCCGGGTTCCGGCCCCCATGTCCGTGTTGAGATGGGTCGCGAAATCGTCATCCAGCATCGTCTCGAGTTCCGGAACCGCCTCGAATCCCTCCTGCATGGCCGTGACCGAGGTGCCGTTACGATGGGTGTAGCGCATGAGAAAGACATCCCGGTCAACGAATCGCGACAGCGTGCGCCGCCGGCTCAAGTTGGACAGGAAGCTCTCGCCGGAGAGTCCGGCCATCTCACCGGAAAGCACTTCCGCCAGGACAGCCAGGGTACGGCGCTGGCCTTCGATGAAGCTGTCGATATGATGGGCCAGGGAAGATGCCAGCTGCATCTGGTTCACCTGCTGCTGGGTCTTGAGCGTGTCCTTGTTGATGAAAATGAGACGCGAGGAGACGGTGTAGATGGGCAGGATTCCCACGATGAGGAGAACCGCAGTGAGGACCCAGGCGATCTTGTATCGACGCCGCCGCCTCTTGTGGGGCATGACCGGCGCGATCAACTCGGGGTCGAAGGTGCGCGGATCTTCCAGTGGTGGGAGTTGAGACATGAATTATCCAGGTGAGGACGGCGCCGCCGCCCCTGGTCTCAATCTAGGTTCCGGCACAGGGCGCGGCAATCACCCTCAAGGCCTTGAAAGTGAAAGGGATCTGCATCCTGGAGGGGCCACCTGGGCCGGGTGCGGTGGTAAACTGCCCGCGCACGAAATTGAGCCATGGAAGCCGACAACCTCAGGACCGTGACGATCACCTCAGGACGGGAGCCGTTCAGCTTGCTGGCCGGCGGCAGCCTTCCTGAAGTCACCATCGCCTACGAGACCTGGGGCGAGCTCTCTCCTGCCCGTGACAATCTGATCTTGATCACCACGGGGCTGTCGGCAACGTCCCATGCGGCCCGGCATGCGCCTGGCGATGAGCCAGGCTGGTGGGAAGCCATGGTCGGCCCCGGACACCCCATCGACACAAATCGCTACTTCGTCGTCTGCACCAATGTCCTGGGGGGATGTTTCGGCTCTACCGGGCCCACTTCCGTCAATCCTGCCAGCGGCTCTCCATACGGCGCGGATTTCCCCGTCATCCATGTGGAAGACATGGTCCAGGCTCAGACCCAGGTTCTTGACCACCTGGGCGTGGAGCGGGCTTTCACGGTGATAGGGGCGTCCCTGGGCGGGATGCTGGCCTTCCAGTGGGGGGCCCAGGAACCCGGACGCGCACAGTCCATCTGCGCTATCGCCGCCCCCGGGCGTTCCTATGCATTCTCCATCGCCTGGCGCGCCGTGCAGCGAAGGGCGGTCACCGCGGACCCGGCCTTCCAGGACGGGCGGTACGAACCGGGTCACGGCCCCGTGGCTGGACTCAACCACGCCCGGGCCATCGGCATTCTCTCCTATAGATCCGCCGAGGAGTTCGACCCGCGTTTCGGCCGGGACTGGGACGAGGCGGCAGGGTGTTTCGCGGTGGAATCCTACATGAATCACAACGCCGCCAAATTCGGCACTCTGTTCGATGCCAATTCCTATCTGACCATCGCCCGCAGCATGGATTTTTTCGACCTGGGGCGAGGCGCTGCAAGCTACGAGGAAGGGGTGGCGCGCATCAAGTCTCCCTCCCTCGTGGTGGGGTTCACCTCCGACCTGCTCTTTCCCCTCTCTCAGCAACGGGAGGTTGTGGAGATCCTGCGCCGGGCAGGACGTCCTGTTCGCTACGCCGAATTCGAGACCATCTACGGCCACGACACGTTTCTCATCGAGATCCATCGTCTGGGGGCCCTGCTGACCGAGTTCTTCGCCAGTGTGCCGTCCGGTGGACAAGCCTGAGAATCAGGCCTCGACCTTACAGGACAGACCGGGGGGGTCTTCTGTGAGGATCTCGAGGAAAACCCGGACACACTCGGGGTCGAACTGCGTACCGGAAAACTTGGTGAACTGCTCGACGGCCAGATCCAGCGGTCTGGCGCTCCGGTACGGCCGATCCGAGGTGATGGCGTCGAAGGTATCGGCAATGAGAGTAATGCGGGCTTCCACCGGAATCTCTTCCGCCTTCAGGCCGTCAGGATAGCCCTTCCCATCCCAGCGTTCATGATGGTGCTTGACCGCCGGAATATAGCGCCGCAGGGGCTTCACCGGAACCAGGATCTGGGCGCCGATCACCGGGTGCATCTGCATCAGCTTGATCTCGTCTTCCGTCATCCGCCCGGGCTTGAGGAGGACCTGCTCCGGGACGCCTATCTTGCCGATATCATGCATCAGGGCGCCGTCACGAACGTCCTCGCACTTTTCCCGTGACAGACCCATGCGCCGGGCCAGCAGGTAGGCGAACCGGCTGACACGGCGCGAGTGGCCGGCGGTATAGGAGTCCTTGGCGTCCAGGGCCTGGGCCAGGGCCTGTATGGTCTGAAGGTAGGACTGCTCGATCTCGGTATGGGCTTGACTCAGGGACTCGAGCATCTCCTGAAGCTGCAGGTTACGACCGCGAACAACCGCCAGGAGGTCTTCGTTATCGGCCCGCAGGCGGCACAGGCGAAGCAGGGACAGAATGGTGAGCCGGAAGTCTTCCTGGCTCACCGGTTCCCGCAGGCACCTGTCCAGGTCCGAGGTGTTGATACTGTAGACGGCGGCATCGTCTTCGCCGCCGCTGGTCAGGAGAACCTTGCGCACCTGGGGAAAGCGATGATTGACAATCTCCAGGAAACGATAACCGGGGAAATCAGGTGTCCCCATGTCCGAGATGACGATATCCACCTGGTCTCCCTGGCCTTCCAGATCATGAATGACCTCCAGGCCCCGGGTGGGTGAATCAACCGGCAGGACGCGATACTCCTGCGGAACAATGTTTTCCAGGTTGACCCGCAGGTCGTCCAGCATGGATCGATCCCGGTGGACACACAGGATGAACCGTTGCAGATCCTGCGGAATCCGGTCATCAAAGATACGTCCTGCCATGGGTTCGCCCCGGATGACATCTCGGCCCCGGGAGACAGGGCCACCTCCTGAAAGATAGGTCCCACCCCCAAACCCCGCCAGCGCCATGGAAATTGACGCCGGTGCGGCCGCGTCCTAGAATTCAGCGCCTAAGTTATTGGTAATTCATGTACTTCCTCTACAAAACCCTGACGTGGCTCGCACTGGCGGGGACTCCTTTCTACGCCGCTGGGAGCTTGGTGCGCCACCCCCGGGGCTGGCGGGTGGTGGCCGAGCGGCTTGGCCTCCCCACGGAGGTCGTCATGGAGAGAGGGCGCGGGGGCATCTGGATTCAGGCCGCATCCGTCGGAGAACTCCAGATTGCCGGCCTTCTGGCCCGCTGCCTGGAGGGCCACGGGCAGGTGGCCACGCCCGTGAGTATCTCCGTCACCACAACAACCGCCCGGAGCCTGCTCCTGGCGGCTCCCCCCGCCACGGGCGCCGCCTTCACCTTCCCCCTGGATCTCCCCCCGGTGGTCGCGCGTGTGGTGCGCCGGCTGCAGCCGGCCCTGTTCGTGGCCGTGGAGACCGAGATCTGGCCCAACCTGTTCCACAGTTTGTGGCGCCGCACCGTTCCCATCGCCCTGGTCAATGGGCGCATCAGCGACCGCAGCCTCCGGCGCTACCGGCGTTTTCCCGGTCTCATGGGACATGCTCTCGGAGCGGTCCACCTGGTCTGTGCCCGCACTCCGGAAGACGCGAGGAGATTCGGCGAGCTGGGGGTCCCCGCCGCCCGGATCCAGGTCACCGGCGATCTGAAAATGGACTGCCCGGCGCCACAGGCGGCGGCCGTGGCCGCTGAGTGGCACCCCTGGCTGAGCGGACGGCGCGTCCTGGTGGCCGGCTCAACCCACGCCGGTGAAGAAGACGCGGCGCTTGAAGCCGGTCGCCTCGCGGCTGCCGCCGGCACTCCCTGCACCGTGGTCCTGGCGCCGCGCCATCTGGACCGGGTCGGCGAGGTGGCGCGCCTTCTGGAGAAGGAGGGTGTTCCCTGGTGCCGGCGTAGCCGTCTGGGCCACAAGCCGCCCACGGCAGGTGCCATGCAGGTCGTGCTGCTGGACACCCACGGTGAGCTGGCCGGCCTCTACGCGGTTGCGCATGTGGCCCTGCTGGGCGGGACCCTGGTCCCGGTGGGCGGACACAACCCGCTGGAAGCCGCGGCAGCCGGTGTGCCTCAGATCAGCGGGCCCAAGCGCGCGAACGTCCGGGAAGTCACCGCCGGCCTGGAGAAGGAGGGAGCCCTTCTCGCCGCCGCCGACGCCGTCGAGGCAGCTCAAATGATGGCCACACTCCTGGGCGACAGCGCGCAGGCGACAGCCCGGGGTCGCGCGGGGAAACGCCTTCTGGATCAACAGCGTGGCGCCCTGGAGCGCACGGTACAGGCCCTGACGGCCCTTCTGCCCCCGACTGGCCCGAGATGATGGCCGCACCAGCCGCAACTGGATTCAGGGGTCAGCCCGTGCTGGCACCCCTGGGATGGCTGTTCGGTGGCGTCGTGCGCCTGCGCAACAGCGCTTATGACCGGGGGCTGCTCGCCATCAGGCACTTGCCGGTGCCGGTGGTCTCGGTGGGCAACCTGACCGTGGGCGGCACCGGGAAGACGCCGCTGGTGGCAGCCCTGGCTCGCAGGCTGGCAGCACGCGGCCGGCGGCCGGCCGTGGTCCTGCGCGGATATGGTGGCCGGAATGCGCGCCGCCCGGGAGGCCCGGCCCTTCTGGTGTCCAGGGGGAAACCGGGACACCTTCTCGCCGACGTGGACCAGGCCGGCGATGAAGCACTGCTCCTGGCCACAATCCTTGCCGACGTGCCGGTGGTGGTGAGCGCGCAGCGCTATCACGGCGGCATGCAGGCCATCACCACCTGCGGGGCCGACCTGGTGCTTCTGGATGATGGGTTTCAACATCGCGCCCTCCACCGGGATCTGGACCTGGTTGCCCTTGATGCAACCGCCCCGCTGGGCGGAGGCCGTTTTCTGCCGGCCGGCCTGCTGCGGGAGCCTCCCCTGGCTCTGCGCCGCGCCCACGCCCTGATCCTCACCCGCGCCCATGGCGACCTTCTGTACGAGCGAGCGGCGGCGACCCTGGAACGCGTGGCCCCCGGCGTCACCATCTACCGGGCCCGGCACCGGGCCACCGGCCTGCGCCTGGTTTCACCCGGCCCCGCACCGCCCTCTCTGGCCGAGTTGAAAGGGATGCCCGTGGCCGGCTTCGCCGGCCTGGCCCGGCCCGACGCCCTGCGGGATACACTGACCAGCCTCGGCGCTCGCGTGGTCATGTTCACGCCACTGGCAGATCACCACCCGTTCCGGCCCGGGGAGATTCAGGGGCTGGTGGACGCCGGCCTGCAGGCAGGTGCGCGTCTGGTGATCACCACGGCCAAGGATGCCGTCCGCATGGACCCGGCCGCGCCTCACCCCCACCTGGCCGTCCTGGAGATCGAGATGACCTTGGACCGGATGGACAGCCTGGTGGAGCAGATCCTGGCGCTTCCCTCCCCCGGCCCTCCCCCGCCGGGTTCTCGTTCTGCCCAGGCAAGCCGATGAAGTCGGCGCCTGCGATCATGATGGAGGCCCTCGCGGCCGTGGCCCAGAGGTGCCCCCATGACTGGTCCCTGGCAGCAGGCCGCCGCATGGGTGACATCATGTCCATGGTGGTTCGCTCCCGCAGGCGCCGTGTCCTCTCCAACCTGGAACTGGCCCTGGGAGAGAATCTGACTTCTGCGCAGCGCCATCAGATCATGCGGCAGGTCTTCCACATGTTCGGTCAAACCCTGGTGGAGACCCTCATGCTGCCGAAGATGGTCCGCCAGGGGATGGGTCGCTACGTGCAGATAGAGGGCTGGGAACACCTTGAGGGGGCGGTGCAGGCGGGCCGCGGTGCCATCGTCTTCACCGGGCATTTCGGCAACTGGGAGATGATCGCCCTTGCCCAGGGCGCCCGCGGCATTCACATGGACGTGGTGGGACGCCCACCCGCCGACGTCCACCTGGCACGCCACCTGAACATGACCCGAACTCTCACCGGGAACCGGGACATCTCAAAGTACAAATCGGCCCGGCCCATGCTGCGCAGCCTCCGGGAAGGACGCACCGTGGGCCTGGTCATCGATCAGAATGTGGGTGGCGACCACGGGATCTTCGTCCCGTTCTTCGGACGACAGGCTTCCACGACGCCGGCCCTGGCGGTCCTTGCTCTCAAGACAGGTGTGCCGCTGGTGCCGGTGTTCGACTACCCGGAAAATGGCAGGCATCGCATCATCTACGACCCCCCGCTGGAGAACCTGCCCAGGGGCCGTGGCCGCGCCGATATTCATGCCCTGACCGCCCGTGTGACGAGTATTATTGAAGAGAAGGTGCGCCAGCGGCCCGACCTCTGGTTATGGATGCACAACCGCTGGCGCTCCCGTCCTCCCGGTGAGGCTTCGAGACCAGGTGAGACTTCGTAACCCATGGAGGCCAATTGAGACCCGCATTCTTCCTGGACCGCGACGGAACCGTCACCCGCGAAGTCGGCTACGTCAACCACACCAGCCGCCTGGAACTGCTGCCTCGTTCCGCCCAGGCCATCCGCATGGCGCGAGCAGGAGGTTACATCTGCGTGCTGGTCACCAATCAGGCCGGCGTCGCCCGTGGCTATTTTCCCGAATCGCTGATCGCGGATGTCCACCAGAGGCTGGCCCAACTGCTGGCAGCCCGGGAAACCCGTCTGGACGGCATCTATTACTGCCCTCACCATCCCAGTGCCGGCGAGCCTCCCTACCGCTCCGATTGCGATTGCAGAAAACCTCGCCCGGGCATGCTTCTCGCCGCCGCCCGCGACCTCGAGATTGACATGGCCGCCAGCATCATGGTGGGCGATAAGATCTCGGACGTTCAGATGGGGCGCAATCTGGGAGCCCGGGGGATCCTCGTCCGCACCGGCTACGGCCGTGGCGAGGAGGAACACCAGCGCCAGGACTGGACCACAACACCGGACCATGTGGCCGAGGATCTTCTGGATGCCGTCACCTGGGTCCTGGAGGTGGACGACCCGCGGCGTGCCACAGGAGAACGCCCATGAGTGGAACCGTGGACCTGCGCCGTCGCCTGCTTGAAATCGTGGACCGCTTTCCTCTGGTGCGACTCGCCGTGTGGGGTGATTTTGTCGTCGATGAGTTTCTTCTGGGACAGGTCAACCGCATCTCGCGGGAAGCCCCTGTCCTCATCCTCGATTACCTGGAAGATCAGCGCGTCCCCGGCGGCGCCGCCAATACCGCCGCCAACATCGCTTCCCTGGACGCCACACCGGTGCCCGTGGGCGTGGTGGGCGACGATGCCGCAGGCCACGCTCTCCTCGAGATCATGGCCCGCCAGGGCATGGACGTCGACGCTGTCCTGGTGCGACCCGAGTTGACCACTCCCACCAAGACCCGGATCTCCGGCGCCGGCCTCCATACAACCCGCCAGCAGATCGTGCGCATCGATCGCGGCAGACCCCACACCCTGCCACCTTCCCTGCGCCGCAAGCTGGCTGCGGCTGCCTCTGAGATCGCACGTGACTGCGCCGGTCTGGTGGTCGGCGACTACGGCTATGACAGCGTGGAACCGGCAGCCGTGCGCCGCCTGGCCCGGGATCTGCGCCCGCGCCTGGTGGCGGTCGATTCACGCTGGCGGCTGCTGAAATTTCGTGGCGCCACCACGCTCACACCCAACGAGCCGGAGGTCCAGGCGGCTCTGGGCGTCTCTCTGGACCGGCCGGGAGACGACCGTCTGCCCGCGGCCGGAGCCGAGTTGCTCAAGCGCCTGAACTGCGCTTCGCTGGTCATCACCCGGGGCAGCAAGGGGATGGCCGTCTTCACGCGCCAGCGCCGCAAGCCGCTGCTCATCCCGGTCTACGGCACC
Source organism: Acidobacteriota bacterium (assembly GCA_004356015.1). Lineage (GTDB taxonomy): Bacteria > Acidobacteriota > Polarisedimenticolia > SMYD01 > SMYD01 > SMYD01. The sequence goes on along the minus strand of SMYD01000016.1, from coordinate 33,043 downwards.
GACGAGGTGGCGGATGTCACCGGCGCCGGCGACACCGTCATGGCCGTCTATGCCCTGGCCCTGGCGGCCAGGGCCCGGCCCCATGAAGCCGCGCATCTGGCCAATTTCGCCGGCGGCCTGGTGGTCATGAAGCAGGGCACAGCCACCATCAGCCGCAAGGAACTGCGCCGGGCCATCAGGAGTTTGCGGTGAGTTCGCCGGCCCCGGCCCCGGTTGTGAACCTGGACGCAGCCATGGAGCTCGTCGCCAGGGTGCGCGAAGGCGGTGGCAGCATTGTGCTCGCCAACGGCGCCTTCGACCCGCTGCATGTGGGGCACCTGCGCTATCTACGCGAGGCAAGGGCGCTGGCTGATTTCCTCGTGGTGGCGGTCAACGACGATGCAGGCGTGCGCCGCCTGAAGGGTGAAGGACGTCCGGCGGTGCCGGAAGATGAGCGCACGGAAATCCTGGCCGGACTGCGCTGTGTGGATGCCGTCGTGCTCTTCCACGAGGAAACCGTCACCTCCGTTCTGAACCGGCTGCGCCCGGAGATTCACGCCAAGGGCACCGATTACACCCTCGAGACCGTCCCCGAGCGCGACACAGTGGCCGCGTACGGCGGACGCACGGTGATCACCGGCGACCCCAAGGATCACCACAGCAGCAACTTCCTGAAACGCTTCCCGGGACGCTGAAGGCCATAGCGTATACTTCCCGAACACGCTGAAGCCGCCCCCTTGCTCTCCACCTCGCTGGTGGCCGGCGCCTGGTCCCAGCCATGGAGACGATGTGATCAAGATCCTTTCCGACCATGACGAGACGCAGGTTCCTGACACCCGGCAGCGGCTGAGTACGGGGATCTGAGGCCCCCCGGCTCCGTGCCCACCACACGCGAACACTGGTGGCCTCGCCGCGCACCGCTGGTCGCTGCGCTGGTCGCTGCGGTCGTGGCGCTGCCAGGTCTGAGATTCCCCTTCCTATCGGACGACTGGGCACAGATCGAGACCGTTGCCACGGGCCTGGCCTATACCACACCATACGGTGATTTCCGCCCGCTCTACATGGCCACGCTGTGGCTGGAGTACACTCTCTTCGGTCTCACGCCGTTCTTGTTTCACCTGACGAACATCCTTCTGATCGCCGCCACCGGGGCCCTGGTCGTGATCCTGGTCCGGCGATACACGGGCGATGCACGACTCGCCGGGCTGGCCGGAGTCCTCTACGCCTTGCACCCGTACCACGTGGAGAACACCGCCTGGATAAGTGCCCGCAGCGATACGCTTTACGCCGTCTTCTATTTGGGAGCGGCCGTGGCCCATGATCGTTGGCTGACCAGAGCCCGAGGCCTGCCCATCATCACCATGCTCTTGTTCCAGGCCGCACTGCTCTCCAAGGAAACCGCGCTCACCCTGCCGGCTCTTCTGACCCTGGTGGGGCTGCTCCGATATCCAAGAGGTCTCACCCTCCGGACCTGGATGCGCAGCTATCTCATCTTGTGGACTCAGCTCGGGTTGCACTTCTGCCTTCGTTTCTGGGCGTTGGGAGGTGCAGGACGGACGTTAACTCACGATTCGGTATGGACCTGGGCCAAGAACGGCCTCGCCTATGCGGCGGCGGCTTTGGTTCCAGCACCCCTTGAGGTCCTGACTGCATCGGCAGCACTCTGGGGAACCGTGGCGACCGCGATCGTCAGCTTGATGATTCTTCTCATTTTTCTCGGCGCCAGACGCATTTCTCCACTCGTCGTTGGCGCATCTCTCGCCTTCGTGGTCCTGGTCGGCCCCTCCGTGGTGGGGCTCCAGGAGCGCTACCTGCTGCTTCCATCCGCGGCCTCCGCCTTGATCCTGGCATCTCTGATCCGCAGCCTTCCAGGTCGTCTCAAAGCGATCTTCTTGACCGTGTTGATCGTGTTCTGGCTGCTCATGCTCCAGATCCACTGGAGCAACTGGCACCAAGCCGCGGAGGCGAGTGATCGCCTCGTCGAGGATCTCTCCGAACTCAGCCGCAGACCGGGAACCGAGGAGATCGTGGTCGCCAATATGCCCTTTCAGATCAGGGGTGGCTCGGTTGCGGGAGATTTCCGCGCCGCCCTTTTCCTGCGCGGTGAACGGCCGGTGGAGGTCCGGGCCGCCTGCTACATCTCGTACCCGGCCAAGGACAGTGATGTTCTGGATGGCCCCCCGGAACGCTCGATTCATCGCACACAGACGTCTGCCGAGGTCCGGATCCGGGTTCCCCATGAACCTTACAGCCGCTTCATCGGCCCGACTCCCCTACCTGGCGAACTGAACCTCCAGACACCTGTGGCACAGTTACGGTTCGATGAGGGAGGCCGGGTGCGGATCCAGATAGACGGTGTGCCTGTGGGCCAAAAAATCGTGGCCGTGTGGTCAGGAGGGAGACTGCAACCACTTTTTTTTACGGCCAACTCGTACTTCGGGTCAATAGCGCCGAACACGGGCCAATGAGGGAGAATCGATGGCAAAGGGACCGGCAGAGGGCTGCGTGCAAACGTTCCCTATCCCGCGAAATGAGGTTCCGCACTGGCCATGCTTCTGGCTCTGATTCAGATTCAGGATGGGCGAGCATGGATTGCAGGCACGAGTCCAGGGTTCTTTGCCGTCAGGCTGGACACAAGAGGGGGCAGGTTCATCAGTGAGTTGCGGCGGAATTTCTTGCCGGGACCAAGCAGAACCGGTTCTTTGACAGACTCAGAATTACGTTCGCGGGAGAACCAACGTGCCTACCACTTCTGCTTGTGGCAATCCTGGAGAGCCCGCACCACCAGTTCTTCGCCCTGCAGGGCCTTGATGCCGGCCACCGAGGCGGCGGCACCCGACAGGGTGGTGATCACGGGGACACCATAGGTGTAGCCACTCTGGCGCAGGGTCTTCTCGTCCAGATAGGATTCGCGTCCCAGGGGCGTGTTGATCATCATGGCAATGTCGCCGTTCTTGATGCGGTCCACGATATTGGGGCGCCCCTCGCTGACCTTGAACACCTTCTCCACATCCAGCCCAGCCCGGTGCAGATGATCCGCCGTACCGCCGGTGGCCACCAGCTTGAATCCCCGTTCCAGAAGGCCGCGGGCGATGGGAACGACGCTGTCCTTGTCATTATCGTTCACCGACAAGAAGACCGTGCCCTCGGTGGGCAAAGGCGAGCCGGCGCTCATCTGGGCCTTGGCGAAGGCACCACCGAACGAATCGGAGATGCCCATGACCTCGCCGGTGGACTTCATCTCGGGTCCCAGAACCGGGTCGTCGCCGTTGAAACGTGTGAACGGGAACACCGCTTCCTTGACGAAGTAGCCGTCAAGAACCCGCGGCTCCACGCCCAGGTCGGCCAGACTCTCCCCCACCATCACCCGGGCGCCCAGCTGGGCCACCTGCAATCCCGTGGCCTTGGAGACAAACGGCACGGTCCGGGAAGCCCTGGGGTTTACCTCCAGCACATAGACAACATCATCCTTGATGGCGTACTGGATATTGAGAAGACCCTTGACCTCAAGAGCCAGCGCCAGACGGCGGGTGTGGTCCCGGATAGTCTGCAGGTGCTCTTCCGCGATGAGATATGGCGGCAGAACGCAGGCTGAATCTCCAGAGTGAATCCCAGCCTCTTCGATGTGCTGCATGATGCCGGCGATGAGAACGTCGCTGCCATCGCAGATGGCATCCACATCCACTTCAAAAGCGTCTTCCAGAAATCGGTCGATGAGAATGGGATGATCCGCAGACGCCTTGGCCGCGAGGAGGATGTACTTCTCCAGGTCCTCAGGATCATAAACGATGGCCATGGCGCGGCCTCCCAGGACATAGGAAGGACGTACCAGGACCGGGTACCCGATGCGTTCGGCCACTCCCTTTGCTTCGTCATAGGATCTGGCAGTGCCGGACTCGGGCTTGGGGATATCCAGATCTTCCAGCAGCTTCTCGAAGCGCTGGCGGTCTTCGGCCAGGTCGATCATCTCGGGCGAAGTTCCCAGGATAGGGACACCGGCCTGATGCAGTCCCATGGCCAGTTTCAGCGGCGTCTGGCCGCCATACTGGACAATGACACCTTCAGGGTTCTCCCTTTCGACGATATTGAGAACATCTTCCATGGTCAGGGGCTCGAAGTAAAGTCTATCGGAGGTGTCATAGTCGGTGGACACGGTCTCCGGGTTACAGTTGACCATGATGGTTTCGAATCCCTGCTCGCTGAGAGCATACGCAGCCTGGCAGCAGCAGTAATCAAATTCGATCCCCTGGCCGATCCGGTTCGGGCCGCCGCCCAGAATCATGATCTTTCTCTTCTTGGTCGGGCGACATTCATCCTCTTCTTCATAACTTGAATAGAGGTAAGGCGTGTGGGCTTCGAACTCGGCCCCGCAGGTGTCCACCCGTAAATAGACCGGGATGATGCCCCGCTTTTCGCGTTCGGACCTGACGGCACCTTCACCAGAGTTGAGAAGGTACGCCAGCTGCTTGTCGGAGAACCCCCAGCGCTTGGCTCTTCTCAGGAGATCGTCGGGGACCTGGGCCAGGGCAAAAGCACGCAGGTTGCCCTCCAGGTGAACGAGTTCCTCGATATTGGCCAAAAACCAGCGGTCGTAATGAGTGATCTCCGCTAGAGCATCCACGGTCATCCCGGCCACCATGGCCTGGCGTATGGCAAAAATCCGGTTGGGGAAGCCGCCGGCCAGAGCCTCCCGCACTTCGGCGGGAGTCAGATTATCCTCACCGTCAGCACCCAGGCCTGCCCTGCCAATCTCCAGGCTGCGCAGACCCTTCTGCAGAGCTTCTTTGAAGGTTCGCCCCATGGCCATGACTTCGCCTACCGAACGCATCTGGGTCCCCAGGCGGCGATCGGTCTTGGGAAATTTCTCGAAATCGAAGCGCGGAATCTTGACCACACAATAATCCATGGTCGGTTCGAAGGAAGCCGGTGTCTCGCGGGTGATGTCGTTGGGAATCTCGTCGAGGGTGTATCCCACAGCCAGTTTGGCGGCGATCTTCGCAATGGGAAACCCGGTGGCCTTTGAGGCCAGGGCCGACGAACGGGACACTCGCGGATTCATCTCGATGATCATGACCCGCCCATCATCGGGGTTGACCGCGAACTGTATATTGGAGCCACCGGTTTCCACACCCACCTCGCCCATGATGAGCAGCGCGGAATCACGCAACCGCTGGTATTCGCGGTCGGTCAGAGTCTGGGCCGGCGCCACCGTGATGGAATCGCCTGTGTGGATGCCCATGGGGTCCAGGTTCTCGATGGAACAGATGATCACCACATTGCCGGCCTGGTCCCGCATGACCTCCAGCTCGAATTCCTTCCAGCCGATGAGAGATTCCTCCACCAGAACTTCACCACTGATGGAGAGGTTCAGACCCTGCTGGACAATCTCCCGCAACTCCTCGATGTTATAGGCAATTCCACCGCCGGCTCCGCCCAGGGTGAAGGAGGGGCGCAGAATGAGGGGAAAGGGGGAAGTCGCCGCGAACTCTTCCGCCTCCTGCACGGAATGAACCGCGGCGCTGTGGGGCACCGCCAGGCCAATCCGCTGCATGGCCTCCTTGAATAGGTGCCGTTCCTCGCAGACCTGTATGGAACGCAGCTTGGCACCGATGAGTTCTACGCCGTAGCGTTCCAGGATTCCGTCCTGGGCGAGTTTCACCGCCAGGTTGAGGGCGGTCTGTCCCCCCACGGTGGGAAGGAGCGCATCGGGGCGCTCGACGGCGATGATACGCTCAAGGACTTCCGGGACCAGCGGCTCGATATAGGTGCGATCGGCCATCTCCGGGTCGGTCATGATGGTGGCCGGATTCGAATTGGCCAGGATGACACGATAACCCTCCTGACGGAGGACCTTGCACGCTTGCACACCCGAATAGTCAAACTCGCAGGCCTGGCCTATGACAATGGGACCGGACCCGAGGATGAGAATCGATTTCAGGTCATCCCGCCTGGGCATCTCCCGTCCTTTCCCGGCTCACAGAATCTGTCATGGGGACAAAAATAAAGGGAGCAGATGCTCCCTCTATTTTCTTCACAATCTCGGGTCGTAACTTCTCAGGATTCGGCTTTGACAGTTTTTTCGCTGTCATCCTTCTTCTTTTCCTTCGCATCCGCCTCTACGGGAGCTGCATCCACCAGTTCCACCAAGGCCATATCGGCCGTATCTCCCGGGCGATATCCAAGGTGATAGAGGCGAATGTAGCCACCTGGCCGATCAGCATAGCGCGGTCCCAGGGTTTCGAAGAGCTTCTTCAGTGCGGATTTATCTCTGATATTCCGAGCCACGTTGCGCCGGGCATGCAGCGTGTCCCGTCTCGAAATGGTGATCAGTTTCTCGGCGAAGGGACGCATCTCCTTGGCCTTCATGAGGGTCGTGGTTATACGCTCGTGGGTGAACAGCGCCGTCGAGAGATTTCTCAACGTCGCCACCCGGTGAGCGGTGGTTCTTCCCAGCTTACGTCCCTTGACCCTGTGTCGCATTGTTCTTTCTCCGCCGTACGCTGCCGCCCTATTCGGCGGCTGTCGAGTATCTGCGCAGGTCCTCGGGCTTCATACCCAGGGACAAGCCCATCTCCGAAAGAATCTCCTTGATCTCCACGAGCGACTTTCGACCGAAGTTCTTGGTCTTGAGCATTTCCTGCTCGCTCTTCTGCACAAGGTCTGCGATGCTGGAGATGTTTGCATTCTTCAAACAATTGTACGACCGGACGGACAACTCCATTTCATCCACGGAACGGTTCAGGTTCTCGTGCAGAACCTGATCTTCGCTGCCCAGACCGTCGTCCAGTTCGTCACTGGATTCTTCAAAATTAATGAAGATGGACAGGTGGTTCTGGACCAGCTTGGAAGCCATCGCCACCGCATCCTGGGGCGCCACCGAGCCATCGGTCCACACCTCCATGGTGAGCTTGTCGTAATCGGTGGTCTGGCCAAGGCGAGCATCCTCCACCTTGTAGTTGACCCGACGCACCGGTGAATGGGCGGAATCAACCGGGATATAGCCGATTGAGAGGTCTTCATCAAAATTTCGATCCGCCGGCACGTAGCCTCGGCCGACCTTCACCCGCAACTCCATCTCCAGGCGGCCTTCCTCCCCGATCGTGGCAATATGAATGTCCGGGTCCAGGATCTCGACGTTCTGATTCACCTCGATGTCCTTGGAGGTGATAGTGCATGGTCCTCTGGCGGAAATTCGGATTGTCTCCGGGTGATCCACATGGGACTTCATGGGGATCTGCTTCAGGTTCAGGATGATATCGGTGGTGTCTTCCACCACGCCGGGCAGAGAACTGAACTCGTGCAGAACTCCTTCAATCCGCACGGCAGTCACCGCCGTTCCCTCGATGGAGGACAACAGCACCCTCCTCAAGGCATGACCTATCGTGGTACCAAAGCCCCGTTCAAAAGGCTGGGCATAGAACAGACCATAGGTCGGCGACAACGTCGTCGTATCGCACTCCAGGCGCTTGGGCCGCTGGAAACCTTTCCACAACATGAGTCGAATGTCCTCCTCAGTCCTTACTGCGCTACTTGGAGTACAGCTCAACGATGAGCTGTTCGCTTATGGGAAGAAGGATATCCTCCCGGTTAGGCAAATTCAGAACCCGTCCCTTGAACGCCTCGGCATTTAACTCCAGCCAGGATGGAACACCCCGGCCCTTGGCCGTCTCGATGGATAGGCGAATAAATTCATTTTTCCGGCTTTTCTCACGCACCGCGACCTCGTCACCCTTTTTCACCAGGTACGACGGGATATCCACCTTGCGTCCGTTGACGGTGATGTTGCCATTGGCCACCATCTGACGTGCGTGCGGACGGCTGGCCGCAAAGCCGATGCGATGGACGACATTGTCCAGCCGCTGCTCCAGAAACTGGAGTAACGTCTCACCTGTAATGCCCTTGCGCCGTGCCGCCTTCTTGAAATAATTACGGAACTGGCGTTCCAGAACACCGTAGATGCGCTTGACCTTCTGCTTCTCACGCAACTGGGTCCCATAGCCGGTCACCTTGGTGCGCCGCCGTCCGTGCTGGCCAGGGGCATATCCTCGGCGCTCGATGGCGCACTTTTCCTTGAAGCAGCGATCTCCCTTGAGGAAGAGTTTCATCCCTTCCCTACGGCAGAGGCGACAGACCGGTCCGCGGGTAGTTGCCATTTCCAGACCTCCTCAGACCCGCCGCCGCTTGGGCGGACGGCAACCATTATGGGGAATCGGCGTGATGTCCTTGATCGATTTCACCTCGATGCCGACCACCTGCAGCGCCCTGATGGCTGACTCACGACCCGATCCTGGACCTTTCACCTTGACATCCACGGAACGCACACCATGTTCCTTGGCGCCATTACCCGCAGCCTGGGAAACCAGTGTCGCAGCAAATGGCGTTCCCTTGCGGGAACCCTTGAAGCCCACGGTTCCTCCCGACGCCCACGCGAGGACGTTGCCTTCGGGATCACAGATACTGACAATCGTATTGTTGAACGAGGCATGCACATTGGCGATGCCGTGGGGAACGTTCTTCTTGACTCCCCTGCTCTTTTTCTTGACCTTCGGTTTGGCCATGAAGCTCTAACCCTATCCCTTCTTGCCTGCGGACTTTTTCTTCCCGGCAATGGCCCGCCGCGGACCCTTCTTGGTGCGCGCGTTGGTGTGCGTTCTCTGGCCGCGAACCGGCAGACTCCGCCGGTGGCGCAGGCCACGATAAGACCCGATATCCATGAGTCGCTTGATATCCATGGCCACATTCTTGCGGAGATCACCCTCCACCTGACCCTCATCCTGAATGATGCGGCGGATCTTTGCCACCTCATCCTCTGAGAGATCCTTGACCTTGATACCGGTCTCGACCCTGGCCTTGGCCAGGATATCAAGGGCCTTGGTACGGCCAATCCCATAGATATACGTCAGGGCGAACTCAGTCCTCTTCCCCTGGGGAAGATCCACTCCTGCAATGCGCGCCACCGCGAGCCTCCTAACCCTGACGCTGTTTATGCTTGGGTATTACACAAATCACCCGGACGACACCTCGCCGCCGGATGATTTTGCACTTGTCACACATCCGTTTTACTGAAGCACGAACTTTCATATTAGCACCTTCCAGCCGCCATCCGCGACCGTTTCCCTATTTGTATCTATAGACGATCCGACCCCGCGTCAGGTCGTAAGGTGACAACTCCACCAGGACCCTGTCCCCGGGCAGGATACGAATGAAATGCTTCCTCATTTTTCCTGAAATGTGGGCCAATATCTTGTGCTTATTGTCCATTTCGACCCTGAACATGGCGTTCGGCAGCGGCTCCAGGACGGTTGCTTCCACCTGGATTGCTTCCTCTTTCTCGCTCAAGAGACTCCTCCCCCGACGGCAGCAACCACCTCGTCCTGCATGGGGAGGTCCAGAAGGATCTCTCCCGGTCGTGCCCCCGAGCCCAGGACCCATGGTCCCGCGGATGTGATGGCCACAGAGCGCTCAAAATGGGCAGACGGCTGCCCATCCGCGGTGGTCACGGTCCACTGATCGGAGCCCAGGCTGACCTTCGGCGTCCCCAGGTTGAGCATAGGCTCGATGGCCAGTACCATACCCTCTTCCAGGCGGGTTCCTTGTCCCTGACGACCGTAATTGGGAAGGCTGGGATTCTCGTGCAACTCGCGGCCGATTCCGTGTCCAACGTACTCCCGAACCACTCCCCAGCCGTGGCTCTCAGCATGGGTCTGGACCGCGTACCCCACGTCTCCCAGGTGCCTTCCGGGGCGCATCTGTTCGATTCCCAGGCGTAAGGCTTCCCGGGTACCCTGGACCAGGGCGGCGACCTCAGGCGTGGTTTCTCCGACGACAAAGGTCTCGGCGCCATCACCATGGAACCCCTCAAGGTGAACGCCGAAATCGATGCTCACGATATCGCCTTTCTCGAGAGTGCGCGCCACGGGAATGCCATGCACCACCTGGTCGTTGATCGACACACAAAGGGTCGAGGGGAAGCCCTGGTAGCCTTTGAATGACGCCGTGGCCCCTGCGGCGCGGGTGCGCTCAGCGGCATGGGCATCCAGGTCTTCGACCTGGCATCCCGGGCGAATCATCCGGGAAATTTCCGCGATCACACCCAACACAATTGTGTTGCACCGGTCCATAATGGCCAACTCATTCTCGCTCTTGAGGGTGATCATGCCAGCACCTCGAGGATGTTCAGCATCCGTTCAAAAACCTCGTCTTCGGTGCCCATCCCATCCATGCGGCGCAGGATACCCCTCTCCTGGTAAATAGCCAACACCGGCTCCGTCTCACGCCGATAAACCAGTAGCCGTTCTCTCACCAGATCCTCGCGGTCATCATCCCGCTGGCTCATCTCGGCACCACATTCGGGACAACCTCCCCCACCTGAGAGGGCCTGGAGACGCGATACATGGCCACAGCCCGTGCAGATGCGTCGCCCCGCCAGCCTTCTCAGCACGTCCTCCTCGCTCACCTCAAGGAGCAGGACGCCTGTCCGCTCCCAGCCACGGACCGAAAGAATCCCATCCAGATCTCGAACCTGGGCCGGGGTACGTGGATATCCATCCAGAAGGTAACCATCGCGGCAGTCGGCTCGTGAGAGACGGTCCCGCACCATATCCGTCACCAGGTCATCGGGAACGAGGCCCCCGTTCTGCAGATATTCATCTGCCATTCGACCCAAGTCCGTGGCCTGCCGTATATTTTCGCGAAACATCTCCCCCGTGGAGATATGGGGAATCCCTCGCGCCGCCGAGAGACGGCGTGCCTGAGTTCCCTTTCCCGCTCCCGGTGGACCCATGATCTCCAAGTACATCATCTCCGGCCGCGTACTCTCGATCCCTTGAGGAACCCCTCGTAGTGGCGCATGATCAGCTGTGATTCAACCTGCTGAACGGTGTCCATGGCCACACCCACCACGATGAGCAGCGATGTGCCGCCGAAGAAGAACTTCACACCCATGCCATTGGCCAGAAACGAGGGCATCAGATTATCCAGCAAACTTCCCAGCCCCAGCTCTCCCAGCAGGGGGATCCTGTCCAACCCCGCCGGATTCATTCCACTGATGAGCATGACCGGCAGAAGCGCAACCAGGCCCAGATAGATGGCACCGGCGAATGTGAGGCGTGTCAAAACCTTGTCGATATATTCAGCGGTTCGTTTCCCCGGGCGAATCCCCGGAATGAAACCTCCATACTTCTTGAGGTTGTCCGCTGTGTCAACCGGGTTGAAGATGATGGAAGTGTAAAAATAGCAGAAGAAAAGAATGAGACAGAAATATGCGAGATTGTAGAGGGGCTCGTTATAGCTGAACAGACTGGAAAACCGCTGGACCGCCCCTACCTGAACGATCTGACCCACCGTCTGTGGAATCGTGAGCAAAGATGATGCGAAAATCACCGGGATCACGCCACTGGTGTTCACCCGCAGGGGCAGATGGGTAGCCTGACCGCCGTAAACTTTACGTCCCACGACTCGCCTGGCGTATTGCACCGGGATGCGCCGCTGAGCCCGCTCCACAAAGACGATGATCGCGATGACGGCCATCATCACGACCACGAGAGCCAGGATGGCAAATAAACTGATACTTCCCGACTGAAGATCCACAAAAGTATCAAATATCGCCTGGGGAAGATTCACGATGATACCGGAAAAAATGATCAGGGAGATGCCGTTGCCAATCCCTCTGTCGGTGATCTGTTCACCCAGCCACATGATGAATGCCGTACCTGTGGTCAGGGTGAGAACGGTCATGAGGCGAAATCCCCATCCTGGATGGAGAACCACCCCACCACCGAAGCCTGAGATATTCTCCAGCCAGAGGGCGATGCCCATGGACTGAACCACCGAGAGAACCACCGTGCCGTAACGCGTGTACTGGACGATCTTCTTGCGCCCGACCTCGCCCTCTTTGGACAGTTTTTCCAGGTAAGGCCAGATCACCGTGAGCAACTGCAGGATGATGGACGCCGAAATATACGGCATGATCCCCAGGGCGAAAATGGAGAAGCGGCTGAAATTGCCGCCGGCGAACATATCGAAATATCCGAAGACGGTCCCAGCCTGGTTGCGGAAAAACTCCTGCAGGGCGACAGTATTCACCCCGGGCGTCGGGATCTGACCACCCACCTGGTAGACGGCCAGCATGCTGAAGGTGAACAGAACCCGATTCCGCAACTCCGGAATCTTGAATATATTACGAAGACTTTCGATCACGCCTTGGTCTCTTCCGCAGGCGCCGCGTCGCTGGCTGCGGGCGTGGCACCGCTCCTGCCAGCGGCCTTGGCAGCTCTCAAGGCTGCCCTGGGGCTGAGCGCCTTGGGCCCCGGTCCCCTGCGTTTCAATTCCAGTATCTCGACCTTGCCACCTGCGGCCTCGATCTTGGTGATAGCGGCCTTGCTGAAGCGGTGGGCCTTGATGGTCAAAGCAGCACCCAGATCACCCACGGCCAGGATCTTCACGGGCAACGCCCGCGACGGCACCCAGCCCCTGCTGCGCAGCAACTCAGGGGTCACCTCTGTGCCGGCCGGCAATTCCGCGAGGCGGGAAAGGTTCACAGCACACCACTCCCGGCGAAAAATATTCGTGAATCCTCTCTTGGGGAGTCGCCGGTGAAGAGGCATTTGGCCGCCCTCGAAGCCGCGCTTGCGTGAATATCCGGAGCGGGACTTCTGTCCCTTGTCACCGCGGCCTGCGGTGCGCCCCTGCCCGGAGCCGGACCCTCGCCCGACTCGCTTGACCGCCGAGCGTGACCCCCGAGCGGGCTTGAGATCATGCAGCTTCATGAAGATTTATCTCCATCATGTTCCACCACCTCCACAAGGTGGCAAACCGCGTTGACCATGCCACGAACAGCGCCATTATCCGGAAGTTCCCGGACCTGCTGCAGACGCGTGAAGCCCAGGGAACGCACGGTATCCTTCTGCCTGCGACTGTAGCCGATGGGGCTGCGGACCAGACGAATCTTCAAGGTTGCAGTATTCACGCCAGATCCTCCATGAGTTCCTCAGTCGTCTTGCCGCGCAGGCGCGCCACATCATCAATGCTTTTCAGACGTCGCAGTCCCTCGAATGTCGCCTTGACAAGGTTATGGGGATTTGGAGAACCCAGGCTCTTGGTGAGCACATCCTGGATACCGGCAGCCTCCAGGACAGCACGCACCACCCCACCAGCGATCACCCCGGTGCCCTCAGAAGCAGGCTTGATCATGACACGACTGGCTCCGAATCGCCCGAGGATCTCATGGGGGATGGTCGTTCCCCTTGTGTTGACACGAATGAGGCTGCGCTTCGCTTTTTCAACACCCTTGGCGATGGCCGAGGGAACCTCCTTGGCCTTGCCCATGCCATACCCCACGTTGCTGCGGCCATCTCCCACCACCACCAGAGCGGAGAAAGAGAAATTCTTGCCGCCCTTGACCACCTTGGCGACCCGGTTGATGTGAACAACCTGGTCTTTCAGATCCAGAGCATCGGGATTGATATCGTATTCCACTTCGTTCTCCTGGCCGCCTTCGACCTAAAACTTCAGACCCTTGGACCGCGCGGCTTCCGCCAGCGCCTTGACGCGACCGTGATACAGGAATCCACCACGATCGAAGACGACGGTTTCACAGCCCTTGGCCAGCAGGCGCTCGGCGATGGCCTCACCCACTCTCTGAGCCGCCTCCACGTTGCCACCATAACCCAGGGCCTTGAGATCTTTGTCAAGGCTTGAAGCCGTGGCCACGGTGCGTCCGACAGCGTCGTCCACTGCCTGGGCATAGATGTGCTTCGCACTGCGGAAGATCGCCAGCCGTGGGCGCTCACTGGAACCCTCCAGCTTCTTGCGAATCCGCACCCGGATCTTTTGCCGGCCTTTTTTCCTATCCTTCTTGATAAACATGTCCGCTCTTCTTTGATTTGCGGGAGCCAAGCCCCCAGAAACACATCAGGCGCCGGTCTTACCGACCTTGCGCTTCACTTGTTCATCCGCGTAACGAATACCCTTGCCCTTGTACGGTTCCGGGGGGCGCAGGGAGCGGATTTCTGCCGCAACCTGTCCCACCTGTTGGCGATCGATCCCGGAGATACGGATCTTGTTCTGTCCTTCAACCGCCAGTGTCACACCGTCCGGAATCACGTAGCACACCGGATGAGAATAGCCCAGCGTCAGGTTCAGTTCGCGCCCCTGCAACTGGGCTCGATACCCAATCCCTTCAATTCTGAGTTCCTTGGTGAACCCCTTATGGGTGCCAGTGACGGCATTGGCGAGCAGGCTGCGTATCAAACCATGAAGAGCCCGCTGCTGCTTGCTGTCGTCCCGGCGCAAAACCAGCAGGTTCTCACGATCCAAACGGCAGCGAATCCCCTTGGGGAGGACCTGGGTCAACTTGCCTTTGGGCCCCTCAACACTCACCTGGGAATCCGCAGGGATCACCTTCACCCCGGCCGGGATTGGAATAGGAAGTTTTCCGATGCGACTCATCTCAATATCTCCCGCCTACCAGACACTGACGAGAAGTTCGCCGCCAACACCCTGCTTGCGGGCCTTGCTGCCGGAAAGAAGACCCTTGCTTGTGGACAACACATTGATGCCCAGCCCGCCCAGGACCCGGGGTATCTCCGTGGCACTGACATAGACACGACAACCGGGGCGGCTTATTCGCTTCAAGCCGGTGATGACCGGTTCGCCACCCGGTCCGTAGCGCAAGCGAACCCGGAGGATTCCCTGTTTCCGATCTTTGATGCGCTCACAGCCGGAGATATAGCCCTCCGCCTCAAGAATACGAGCCAAAGCCTCCTTGATATTGGAAGCCGGCATGTCCGTGCTCTTGTGGCCTGCCATGATGGCATTCCGGATTCTCGTCAGCATATCCGCGATGGGGTCTGTCATACTCATGAATTTATCCTCACGTGCAGGGACTCCGCAGGCTACCAGGAAGCCTTGGTGACACCGGGAAGCAGACCTTCCAGGGCCAATTTCCGCATACAGATCCGGCAACAGCCGAATTTACGCAGGTAGGCCCGCGGCCGACCACAGAAGTGACACCGATTCATCTTCCTCACCGAGAACTTCGGTTTCTTGAGCGTCTTCGCAATAGATGATTGTCTCGCCACCGGTCTTCTTCTCCTCCGTCCTGCTGCCTCAGGCAGTCAGGCTGCGGCCTTGCGGAACGGCATACCCATGAGCTGGAGCAACTCGCGTGCTTCTTCATCGGTCTTGGCCGTGGTTACAATGGTGATATTCATGCCACGAATCTTCTCCACCTTGGCATAGCTCACCTCCAGAAAGACCAGCTGATCTTTCAGACCCAGCGTGTAATTCCCTCGCCCGTCAAAGGAACGGCGCGGCACACCGCGAAAGTCACGCACACGGGGCAGGGCGATGCTCACCAATCGATCCAGGAACTCGTACATATGATTCGCGCGCAGAGTCACTGACGTGCCGATGGGGTTGCCCTCACGCAGTTTGAAAGCCGCAATGGATCGCCGCGCCCGCGTGATAACAGGCTTCTGACCGGCAATGGCCATCAGTTCCTCAGCCGCCGCATCCAGCAGTTTCATATTCTGCAGGGCATCGCCGACCCCAACATTCACCGTGATCTTCTCAAGACGCGGAATCGCCATGACATTGGCGTACCCGAACTTCTTCACCAGCGCCGGAACGACCTCATTCCGGTATCTGGATTTCAGCCGTGTCTCTTCCGTGGCCATCCTTCGACCCTCCTACGCCTTCGTCTTATCGAGAATTCCCGAGCACTTGCGGCAGACTCTCACCTTGCTGCCATCCTCAAGGAATTTTTTCCCCACCCTGGTCGCCTTGCCGCATTCGCCGCAGACCACCATGAGATTGGACACATGCACCGATGATTCTCTCTCTACGATCCCACCTTTGATCTTCTTTTGCGGGTTCGGCTTGGTGTGGCGCTTCACATAGCCCACGCCTTCAACCACCGCACGGTTCCGAGCCGGATCCACAGTGAGAACCCGGCCACGTTTCCCTTTATCCTTACCGGCACTCACCTCCACCGTATCGTTCTTTCTCAGGTGCATGCTCATGTCTCGCTCACAAAACTTCCGGTGCCAGAGAAATAATCTTCATGAACTTCTTGTCCCGTAATTCCCTCGCCACCGGGCCAAAAACACGAGTGCCCACCGGCTCTTTATTGTCATCGATGATGACCGCCGCGTTACCGTCGAAGCGGATATACGACCCATCCCGGCGCCTCTGCTCTTTGGCTGTGCGCACAATGACAGCCTTGACCACCTGCCCTTTCTTGACGGTTCCATCGGGGGCTGCTTCTTTCACCGCAGCACTGATCACTGAGCCCAAACGCCCGTACTGACCGCTTGATCCGCCCAGCACCGTGATGCAGGAAATCTTCTTGGCCCCCGAATTGTCGGCCACATCAAGAACCGTTTGCATCTGAATCACGCGCCAACTCCTGCAGCCGTGGCCTGGGACGCGGCCACTCGTGCTGCCCGGATCACGCGAACCACTCGCCAGTGCTTGCGCTTGGAGAGAGGCCTGCATTCCCGAATCTCAACCATATCCCCCATCTTGCAACGATTCCGAGAATCATGAGCAAGGAAGCGGGTTGTGCGCCGGATAATCCGGTGATATTTCTTGTGGCGCACCTGGGTCACCACCTTGATGGTGACCGTCTGCTCACAAACGTCCGACACAACGACTCCCACCTTGGTGGTGCGCCGGCTGCCGGGGCTGCTCTCTTTGGCTGATTCCTGAGCCATGGTCAATCCGTCTCCCCGTGCTGTGCACGCATCACTGTTCGTACCCTAGCAATATCTCGCCGAACTTCGCGAATCTTGTTGGGGTTCTCGATCTGCTTTGTTCCCAACTGAAAGCGAAGATTCAGGAGCTGCTTGCACAACTCCTCGTCTTTCTTGCCCAATTCCTCTCGGGTCATCTCACGCAGGGCTTGAACTTTCAAAGTTCCACCTCGCTACGACGCGCCAAACCTCTCCGTACAGCAAAACGCGTTTTTACCGGCAATTTTGCTGCTGCCAGAGACATGGCCTTGCGCGCCGTTTGCTCATCAACACCTTCCATCTCGTAAAGGATCTTCCCGGGCTTGACCACCGCCACCCAGATTTCCGGCGAACCCTTGCCTTTGCCCATACGCGTCTCGGCCGGCTTCTTTGTGACGGG
The DNA here is from genome assembly GCA_004356015.1 of Acidobacteriota bacterium. Taxonomy (GTDB): domain Bacteria; phylum Acidobacteriota; class Polarisedimenticolia; order SMYD01; family SMYD01; genus SMYD01. The sequence continues at coordinate 15,931 of SMYD01000016.1, read as the reverse complement.
TTTATCAGGGAACATGCGAATCCAGATCTTCCCGCCGCGCTTCACCGCACGGGTCATAGCCACTCGCGCGGCCTCGATCTGCCGGTTGGTGATCCAACCCGCCTCCAGGGTCTTGAGTGCGTAGTCACCGAACGCCACATGACCGCCACGATACGCCTTCCCCCTGCGCTTTCCGCGCATCACCTTGCGCCATTTTATCTTCTTGGGGATCAGCATTTTCCGGACTCCATCTCAAACAACCATTTCAGAGGGTTTACGCACCACCGTAGATTCCCCTCGATTGATCCAGACCTTGACGCCTATGATCCCATAGGTGGTTTTCGCTTCATGGGTTCCATAATCGATATCGGCTTTCAAGGTGTGCAAGGGCACCCGTCCCTCCAGGTACCACTCAGAGCGTGCTATCTCACGGCCACCCAAGCGGCCGGCACATCTCACCCGCACTCCAGTGGCCCCGAACCGCTGCGCTGACTCCACCGCCTTGCGCATGGCGCGACGGAAGGCAACGCGCCGCTCGAGTTGCAGCGCGATATTCTCCGCCACAAGCTTGGCACAGAGTTCAGGCTTGTTGATTTCAATAATATTGATATACACCTCGCGGCCGGTCCGTTTGGCCACTTCATCCCGCAACTTGTCAACTTCCGAACCCTTGCGCCCGATGATGATCCCAGGGCGGGACGTCAGAATATTGACTTTCAACTTGTTGGCGGCGCGCTCCAACTCGATACCGGCTATCCCTGCGTGAGAAAGCTTCTTCATAAGGTGGCGGCGCAGTTTGACGTCCTCCACAAGCAACTCCGCGTACTTGCGGTCCGCATACCAACGGGAGTGCCAGGTGCGGTTGAAACCGAGCCGGAACCCGTAGGGATGAACTTTCTGACCCATGAACTTTTACCTTCCTACGCCGATTCCGACGTGCCTGAACTCTTTCCCTTGCCACGGGTATCCAGTTCCAGGGTCACATGAGAGGAACGCTTGAGAATCTGAAAAACGCGGCCCATGGCCCGATGACGCATGCGCTTCTGGGTCGGCCCCGCATCTACAAATGCCCGCGAAATATAGAGGAAGTCCGGATCGACCCTCTGCTCCCCGAACGATGCATTGGCGACGGCGGACCGGAGCAACTTCTCCAGATCCCTGGCCACAGCCCGTTTCTGATGCCGCAGGAGAGACAAGGCATCTTCCACCCCCCGATTGCGAATCTGATCCACGACCAGTCTCACCTTCTGGGGTGACGTCTTGAGGTAGCGCAGTCTGGCTTTCGCGATCATGCGTATCTCCGCTTCACCTCACACCTGCAGATTTATCGCTCTTGCCGCCGGTGTGCCCCCGAAAGGTGCGCGTCGGTGCAAACTCTCCCAGTTTATGCCCGACCATGTTCTCGGAAATATACACAGGAATGAACTTTCGCCCGTTGTGAACCGCAAGGGTATGACCCACCATATCGGGAATTATGGTGGATCTCCGCGACCAGGTCTTGATGACCTTCCGATCATTCTTGGCATTCAATTCTTCGATCTTGCTCAACAAAGGAGCATCCACGAAGGGGCCCTTTTTAATCGATCTAGCCATCAGTTATCCTCTTCATCCCTGCGGCGCTATTACTTGCGCTTGCGGCGGTTCACAATAAAAGCATCGGTCCGCTTGTTGTTACGCGTTCGATATCCCTTGGTGGGCACGCCCCAGGGTGTCACCGGGTGACGGCCGCCGGAAGTCCGGCCTTCGCCGCCGCCATGAGGATGGTCCACCGGGTTCATGACCACTCCCCTCACCTTGGGCCTCCGGCCGAACCAGCGCGCGCGTCCAGCCTTGCCCAGGTTTGCGTTTTCGTGTTCCGTGTTTCCCACGCGCCCGATACATGCCCTGCAACGGATATGAATCCTGCGCGTCTCACCCGAGGGGAGCCGAACCTGGGCGTAAATTCCTTCCCGAGCCATGAGCTGAGCGGAAGTCCCTGCCGCCCTGACCAACTGCGCGCCCTTGCCTTCCTTCAATTCAATATTATGAAGCTCAGTGCCCAGAGGGATCACTGACAGGGGCAGGCAGTTGCCAGGCTTGATGTCCGCACCCTCCCCCGACTGGATTGTTGCCCCGACCTTCAACCCTACCGGCGCGAGAATATAGCGTTTGTCTCCGTCCAGGTAATGGAGTAACGCGATATTGGCGGACCGATTGGGGTCATATTCAATCGTCGCCACACGAGCAGGCACGCCGTCCTTGTTCCGCTTGAAGTCCACGATCCTGTAGAGGCGGCGATGCTCGCCACCCCGGCGCCGCATGGCAATTCGCCCCGTATTTCGGTTGCGTCCGCCACTGCGCCGCTTACCCCGCACCAGAGGCTTATAGGGCTTGTCCGTTGTCAACTCATCGAACGGCCGCGCTTCCGCGTGACGCCGTCCGGGAGATGTCGGTTTGTATTTTTTCAAGGCCACGATTCTATTTCCCGCGTTTAGAGTTCGAAGTACTCTATGCCCTTGGTGCCTTCCCGCAGGCTCACATAGGCCTTCTTCCAGTTGGCGCGATAACCACCGGTGCGCCCCTGTCTCTTGTACTTTCCCTTGACATGGACCGTGCGCACACTGGCCACCTGAACATCAAAGGACTGCTCAATAGCCCTCCGGATATCGACTTTTGTCGAAGCAGGATGAACCTTGAAAACCAGTTCACCGGTCTTCTCTTTGAGGATGGTTGACTTCTCGGTGATCATGGGACTGAGAATGATCTGGTGATTTCTCATGATTCCAGAAACTCCTGCAGGCGCTCGATGGCCGGCACCGTAAGAACCACGAACTCATGATTGAGGATGTCATAAGCATTCAGCGCCATGACTCTCATGGTCTGCACACCCTTGAGGTTCCGCGCTGCCAAATCCAGTGATTTCTGCACTTGCAAATCCACCAGCAAGGCCTTCTTTTCCGCCAGCCCCATGGTTGTCAGGGTCCTGGTCAGATCGCGGGTCTTGTGGGAATCGAGGTTCAACTCATCAACCACCATCAGCTTCCCCTCACGAACTTTCTCGGAGAGGACGGAGCGCACGGCGTTCCAGCGCATTTTGCGCGGAAAGTTAAAACCGTAGTCCCGTGGCTGGGGCCCATGAACTGTGCCCCCGCCACGCCACAGAGGAGATCGGATGGAGCCGGCGCGGGCACGGCCGGTCTTCTTCTGCCGGTAAGGTTTGCGCCCCCCACCGGAGACATCCTTCCGGTTCTTGGTGGCATGCGTCCCGGCGCGGCCGACTGCCCGAAAGTGGCAGACCGCCTCGTACACCAGGTGATGCTTGGCCGGGTAGGCGAAGACCTTGTCCGGCAACTCAAGGCTACTCAGTTCCTCATTCTTCAGGTTTCTGACCTGGACCGCGGACATTCCTCTATCCCTTTCTCGAACGCTTGATGATGAGATACCCGTTCGGTGCCCCGGGCAAAGAGCCCTTCAGGAACAGGATGTTATTCTCCGCGTCAACTTTGACGATTCTCATGTTCTTGGAAGTTCGGAACTTGTCACCCATATGGCCAGGACCACGCATGCCCTTGAACACTCGCGATGGATAAGCCGACTGCCCGATGGAACCAGGCTGGCGGTGATGCATGGATCCGTGAGTCGCCTTGCCTCCACCGAACTTGTGCCTCTTCATCACTCCGGCGAAACCGCGGCCACGTGTCTTGGCAGTGATATCTACCAGGTCGTTCTCCGCAAAGAGGTCAGCGCTGATGGTTTCACCCACGGCAGGCGCCTCGTCTCCCTCACTCAAGCGGAACTCCCGAAGAATGCGGCACGGCGGCAGCCCGGCTTTCTCGAAATGTCCACGCCGGGCCTTGGTCACCCGTCTGGCTGCAATCTTTTCGACCAGCCCAAGCTGCACAGCGTTGTAGCCATCCGTTTCGGTGTCCTTTTTCTGAACCACCACGCAGGGACCAGCCTGAATCAAAGTCACAGGCAAGGCTTCCCCATCTTCCATGAAGATCTGGGTCATCCCGATTTTCTTGCCAATCAAGCCGTTCATCGCGTCATACTCCTGCGGCTACTGGCCGGAGGCCTTGATCTCAACATCCACACCCGCTGGCAGGTCCAGCTTCATGAGCGCATCAACCGTCTCCGGTGTCGGCTCAAGGATGTCCAACAGGCGCTTATGAGTTCTTATCTCAAACTGTTCACGCGACTTCTTGTCAACATGAGGCGAGCGCAGCACCGTCCACCTGTTGATCACCGTCGGCAGGGGAATGGGCCCCACAACGCTGGCTCCCGTCCGCCGAGCGGTGTCCACGATCTCAGTCGTCGACTGATCCAGAATACGGAAGTCGTACGCCTTGAGACGAATCCTGATCTTGTCGTTCAACATGATTTCCAGTCCTCTCTTACTCTCGCCTGCCGCACTCTACTCGACGATCTCGGTCACACTGCCGGCACCCACCGTCCGGCCACCCTCGCGGATGGCGAACCGCAGGCCCTTGTCCATGGCGATGGGCGTGATCAACTTCACCGTCACCGTCACATTGTCGCCAGGCATCACCATCTCGGTCCCTTCCATCAACGTCGCCACACCCGTCACGTCTGTTGTGCGGAAATAGAATTGCGGCCGGTAACCCGAAAAGAACGGCGTGTGCCGGCCTCCCTCTTCCTTGGTCAGGATGTACACCTCGGCCTTGAATTCCGTGTGCGGCGTGATGGAACCCGGCTTGGCCAGAACCTGCCCGCGCTCCACATCCTTGCGCTCCGTACCGCGCAGCAGAAGCCCCACATTATCGCCGGCCTCGCCTGAATCCAGCAACTTCTTGAACATCTCCACCCCGGTCACAACCTTCTTCTGCGTCTCACGGATGCCGACAATCTCGATCTCGTCGCCCACCTTCACCACACCCTGTTCGATGCGGCCCGTCACCACCGTCCCGCGCCCCGAGATGGAGAAAATGTCCTCCACAGGCATCTGGAACGGCTTGTCGATGGCACGGTCAGGCATGGGAATATAGCTGTCCACCTTGTCCATCAGCGCAAGAATCTGCTTCTTGGCGTCGGCATCACCTTCCAGGGCTTTCAGCGCGCTCACCGGCATGATGGGAATGTCATCGCCGGGGAAGTCGTACTCGCTGAGAAGCTCCCGGAGCTCCAGTTCCACCAGTTCCACCAGCTCCGGGTCATCCACCATATCCACCTTGTTCAGCGCCACCACCATGGCCGGCACGCCCACCTGCCGCGCCAGCAGGATGTGCTCCCGCGTCTGGGGCATGGGGCCGTCGGCGGCCGACACCACCAGAATCGCGCCGTCCATCTGGGCCGCGCCGGTGATCATGTTCTTCACATAATCGGCGTGACCGGGACAGTCCACGTGGGCGTAATGACGCTTCTCCGTCTCGTACTCGACGTGGGAGGTGGCGATGGTGATGCCGCGCTCCCGCTCCTCCGGAGCGTTATCGATGGAGTCGAACGACCGCACCGACACCTTGGGGTTGTTCTCCGCAAGGACCATGGTGATCGCCGCCGTCAGCGTGGTCTTGCCGTGATCCACATGGCCGATGGTGCCCACGTTCACGTGCGGTTTGGTTCGCTCGAATTTCTCTTTGGCCATCTTCTTTCTCCATTCACCCCGGCCCTCGGGGTGACCCTCAGTGACTTGCCGCGCCGGTGATACGGGCAATGACCGCATCGCTGACGTTTTTTGGCGTCTCAAAATAGCGAGAAAACTGCATTGTATGGGTCCCCCGCCCCTGGGTAAGAGACCTGAGATTCGTTGTATATCCGAACATTTCCGCCAGCGGCACGCTGGCACCGATCACCCGCGCCCCACCATGGGAGGTCATTGATTTCACCTTCCCTCGCCGTGCATTGAGATCGCCGATGACATCGCCCAGATAGCGTTCCGGCACGACGACTTCAGTGTCCATGATGGGCTCCAGAAGAACGGGCTCAGCCTTCCCCGAAGCATCTTTGAAAGCCATGGAACCGGCGATCTTGAAGGATAATTCGGAGGAGTCGACTTCATGGTAGGAGCCATCCACAAGACGTACAAGAACATCCCTCACCTCGTATCCAGCGAGAATGCCCATTTCAGCCGCTTCCCGCACCCCTTCAGTCGCCGAGGGAATGAATTCTCTGGGGATGGCACCACCCCTGATATGGTTTTCCACCACCAGGTCGCCTTCGCCGGGTTTGGGTTCGATCTCGATCTTCACATGCCCATACTGGCCCCGGCCCCCGGACTGGCGAATGTAGCGCCCCTCTCCCTTGGCAGCCTTGCGGATGGTTTCCCGATAAGCAACCTGGGGACGTCCCACGTGCGCCTGAACACCGAATTCGCGGGTCAATCTGTCGGTGATGATTTCAAGGTGCAACTCTCCCATCCCGGAGATGATGGTCTGCCCGGTGTCGGGGTCGGTGTGCACCTTGAACGTTGGATCCTCCAGCATCAGCTTGGCCATGCTGGCACCGAGCTTCTCCTGGTCGGCCTTGGTGCGCGGCTCGATGGCCACCGAGATGACCGGCAAGGGGAAATGCATGGATTCAAGGATGATGGGGTGGCCGATATCGCAAATTGTGTCGCCGGTCGCCACGTCCTTGAGGCCCACGGCGGCAGCAATATCTCCGGCATAAACTTCCCGTATATCTTCGCGCTTATTGGCGTGCATCTTGAGCAGGCGCCCCACACGGTACTTGCGCTGCCGTGTGCCGTTGAGGACATGATCACCGGTAGCCAGCGTTCCGGAATAGACCCTGAAGAAGGAAAGTTGACCGACATAAGAGTCGTTCATGATCTTGAAGACCAGGGCCGAGAAGGACTCCTCGTCTGACGTTTTCCTGGAAATCACCTCGGATTCGTCATGTCCAGGAAGATGCCCCTCTACCGGCGGTACATCGAGAGGCGAGGGCAGAAAATCCACTACGGCATCCAGGAGGGGCTGCACGCCCTTGTTCTTGAAGGCCGCCCCACAGAGAACCGGGACGCAGCGCAAATCCAGGGTCCCCTTGCGCAGACCGCGCCGGATATCCTCCGGCGCGAGGGACTCACCTGCCAGGTAGCGCTCCAGCAACTCATCATCCGCCTCGCAAGCGGCCTCAATCACCTTCTCACGGGCAGCCTGCGCCTCAGCCAGCAATTCAGCGGGAATCTCCACCCTCTCAAAACTCGCCCCCAGGTCTTCACCCTCATAACGGATGGCCTGCATCTCGATCAGATCGATGACTCCCGAAAACGCCTGCTCTGCACCCAGGGGCAACTGCACCGGAACCGGCCGCGCCCCCAGCTTTTCAACCATCGACTTCACCGCACCCTGAAAGTCGGCACCCTGCCGGTCCATCTTGTTCACAAAGGCGATACGGGGAACCCCGTAGCGGTCAGCCTGTCGCCAGACGGTCTCGGATTGCGGCTCAACGCCTGCCACGCCGCAGAATATGGCAACGGCCCCATCCAGGATTCTCAGGCTGCGCTCGACCTCGGCGGTGAAATCGACATGCCCAGGAGTATCGATGATGTTGATCCGGGTGTCCCGCCAGGTACAGGTGGTAGCGGCTGACGTGATGGTGATGCCACGCTCCTGTTCCTGGGGCATCCAATCCATCTGCGCAGTGCCCTCATGCACCTCACCGAGCTTATGGGTGACCCCTGTGTAGTAGAGGATCCGCTCGGTCGTGGTGGTCTTACCCGCGTCGATGTGGGCCATGATCCCGATGTTTCGGGTTTTTTTGAGCTGGAACTGACGTGGCACCAAAACACTCCGACAGGCGGCAGCCCCAGGCCGCGCCCGCTTACGGCTTTATTGAGAACCTCGATCAGAATAACAGACAGCTGCCTACCACCTGTAATGGGCAAAAGCCTTGTTAGCCTCAGCCATGCGATGAGTATCTTCCTTCTTCTTGACAGCCCCTCCACGAAGATTGGAAGCGTCCAGAAATTCGTTGGCAAGCCTGGCCTTCATTCCCCTTTCACCCCGAGCCTTGGCGTAACTGATCACCCAGCGCAGAGCCAGGGAAAGACGGCGATTGGGCTTGACTTCAATGGGTATCTGATAGGTTGCGCCACCGACCCTGCGCGCCTTCACCTCGAGAGACGGCTTGACATTATCAATTGCCTTCTTGAAGATCTTGATGGGGTCGTCTCCCGTCTTCTCCTTGAGGATATCCATGGCGCCGTAGAAAATACCCTCCGCCGTGCTCTTCTTCCCGTCACTCATCACAGCATTGATGAAGCGGGATGCAAGAGTCGACTGGTAGATCGGGTCGGGCACAACCGTTCGCTTAGGTACTTCACGCCGCCTCGGCATAACTCAACTTCTCCTTGAACTGTTTTCCGGAATTCCTGACAGCCCTGCGACAGGGAATACCGGGGATCCTATGATTTTCAGGACTTTGGCCTCTTGGCTCCATACTTGGACCGCGACTGCTTCCTTCCATCCACGCCCACGGCATCCAGAGTCCCGCGAATAATGTGGTAGCGAACGCCAGGGAGGTCCTTCACGCGACCTCCCCGGATCAGGACGATGGAGTGCTCCTGCAGATTGTGCCCCACTCCCGGGACGTAACTGGTGACCTCGATACCGTTGGTGAGTCTCACCCGGGCCACCTTGCGAAGGGCCGAATTGGGCTTCTTGGGTGTCGATGTATAAACCCTGATGCAGACCCCCCGCTTCTGGGGTGAACCCTGCAAAGCCGGAGCCTTGGTCTTCTCGACAATTTTCCGGCGGCCCTTCCGAACCAGTTGACTGATGGTTGGCATCACACCATCCCATGCGGGGCCGGTACCAGCGTACCCCCCGCGGACATAAATAGACGCAACAACCTCATCCCCAAGGATTTGAGGTTGTCGCTGATCCGTGTTTGAAACCTGCGCATCGTAGCAATTTCCCTGTATTCCTGTCAAGGAGGCCCAAAAACAGCCACCTCAGACCGTTGACCCCTTCGATGCTGCCGAGATGACTTCCTCGATCCTGGACGCGTCGATACCCAGATCCAGCACGTCATCCTCGCCCCCCTCCACGCCCGGCGGCGGCCCATCGGGAGCGATGCGCACCTGGCGATACATGGCGAAGCCGGTCCCGGCAGGGATCAGACGGCCCATGATGACGTTTTCCTTGAGTCCCTTCAGGTAGTCGATACGGCCCGAAATCGCCGCCTCGGTAAGAACCCGGGTCGTCTCCTGAAACGATGCCGCCGAGATGAATGACTCGGTGGACAGACTGGCCTTGGTGATACCCAGCAACATGGGCCGGCCTTTGGCAGGCTCTCCCCCCTCGCCGAGAATCCTCTCATTCTCCCTCTGGAAACGGAACTTGTCGACCTGCTCATCGATGATGAACTCCGTGTCACCAACATCCTCGACTCTGACCCAGCGGAGCATCTGGCGCACGATGATCTCAATGTGCTTGTCATTGATGGTCACGCCCTGGAGACGGTAAACCTCCTGGATTTCGTTGACCATGTAGTCCTGAAGCTTCTCGCGACCCAGGACATTGAGGATATCGTGGGGATTTTGCGCCCCATCTACCAGCGGCTCCCCTGCTTTGACATGCTCGCCCTCCTGGACATTGATATGCAGACTACGGGCGATTTCGTACTCCCTGGCCTCGTTGTCTTCACCCTCGATGATGATCTTCCGTTTCCCCTTGACGATCTCGCCGTAGCGCACCACGCCATCGATTTCGGCGATGACGGCTGCTTCCTTGGGACGTCTTGCTTCAAACAATTCCACGACCCGGGGCAGGCCGCCGGTGATGTCCTTGGTCTTGGTGGTGGCCCTGGGAATTTTGACCAGAATGTCCCCTGCATGCATCTCCTGCTGATCGTCCACCATGAGCAGAGCTCCTACCGGCAGCGGATACTCCCGGAGGACTTTCCCCCCGGTGCCCTTGACGATGAGGGTGGGATGGCGGCTATCCTTAACCTTGACGGACTCGGCAACGACGCGCATGGACATGCCTGTGACCTCGTCCACCTCTTCCTTCATGGTATCGCCCGGGACGATGTCCTTGAAGAACACGGTGCCGCTGTGTTCCGTGAGAATGGCCTTGGTGTAGGGGTCCCACTCCACCATGAGGGTTCCTGCTTCGATCTCCTGCCTGTCCACGACCTTGAGTTGAGCGCCGTAAATGACCGAATGGCGTTCCTGTTCGCGGCCCTTCTCATCATGGACCACCATGGTCCCGCTTCGGTTCAGGACAATCTGATCGCCCTTCTTACTCTCCACGGTCGTCAGGTTGATGAATTTCACCGTGCCTGAATGGCGGGATACAATCTGCGACTGCTCCGCTGCCCGGGAGGCCGTGCCACCGATGTGGAACGTCCGCATGGTGAGCTGGGTTCCGGGCTCACCGATGGATTGCGCGGCCACCACGCCCACGGCCTCACCCAATTCCACCATGTTGCCCGTGCCCAGGTTGCGTCCATAGCACTTGATACAGGTTCCACGCTCAGCGTCGCAGGTCAACACCGAACGGATGTGGACCTCATCGATGCCGGCTGCCTGTATCTGATTAGCCAGATCTTCATCGATACTTGTATTGGCCTTGGCGATGACTTTCCCGGTCAAGGGGTCGATGACCTCTTCAAGGCCGACACGCCCGACGATGCGATCCCGCAAGGACTCGATCACCTCACCACCTTCAGTGATGGCCGAGACAGGGATGCCGGAGAGAGTGCCGCAATCTTCCACACTGATGATGACATCCTGGGCAACATCCACCAGTCGGCGGGTCAGATAGCCCGAATCAGCGGTCTTGAGGGCTGTATCCGCCAACCCCTTCCGGGCACCATGGGTTGAGATGAAATACTGCAGAACCGTGAGGCCCTCGCGGAAATTTGCCGTGATAGGAGTTTCGATGATCTCGCCCGACGGCTTGGCCATGAGGCCGCGCATCCCCGCCAGCTGCCTCATTTGCTGTTTGCTGCCTCGCGCGCCAGAGTCGGCCATGAGGAAAATCGGGTTGAACTCGCCGGTCTCGCCTTCCACCCGCTTCATCTCCTCGAACATCTCGTCGGAAACACGGTCAGTGCAATCGGACCAGATAGCGATCACCTTGTTGTAGCGCTCACCGTTGGTGATGACCCCCTCCAGATAGAGCTTCTCCACGTCGACCTGGTCCTTGCGGGCCTGTGCGACCAGAGTTTCCTTGCTGGGAGGAATGACCATGTCATCAATCCCGATGGAGACGCCGGCGCGGGTCGCGTACTCGAAGCCCAGGGTTTTGAGGCGATCGACCATACCGACGGTCTCCTCGCGCCCCAGGTGCAGGTAGCACCAATTGACCAGTTGTCCCAGGCCGCGCTTCTTCATGAGGCCATTGATGAAAGGCATCTTCTCGGGCAGTGATTGATTGAAGATGATTCTCCCGATGGTTGTGGAAATGAGGACCTTCTCAACAGACTGGATATCCGTATGGAGTACATCCTGGTCGTCATAGACCGTGGTCAGGTCCATGAGATCGCCGGTGTAGCGCACGCGGATCGGCGTCAGCGTCTCCGCATAGTCATTTTCATAGGCCAGCAGGGCTTCGTCCTCGGTGCCGAAGATACGCCCCTCGCCCCTGGTTCCCTTCTTCTCCATGGTCAGGTAATAGCAACCCAGAACGATGTCCTGAGTGGGCACCACGACGGGGTGCCCATTGGCGGGTGAGAGGATATTCTGGGTGGAGAGCATCAGCACCCGGGCTTCAGCCTGTGCTTCCGGAGACAGGGGCACATGGACCGCCATCTGATCTCCATCGAAGTCGGCGTTGAAAGCGGTGCAGACCAGCGGGTGGATCTTGATAGCCTTCCCATCCACCAGAACCGGCTGGAAGGCCTGAATCCCGAGGCGGTGAAGGGTCGGCGCTCGGTTGAGCAGAACCGGGTGATCCTTGATCACCTCTTCCAGGAAATCCCAGACTTCAGGCTGCTCCATCTCGACCATCTCCTTGGCGGCCTTGATGGTCGACACCAGCCCTGCTTCCTCCAGCTTGTTGTAGATAAATGGTTTGAATAATTCGAGAGCCATTTTTTTGGGCAGACCGCACTGGTGGAGTTTCAGTTCCGGCCCCACCACGATCACCGAGCGGCCCGAGTAGTCGACCCTCTTGCCCAGAAGGTTCTGGCGAAACCGCCCCTGCTTCCCCTTGAGAGTATCGGACAGAGATTTCAACGGACGATTGTTGGTGCCCTTGAGGGTCCGGCCACGTCGCGAGTTATCAAAAAGAGCATCCACCGCCTCCTGGAGCATGCGCTTCTCATTACGCACGATGACATCAGGAGCCTTGAGGTCCAGCAGTTTCTTCAACCGGTTGTTACGATTGATGACGCGCCGGTAGAGATCATTGAGATCCGAGGTGGCAAAGCGGCCACCATCAAGGGGCACCAGGGGCCGCAACTCAGGGGAGATCACAGGCAAGACTTCCAGGATCATCCACTCAGGGCGATTGCCGCTGGAACGGAACGCCACGCAGACCTTCAGGCGCTTGGCACACTTGAGGCGCTTCTGCACCGAGGTTTCCACCTTCATCTGGGCGCGCAGTTCCTCGGCGAGCTTGTCAATGTCCACCATACGCAGGAGTTCGCGAATCGCCTCTGCACCCATACGGGCGTCGAACTCGTCGCCAAACTCCTCTCGCAGCTCCCGATGGCGTTCGTCGTTGACGAGTTCCTTTTCTTTCAGGCCCGTACCACCGGGATCGATGACGACGAACGATTCGAAATAAAGGATCTTCTCCAGATCCCGCATGGTCATGTCCAGCAGGTGGCCGATACGGGATGGAAGCCCCTTGAAAAACCAGATATGGGAAACCGGCGAGGCAAGTTCGATATGTCCCATGCGCTCCCGCCTCACCTTGCTCTGGGTCACCTCAACACCGCACTTGTCGCAGACCACGCCCCGGTGCTTCATGCGCTTGAACTTGCCGCAAAGACATTCCCAGTCCGTCACGGGGCCGAAAATCTTCGCGCAGAAAAGGCCATCCTTTTCCGGCTTGAAGGTGCGGTAGTTGATGGTCTCCGGCTTGGTGACCTCCCCATAGGACCAGCTCCGGATCTTCTCGGGACTGGCCAGGGCTATCTGGATCGACTCGAAGTCGTTGATGGTACGGGTCCGGTCCTGGAATGGCGCGCTCTTCATCATGGCCCGGCTCCTTTCAGTTCTTCGTCTGCAGTGTCACGTCGAGGCACAAACTCTGTAGCTCTCGAATGAGCACGTTGAATGATTCAGGCAATCCTGGTTCCACCGTCATTTCTCCCTTGACCAGAGCCTCATAAATCTTGGTCCGACCGTAGACATCATCAGATTTGACAGTTAACAGTTCCTGGAGGATATGAGCAGCCCCATAGGCCTCCAGAGCCCAGACTTCCATCTCACCGAAACGCTGGCCACCGAACTGAGCCTTGCCGCCCAGCGGTTGCTGGGTGATGAGGCTGTACGGCCCGATGGAGCGTGCATGGATCTTGTCATCCACGAGGTGCGCGAGTTTCATGAGGTAGATATAGCCAACCGTGACCTTTTGTTCGAATGCGCGTCCGGTGATGCCATCGTAAAGGACGGTCTTGCCAGAGATAGGAAGGTTGGCTTTCTTGAGCTCCTCCTTGATCTCGTCTTCACTGGCGCCATCGAACACCGGGGCGGCGTAGTGACAGTTGAGGACCTTGGCCGCCCACCCCAGATGGGTCTCCAGCACCTGCCCGACGTTCATGCGCGAAGGCACACCCAGAGGATTGAGGACAATATCCACGGGGGTGCCATCCGGGAGGTAGGGCATATCCTCTTCGGCCAGGATGCGGGAGATGACCCCCTTGTTCCCATGCCGTCCGGCCATCTTGTCTCCCACGGAGAGCTTGCGCTTCATGGCCACATAGACCTTCACCATCTTGATCACGCCGGGAGCCAGCTCATCGCCCTTTTTCATGAGGGCGATCCTCTCCGCGTGGAGCTTCTTGAGCACCTGAATCTTCTTCTCGGTGCGCTCCAGGATTTTCCGGAAATCCTCTCTCACCTCGGGCTTTTTGGATTCGAACTCCACGCGAATGAGGTCTTCTTCGGGAAGTTCCTGCAGCACCGACCAGGTCAGTTTGGAGCCGGAAGCCAGGATCTCCTGGCGGGTTCGCTTGGACTTCAACGGCGCGCTCAGGGATTCACCCTCGACCAGATTCATGAGCTTGTTGCGGCTCTCCTCCTTGAGGATCCGAATCTCATCGGCCAGGTTCTTTTCCATGCGAGCTATCTGCTCCTGCTCGATGGCCAGGGTTCTGCTGTCCTTCTCCACGCCCTTACGGCAGAAGATCTTCACATCCACCACGGTGCCTTCGATACCGGGAGGAGCTGTGCGCGAAGCATCCCGGACATCACCGGACTTCTCCCCAAAGATCGCGCGCAGCAACTTCTCCTCGGGGGTGAGCTGAGTTTCACCCTTGGGCGTGATCTTGCCCACCAGGATATCGCCCGGCTTGACCTGAGCACCGATGCGGATGATTCCCGACTCATCCAGGTTGCGGATAAACTCCTCGGAAACATTGGGGATATCCCGGGTGATCTCCTCAGGTCCCAGCTTGGTATCCCTGGATTCTGTCTCGAATTCCTCGATATGAATGGAGGTGTAGTAGTCCTCCTTCAACAGTCGCTGCGAGATGAGAATGGCGTCTTCAAAGTTGTAACCACGCCAGGGCATGAAGGCCACCAGGATGTTGCGCCCCAGAGCCAGGTCCCCTAATTCCGTGCAGGGACCGTCGGCCAGGACCTGCCCCTTTTCCACCTTCTGACCCACCGCGACCAGGGGCCGCTGGTTGATGCAGGTATTCTGGTTGGAACGCTTGAACTTGGTCAGGGAGTAGATTTCCGCTCCGAAGTCCCCCCCCTTGCCGCCTCGATCGGAGCCCACCCGCACGATGATACGCCGGGCATCCACTGAATCGATGACACCGGCACGCCGGCAGAGCACCACCGCGCCCGAATCTCTTGCCACCACAGACTCCATGCCGGTGCCCACGAACGGAGCCTCACTGCGCAACAACGGCACAGCCTGACGTTGCATGTTCGAGCCCATGAGTGCGCGATTGGCGTCATCGTTCTCCAGGAACGGGATCAGGGCCGCCGCCACGGAAACAAGCTGTCGCGGGGAAACATCGATGTAGTCGACCTTATTCCTGTCCACGAACTTGAACTCACCGGCCTCCCTTGCCGTCACCCGTTCGTTGACAAAGCGCTTCTCTTCGTCCAGCCGGGCATTGGCCTGGGCAATGACCGCCGTATCTTCTTCCCACGCCGAGAGGTAAAAGGCCGCCGGCTCGAATGTCGCAGGCCTGTTCCGCTTGGGAGATCGCTTCACGGTGGCATTGGCCGCCAGGACATCGCGCTCCTGAACCACATCACCCATTTTCAGATCGGTGTCACCGGCGTTGAGAATCCGGAGGTAGCGCTGAATCTGGCCATTCTCCACTTTCAGGTAAGGCGTCTCGATGAATCCATATTCATTGATACGGGCATAACACGCGAGAGAGGAGATCAGGCCGATGTTGGGGCCTTCCGGGGTCTCGATAGGGCAAATCCGCCCGTAATGGGTCGGGTGTACGTCACGAACTTCAAAGCCGGCGCGTTCCCGGGAGAGGCCCCCCGGCCCAAGCGCCGACAATCTGCGCTTGTGAGTCACTTCCGACAGCGGATTGGTCTGATCCATGAACTGGGAGAGCTGGGAGGAACCGAAGAACTCCTGGATGGCAGCCATGACCGGCTTGGCATTGATAAGGTCATGGGGCATGGCGGTGGTCATCTCCTGATAGACGGACATCTTCTCCTTGATGGCCCGCTCCATACGCACCAGCCCGATCCGGAACTGGTTCTCCAGCAACTCCCCCACAGATCGTACACGTCGATTCCCCAGGTGGTCGATGTCATCCACCCCAGACGGACTGCGCCTGAGCTTCAGAAAGTATTCGATGACCGCAAGAAAATCCTCCCGGCGCAGAATGGTCTCTTCCAGGGGAACATCCGTACCCAGCT